>JBDTYJ010000363.1:0-5779 GCA_040005755.1 Pseudomonadota bacterium
CCCGCTTGCACGCCGGCCTCCAGCACCTGAGTTTTCACGTGCGGAAACCAATCCCGCTTCAAGCCGCCGGTGTCGCTCACGATGCGCGTGCCGACGTGGAAGCCAATGGTGAGCGCATCGAAGCGGAAGCGCCCTTCAGCGCTCAGCTTGAAGAACTTGTACCAAACGTCCGGCGTGATCGGGTCTTTTTCGTCGCCCAGCAAGTTGAACACCTGCTGCCCGTAAGCGGCCACGATCCCAAATTGGTGCTCGCCAACCGGAATGCGTCCCTTCAAGCCCACGAAGTATTGATAAGCCAGCGTGGTCAGCTTGCCTTCGTTCGCCAGCCCCTCGTTGTAAACGGACTTGGTCGCGAAATTGCGCTCATAGCCCCCGGTGATGCCGAAGTTGCCCGCAGCGCCGCGTGAGCCAAACGCCAGCGGATAGAGCGTGCCGTTGATGAACACTGCCGGGCCGAGAGGCAGCTTGTAAGATTGTGGTACCGGGTAGCCGGCGTCCGGATGAATGTCGGGGGGGGTGTCGTGCCAGGTGAAGCTGCGATGAACCGCGCGCAGGCCCGCTTCGATCTCGAGCGGCGAATGCGCGTCCGAATATCCCCCGCCCGAATCGGTGGCGGCTTCGGGCTTGGCTTCTTCCGCCTCGGCCGGCTTCTCTTCAGCGTCGGCTTCGGGCTTGTCTTCAGCCTTGTCCGACGCCGGCTCGTCGCTGGCGGCCGGCTTGGTTTGCGCGATGGCATCGCTCACACTCGCGCCGAGCGTATCGCCGATGTTCTTATTCAGTTTAGCGGGCGATTCGCCTTTGACCTCGATGTTTTGGACGAGCGCGCCGTCGGCGCCGTTGCGCACGCTGAGCACCAAGCCGCTCTTCTTTACGGTCCCGACGAGCACCGCCGTGGCACCGCTACTGGCATTGGCATAGCTCTTGTCGTCAGCGCCGGGCTTGGCGTCGCTCGTCTCGCTGACATCGTAGCCTCCGTCGTCTTTGAGCGCGGCGATCACCGCTTTACGCGCCTCACTGCTCTTTGGGCCTTCGAACGCGCCGACGACGACCCTCTTTTTGCTCTTGGAGGCAGCGCTAGCCGCGGCCTTGCCCTTGGCTGCCGCGAGCGGCGCTGTGAGCGCCAGTGCCAACCCCAAACTCAGACCGATGACCGCGCGTGCCGACACATCATTGTTTCGCATCACATCCCACCGCTACCCGCAGAGGCTCCGCTAGATCCACCACTCGACGCGCTGGTGCCAGCACCCGCGGTACCAGCGCTGGTACTCGCGTGCGCGGCGGCTTCGTCATTCACGAACGTCGTTATGCAGGCGAGGTCGGCATCTGGGAGCTTAGTACCACCGAATGGCATCAAGAGACCGCACGTTGTTTGAGTGCCGAGAACCTTGATCAATAGCCAACTCATCGCGGGGTTTGCGGAGTCAATGAGTTTGGCCGGCGTACAGGGGCCATTGGTCTGTTCGTGGGGTGCGTTCACGTCGACCATGCGCGCTGCAAATCCGGGCGTCACGAGGTCGAGACTGGCCGCGGGACTCATCGCGCCGTGGCAGCCACTTTGCCCGCAGCTCTTCTTGAAGAGCGGAGTAACGCAGCTGAGATCCACCGTGTCCCCACCGCCGCCGGCAGTGCCGGGGCTGCCAGCGGCTGGCGCAACGATTACTTGATCCGGATTTTCCAGGGTGCCCGGGCAGGCGGCGAGCGCCAACAGGCCGATGGTGCCGAGCGCTCCGAGACACGCGAGCCCGACTCGCTGCAGGGAGTACTTCACGGAGCTGGGGTTCGACCGAGCCTCCTGTGCACTGATTTGCGTTGGGTGCCTGAACGTGGATTCAGAGTCGGATTGCCGCTTACGATTGATGAGCACAGGGCCTCAGAGCCTACCATCACCACGGCCGGGCCAGTCCAGCCAGAAGTGACGACAGATATTCGTCTGGTAGTATGTCCGAGCGTGTGCGCTTCGGCTCATAAAAAGGGTCACAAATTTTGGCCGCGCGCCTTCCGGAGCTCGCGCGAGCGAACGGCTCGATAGACGCTCTCGACATAATTTTTCGGTCGCTTCGGACGCAGGAATTGCGCCGAGCTCTCGGCACTGTCGCGCGCGTCAGTGCCGCGGCGGGCGTTCCGGCGCACGCAGCGTCGCGCTTGTTTCTTGGCGAATCCGGGCTCGGTCGAGCTTTCCAGAGGGCAAGCGCGGCAGCGCCTCGACTACGCGGACTACGCGAGGCTGCTTGAAGGACGCGAGGGTCTTGTCGAGCGCGGCGAACAGCGTGCGCTCATCGAACGGCACGCCCGGTGCGGGCTCAAGCGCCGCGGCTACCGTTGCACCGAACTCCGCATCCGGGATTCCGAATACCGCTACGGCGCCGAGGCCGCCGCACGCCAACAGCGCGTGTTCGACCTCGCTCGGGTCCACGTTCTCACCCCCAGTAATGATGAGCTCGTTTTGGCGACCGAACACGAATAGTCCGAGCTGCGGGTCGAGCTCGCCGCGATCACCCGTGGGGAAGAAGCCGTCCGCGGTGAACGGCGAGGGCTCGCCGACATAGCCGCTGAATAGCGTCGGTCCGCGAACCTCGATCAGGCCCTGCGCCACGCGCAGCTCCACTCCGGGCAACGCAAAGCCGACACTGACCACGCCATTGCGCGTGCCCACGCGCTCCGGCACAGGCCATGCGAGCGTGCTCGCTTGCGAACAAGTCTCAGTGAGCCCGTAGCTGGTGAGGATCGGTAGGCCGTGCGCGCGTGCTTCCGTGAATAGCGCCTCGGAGCAGGCCTGCCCACCCAAGAGCAGCGCACGCAGCGGGGCCTGCGCCAGCGCACCGGGCGCTTCGCGCAGCAGACGGGCCAACACCGGTGGGACGAGCGACAATAGCGAGATGCGTTCGTCCACCAAGGTCTGAGCCAGCTCGGGGATCGAGTCGAGCAAGCCCGGGCCACGAAAAACCACGCAGCAGCGCCGCGCCAGCAGGCAACGCAGAACGACGGACAAGCCGCCGACGTGCGACAAAGGCAGGCACAACAGCGCGCGGTCCTCGCTCCGGGGCGGAACCCGCTCCGCGTCCGCGTCCGCCAGCGCGAGGAATGCGCGGCGGCTCAGCAAAGTAAGCTTTGGAGTGCCGCTCGAGCCCGAAGTCGGGACAAACGCCAAAGCCCGTTCGTCCGGGATCTGTGCCGGCTGCCACGCGCCGTGCGCCGCTCGCGCTGGCTCGATTTGAGCTGGGTCAAGTAGGGTTTGCGCGTCGCTGAGTTCGAGCAAGTGCGCGCGCTCTTTGGCGGTGAGGCGCGGGTGGATCGGTAGCAAGGGAATGCCGAGCTCGATCAGCGCATAGAGGAGCTCGAACATGTGCACGCTGCCATCGACCAGCAACGCGACCGGGCGTTCACTGCATACGGCGAAGGCGGCAAGTGCGCTAATGCGGTACTCCACCCGCGCGGCGAGCGCGCCGAACGTGAGGCGCTCGCCCTCGCACGCCAGCGCCTCGAGGCGCGGCGCGGCGCGCCCCGCCTGCGAGATGGATAGGGTCACGGCGCGTAGGGTCACGGCGCGAGCTCCAGTGCGCCGAGCCCGGGCGCGGACCAAGCCTGCACCTGGCCATGTGAATAACCCGGCAAAGCCAGGCCTTCCAAGCCGGCCCCGTGCAGATCTAGCCCCTGTGCGAACGTTTCCGAGCCGATGCTGAGTGCGAGCGCTGCGCTCAACATGAGCCCCAGCGGTCCGTCGAACGTATGCGACACGATCACTTCAGCGCCGATTCGCCGCGCGGCCTCGGCCCACGCGATACAGGCTGAAACCCCGCCAAGCAGCCCTGGTTTGAGCACGAGCGCGCGCACGCGCAGTGGCAACGCGGTCGACGCGAGCGTAACCAAGGACTCATCGAGTGCCAACGGCAGCGGTAGGTCGGGCACGCACGCGAGGTCATAGGGCGTGCATGGCTCCTCAATGAACTCAATGTTCAACGCCGCAAATTGCAGCAAGCAGGCGCGAGCCTGCTCCGCGCTGAAGCTCTGATTGGCATCCAAGCGCAAGCGCACGTGTGGCCCAAGCTCAGCGCGCAGCTGGCGCGCCGCTGCGAGCTCGCGCGGTAGGGAATGAGGACGCCCCACCTTGAGCTTGAAGCAGCGCTGGCCGCGCGCGTAGGCCGCTTGGGCCTGTTCGCATGCTGACTCGGGCTCTCCCTGTAGGAGCGCTGCCACAGTGCGCGGCGCGGGAGCGCTTTGGTTCGGTGCACCGATCAGGACCCAGGCCGGCTTGCCTGCTGCACGGGCCCACAGATCCAAGAGCGCGCACTCCAGGGCAGAGCGTGCCGCGGGCAGGCTCGCTGGCAGGCGCCCACTCACGCTGGCCAGCGCCTCCGCGATCGATTGGCCTGGCTCCAATCGGGAGGGTAAGTTGCGAGTGTCGAGGGCGCTGAGCGCAGCTTGACAGTCGCTGAGGGAGTCTGGGCTAAAGCCGGGCAGGGGCGAGGCTTCACCCGAGCCACGAGCGCCGTCTTCACCGGTCAGGGTGATGATGCAAGCCGCCCGGGTCGCCCAGCCCTGGCGAGCATTTCGCGCGGGGCGGGGAAGCGCGCGCTCGGTGCTGACCAGGGACAGGCCTAGGGTCATGGCGGGCTCGCTGGGCCGGCGTGCGAATACCAGCCGGGCATGGTCAAGCCGAGCGCGAACAGCACGCCGAAGATCAATAGCAACTTTGCAGTGCCTGCCAGCAGCGCATTGAGCGCTCGGCCTTCTGTTCTCGACACGGCGCGCTCGGTCTTGAACGCCAGCGGCAATGAAACCAGCGGCAACAGCACCTCATACGGGGCAACGCGAAGCGCCGCCAGCAACACGGGTACCGCATAGCTTACGCCGAGCAACGCCCGATACTGCGCCAGCGCAAAGCTGCGCCCAAAACGTACGGCAAGGGTGCGCTTCCCCGCGCGCAGATCAGTGTCCCTGTCGCGCAGGTTATTGACGACGAGGATCGCGGTTGCGAGCGCACCCACGGGCACGGCGCAAAACCAGCTGATGCTCGGGATTTGTCCAATTTCCACGAAAACTGTGCCGCAGACCGCCACCAAACCGAAAAAGATGAAGACGAAGACATCCCCGAGACCGTGGTAACCGAGCGGATATGGCCCGCCGGTGTACGCAATCGCCGAGACGATGGACGCGACGCCAATCAGCAAGATCGCCCAGCCCGCAACCGTCATCAGGTACACGCCGAGCGCGAGCGCCAGCGCAAAGACCAACACCATGCCCCAGCGCATGCTCCTCGCGCTGAGCAGCCCCGCTTGTACTGCTCGCGTTGGTCCGAGCCGCTCGGCGGTGTCCGCGCCCTTCTCGTAGTCGAACACATCATTGGCGAAATTGGCGCCAATTTGCAGGAGTAGCGCACCGAGCAGTGCGGCCAGTGCCGGGCCCCAACTGACGTGCCCGCGCGCAGAGGCGCACGCGGTGCCGACCAGCACGGGCACGGCGGCGGCGCTCAGCGTCTTGGGGCGGCTCGCGAGCAGCCACGCGCCCAGTGAGCCCGGGCGCACGCCGAGCGCGCCGCTTGCGCCGGGCGCAGAGGCCGAGGAAACGGGGCTCATGCTCACGGCAAGCGTTTGAACTTCTTGAAGTTCGGTTTGCGCTTCTCGAGGAAGGCGGTTTTGCCCTCTTTGCCCTCCTCGGTCATGTAGTAGAGCAAGGTGGCGTTGCCGGCCAGCTCTTGTAGCCCCGCTTGGCCATCGCAGTCTGCGTTCAGGGCGGACTTCAGGCAGCGCAGCGCGAGCGGGCTGTGCTGCAGGATCTCGCG
>JBDTYJ010000364.1:0-5757 GCA_040005755.1 Pseudomonadota bacterium
GTTCCGGGTTCTTCGAGATCAAGCGCGCGGAGTGCACCATGGATGAGATGGGCGCCAGCGAGTTGTTCAGCTCGTGATTGATCAGCCGAATCACCTTTTTCCAAACTTCAATCTCTTGCCGACCCAGCTCAGCGCTCAGGTGTTTCACCATGAGCAAAGTGTGCGGTAGCCCTTCGTGTTCGAAGTGGCGTTTCGCCAAGGTGTAGGTCTGCGACTCGCCGTCTGCTTCGACCGTGAACAGCGCGTCGCTTTCCGTGAGCAGGCCCTGGCGCAGTGCTTCGGGGGCGTTGTCCAGCAGGCGCAAGAAGTTCTCCCCGGTCAGGGAGCGGCCTTCGAAGAAGAGCGCGCGCGCTTCCGCGTTGGAGTAAGCGAGCTTGCCGTTGTCGCCGTAGAGCACGATGGCCATCGGCGCATTTTCGACGATGGTCTGTAAAAGCAGCTCCTTTTGTGCGGATTCCCCGCCCGTCTTCGCGAGCTCTTGGCGCAGCGCGCGAGCTCGCGTGGCGAACAACAATGCCAAACTCACGGCAACGGCCAGCGCGCCGCCGAGCAGAAGCAGCGGGACCGCGTTTTGGCTCATCCGCCTTTTGGCCTTCGCTCGAGCTCGATGCCTAGGCGATCCATCCGGCGATACAGGGCTTGGCGGCTGATGCCGAGCAATGCGGCGGCGGTAGCAATGACGCCTCCACTTTCCACGAGCACGCGTTCGAGCTCGAGGCGCTCCGCATCCTGCGCGGAGGTTTCGATGGGCGGCGGCGCTGAGAACGGCGGCTCGGCACTGGAGGGCGCGCGCGACGCAGCGACCGAGCTCGAGCCGAGCCCCAGATCCGCCGCGGTGACGCGCGGTGGTTGGCAGACCAGGGTCGCCCGTTGCAAGCGATTCTCCAGCTCGCGCACATTGCCCGGCCATTCATGATCGACGAGCGCGCGCTTGGCCTCGGCGTCCAGCTGGTACTGAACACCGTTCTGCTTTCCGTGCTTGCCGAGCAGGAGCTCAGCAATGGGCAGAATGTCATCCGGGCGAGCGCGTAGCGCGGCGATTTGCAGCTCAATCACGTTCAGGCGAAAGAACAGATCTTCCCGGAAGGTACCTTGCGCAATGGCGCGTGGCAGATCCGCATTCGTAGCGCTGATCAGGCGCACGTCGCTCTTGCGCGTTTGATTGCTGCCCAGGCGCTGAAATTGGCCAGATTGCAGCACGCGCAGCAGTTTCATTTGGCCGGTGAGTGAGAGATTGGCAATCTCGTCCAAAAACAGCGTACCGCCATCGGCCTCTTCGAAGCGACCAATGCGCAACTTTTTCGCGCCCGTGTACGCGCCCGCTTCGGCGCCGAATAGCTCAGCCTCCAAGAGCTCATCCGGCAGGCCGCCTGCATTCACCTGCACGAAGGGCTTGCCTTTGCGACGCGAGTTGGCCTGCACGATTTGCGCGACGCGCTCCTTGCCAGAACCGTTCGGGCCAGTGATCAGCACAGCCGCCTCCGAGGGCGCTACCTTTACGGCCAGGGTGACGACCTCTTGCATCGCAGCGCTGGCATACACCAAGCCGCACAAGTCATGACCCTGCGCGAGATCCGCCTGCGCGCGATGGGTGCGGGTGCGAAAACGCAGGTTCTCGCGCGAGAGCTCGCGCAAGCGCAGCAAGTTCTTGACCGTGGCAACGAGCTTGTCGTCATTCCACGGTTTGGCGATGTAGTCACTCGCGCCCTCCCGCACCAAACGCACGGCCGTTTCCAAGGATTGGAACGCGGTCATGAGCAGCACGGGCAAATCGGGATCCAGCTGCTTGATGGCTCGCAGCAGCGCCTCCCCCTCTTCCCCACTCGTGGCGTCCCGCGAGTCCCGCTTCCTTCGCCCGAGGAACTCCTCCGCTTGGCCTTCAGCGCGAATCGTCAACGCGCTGGAAATTAAGGCGGCGCCCAACGCTGCGCCACCGGCCATGAACAAGACCTCCGAGGTGAGGCGTTGCGGCGTTTTTTCTAACTCGATGCGAATGTTTTTTTGGGTGCCCCGCTGCAACGCCAAATCCTGCACGGCTACTCGATGCCCCTTCTGGCCAGCCGAGCGACCCCGTGGATTGTAGCAGTCAGATTGAGGTTACGATCATTACTTCATGGCGCCCGATCCAGTCGAGCTCTCCCTTCGGCCCATCGACGAAGCCGTCGAGGGACATGACCGCGACACACGCGCAAAACGTGCGCTGAAGTCGGCGAGAAACTCGGACGCAAACGCGCCGAGCTTGGGCTGATCTGGCCGCAGCGGCAGGGTTGACCCCCGCAGCGGCGACGCGTTGACCCACGGGCGACACTCTGCTTCGGTGTCGTCCGTGACCGACGGAAAGTCTGACAACGAGCAAGCTGTGCGCGTCTCCGGGGCCCATCGCGGCAAGCGAGTCGTCGAGTGGTTTTGGCGAGGCGCGGCCTTGGCCGAGTCGAAACGCGCGTTTCCCGAGCCCAGCTCGCGAACCATGGCTCTCGCGCGGCGCGCGCGACACAGCGCAGCCATCGCGCGCACCGTCTTGGCGCCCGCCGAACCGATGCAGGATGCGTCGCTTCGGGCGGCCGCGAGCGAACTGTATCGGGAGTCCGTGTACTGGGCGCTGTGTGCCTTGTCCGTTGAATCGGATAGCGTTGCCGGCACTGTTTACGATGAGGCCGTCTGGGAAAGGCTCGACGAGTCGCTGCTCGCGCGAGCAGTGCAAGGTTCGGAAAAGGCCCTGGCACTGCGACCTTTGCTACGTGCAGGATCGTTCGTCGCCTTCGCCGAGCTGCCGGAGGCCTCGCGGGTGCTGGTCTGCTCAGAGCTGCAGGCGCTCGCGCGATTGCTGTGCGGCGAACTCGACGCGCGAGAGCGCGCTGTGCGGGCCAACTACCTCGAACGCGGCCTTCGGCTCGGCTTGCTCGCGCTCTTGGCGCTTGTCTTCGTCGCGGGCGCGCTCCACTTTCGTGACGGGCGGGAGCTCGCAACAGGCATGCCGTGGAAGGCATCCAGCATGAACGGTGGCTTGGGTTGCGCCTCGCCGGCGCAGCACTGCTCGCAGAGTCCAAACTTCTTCTTCCACACTACGGAGGAGGTGAATCCTTGGCTCGAATTCGATCTGGGGGCGACCCAGCGCATCTCTAGAATGCGAATCGAGAACCGTCTGGATTGCTGTTCGGATCGAGCTGTGCCGTTGGACGTCGAGGTCAGCACCGACCACGAGAATTGGAAAATGGTCGCGCGCCAAGCAGAGGAGTTCACGACTTGGAACGTCTCATTCGACTCCAGCGAAGCACGCTGGGTTCGCCTGCGTACTTACAGGAAGACGTACCTGCATCTGGCTGAAGTCCGCATCTGGCCGTAGCTCGCCGTGTCGGCAGGTTCGTGTCGTGCTCATCGCCGCATTGGCCAAAAGCAGTGCTGCCCGGCTTGCTGTTTTCTCCGGCCTTTGGTACTCCCCGACGCGGACCCTCGCAGCTCAGGGACTAAGAATGGGATGCACACGGAATGACTAGCGGGCCCGGTCAAACGCCACTCAGCGTGCCTCCCGGAGGAGAATTGCGCAGCGCTGGCGCGGCGCTCGTCAATAGCGGCGAGCTCTTGTTGCTGCTGGCTTCGCTCTCCCTGGGCTGGCTCGCCTGGCGTGTCTTTTTTCATTTTGCGCCCGCGCTGTGGGCTCAGCAGTTTCCAGTCGATCTCTCGACGGTGACGCCGTGGGCGTTGCCAGCCTTCGACGACGGTGACGGCGCGGAGCCCTTCGCGCTGCTCGCCCTGGTCCTCAGCGCCACAGCCCTGGTGTGTGGCGTGGCGTATCTGCTGCGCTGGGCCGATTTGCGGGTTCGCGCCGCCATCCTGCTGATCAGCGTGGTCGGCAGCCTACTGTTCGCACGCCAGTTCTCTTTCACGGTGCCGCTGCCTGCCGTCGCCCCTTCGTTCGCGAAGAGCTGCCTGGTGCTGGTCGCCGCCGTCGCCGCGAGCGGCCTTTTGGGCTGGGGGCAACGGCACGGCCGCACGCTGTCGGCGCTCACTGCTTTGCTACTGTTGCCGGTCGCGCTCGTGCCGTCGGACCCAATGAGCGTGAACGACGCCTCGGCGATGCTGGCTCCGGGTTTGCGCTTGCTCCACGGCGTTGCGCCTCACCACGTCTACATGCAGTACGATTATGCGTTGTCGCTGATCGTCGAGGCCTGGCTGTGGCTCGGTGGTGACCCAGCGGGTTTCTTCTTCATCACTGCGCTCAGTTTCTACGCGCTGCTGGTTGGCCTGTTCGTGCTGGTGCGGCGTTGGTTTTCTGAGCCGGGTCTGGCAGGCCCGCTGATCGTGGCAGTGGCCATCGTCCGGATTTATGCCGTGAGGGGCGGTGCGGCCGCCGTTCCGCAGGTTGGACCGCTGCGGCTGGATTTGTGGATCCTGCCGGTCGCACTAGCCCTGCGCTTCGGCCTGCGTCACTGGGCGGTCGCCGCCCTGCTCGGGCTGATGTGCATCTTCTTTCGCAGCATCGGTGTGCTCTATCTCGGTGGCTACGGCCTCGCCATCGGCGCAGAGTTCCTCGCGCTGCGGGCGGCTGTCAGCAAGAGCTCGCGCGCTCCCTTGCTCCCGGAGCTTTGGGCGCTGTTGCGAAAGCTTGCACCGGGCGGGTTCATCATCGTCGCCTGCATCGGTATCGCGACCGCGATCCTGGGTAGTCCGATCTCCGACGCCGTCTTGACGTATCGAAAGCTCGGTTGTGGCCAGTTGAAGATTGCGAGCGGGTCCTTCTATTGGTGGCTGCTGCCCCTCACCGCGCTCACCGGTGGGCTAGCCTTCAGCAAGCGCGTCGAGCTTGGAGAAAAGCGGGGTGGCGCCACGCTGCTGATGGTGGCGCTGGTGATGTCGGGCTCCATTTATTTCTTCGGACGCAGTCACCCGCACAATCTGATCAACTTGTCGGCAGCGTTCTTGACCTGCTTCTTTCTGTGCTTCGATCTTAGCCTGCTGCGCTTTCGCCAGTCAGTCCTGCCCATCCTGCCTGTCCAGGTGCTGGTGTCGACGGCGCTGGTCGCGCTGGTCGCTTGGCAGTACTCGGATAGGGTCTGGACCAAGGCCGCAACTCAGGTCTCGGTCGTCAGCCATACCGACGTGACCCAGCCTCTGGTCCCTGGCCTTGGGCTACCGCTGATGTACTGCTCCGAAGTCGCGACTGCGGCTCCCGATCGGAAGGTATATTTCTTCTCTGGACTCGACACTTGGTTTTACGCCGACTGCGGCTACCCGCCGCCGAGCTACATGCAGCCGATGAATCTGGCGATTTTGAAGCCGCCCCTGCTCGACGAGCTGAATCAGCTCCTGGATGACGGCTACCTCGTCGCCCTGCCCAAGAACGACTTCTTCACCGGCCCGTTCGAGAGCGATTTTCGAGCTCCGCTAACGGCGAGGACCAACTCCACCAAGTCGGAGCACTACGAATTCTTCAGACGCACGCCGGAAAGTCCGCGGCACCGACGTCGCCGTGGCACGCCGCGGCACCCGCCTAGCTCCTCTCAGTGAAGGCCGACTCGATTGGTGGCACGGCACCGGCTTTGCGCTAGCGCCGCATTTCTTCGTAAACCCAGCGCGCCAACCGCGCGCGCCGTCGATTGAAAAGTGCATACCGTCGGAGCGAATCGGTTTTCGGGGCCACTGGCAGGGCAGAGTTTGGCCCACGCCTAGCTCTTCAGTCTCGTCGCGAGCAGCGCGAGCAGCGTCTGCCAATGTTTTGCACAGGCCGCCGCGTCGTAAACCGGTGTGTCACGCAGCACC
>JBDTYJ010000365.1:0-5713 GCA_040005755.1 Pseudomonadota bacterium
AAGCGCGGCTGCGCGCTGAAGTGTTCGTACTGCGTGTACAACAACATCGAAGGCCACGCCTATCGCTTGCGCGATCCGGTGGAGGTGGTGGATGAGCTGCACGAAGCCGTGAACAAGCACGGCGTGCGCGCCATTGATTTCGTTGATTCCACGTTCAACTTGCCGCTCTCTCACGCACGCGCCATCTGCGAAGAGCTCGCGCGTAGGCCGCTGAACGCCGAGCTCTCGACTATGGGCTTGAACCCCGCGGGCGTCACGCCCGAGCTGGTCGAAGCCATGAAGCGCGCTGGCTTCAAGAGCGTGATGTGCACGCCAGAAAGCGCTTCTGAGGTCACGCTCAAGACGCTACGCAAAGGCTTCCAAAAGCACTCCGTGATCCGCGCCGCGAAGGCGCTACGCGAAGGCGGCTTGCCCACGTACTGGTTCTTCATGCTCGGCGCGCCGGGCGAAACCATGGAAACGGTGCGCGAAACGCTGGCGTTTTGCCAAGAGCACATCCCACCGACGGACATGGTGCTGTTCTCCACCGGTATTCGCGTGTACTCGGGCACTCCGCTCGAACGCCAATGCAAAGACATGGGTTGGTTCGCCGAAGACGACCCGTTGTTCCTACCCTCGTGGTTCCTGTCGCCCGAGCTAGATCTGAACGAGCTCTATCAAGAGCTCATGCGCGCCGCCGCGATCCACCCGAACTGGATGACCAACGCCGAAACCGTGGTCAGCCCCGCGATGAACGCGATGATGAAAGGCACCTTCCGCGCCCTCGGCTGGAAAGGCCCTTTCTGGAAACACCTGCCGCGCGTGTTCAAGCTCGCCAACCGCTTCGGCGTCCGCCAACGCGGCCTAGAAGTGCACGCCGCCAACATGCGCAAAGTAACCGACGTCAAACACTACCGCGGCTAACCCCGAGCCTACCCAATCACCCTGAGGGGGAGTGAGAGTGGGCGCTCTCAATCCAGCCACGCACCTCCCTGCACGGCTCTGTTCCGCGCCGTCGCGGCGATGGGCGTGTCAGCGCGGCCGAATAGGCGGGTCCGCGTGGTCACGCTCCCCGCTTTCGTGCGTGCTCGCCGCCGACTCCAAACCCCGCTAGAAGCTCGTCGCTGGAGGTCTACATGAACAAGCTTCGGAGTCTGGGTGTTGCGGCGGTGTTCTTGGCGGGATGCGCGGTGGGAGGCGCTTCGAGCAGATTCGTCGTGCCGCCCGCGAATGCGCAGCAGGCTGCTACGCTCACGCGCTGGGAGTATATGTGCTTCTCGGAAGACGATGGCCAGGAGGGCGACTCCAGAGGAAAAGCTACCGCGGCGGGACTTCAGGGCTGGGAGATGGCTGGGAGCCTATCCCACGGGGGACGTGCACAATGGTGCTTCAAACGCCCGAAGATGTGAGCCGCCGCCGCGCCGATTCAAAATCGCGCCGCCTCCGGAGGAGCCCTTTGAAACTCAGAAACGCTGTTGGGATTCAAACGTCCATTTTCAGTTTGAAGAGCGCCTCGGAGTGTCGTGCAAGCGTGGGGCGTTACGCGCCGTTGAGCCAAGACCATGCGCCTGGCAGATAGCTTGCGAAGCTGGGCGTGAAGAGGTGCCCGACTTGGCCCAGACCGAGGAAGCGGCTCGAAAAGCCGGCGCGTTGTAGGCGTTGGGCTTCGTGCTGCATGGGGTCGTGAGTCATGTCCCATTCGCCGGCACAGAGCAGCACGCGCGTTACGCCATTTTGGGTGAGCAAGCGCGGGTCGAGTGAAACTCTGGCGCCGATGAACATCGCGCGCGCGTATCTGCCGCCGCTCGTGAGCGCGATCTGTTGCGCGCGGTATGCGCCTAGCGAATAGCCGATCAGGGTGCGGGCTTGCGTATCGTCGATCGCGTCGGGCAGCGCCAGCTTGGCGCGTGCGACCGCGCGTTCTACGGCTTCGCCCACGCCGATTTCCGGCCAGCTCGAGCCGCCGCCGGTACAACGCACGCTCGCGCGTGGACAGATCAGCGTTGAAGTGCGCGTGACTTCGTCGGCGAAGTGACTGCACGAGCGGGCGGGATCGCCGCACATGCCGTGGAGTAGCACCGTGATTGGATGTGGCCCCGCGGCGCGAGCCGGAAAGATCACGACTCCCGCTTGCTCTGCGGTTTCGGGCAACGTGATCGGCTGCGGCGCAGCAGCGGCCTGCGCGCCTGCAGGTGTGGCCGTCAACACGGCGCTGACTAAGCCCAACGCACACACCCATCCCTTGACGCCCAAGCGGCGCCCGCGCGATCGCTCCATGACCGGCCTTCCTCGGCAAATGCCGAATGGAGAAGCGTCACGTCGCGATGCGCGGGCTCACGCTCATCGTGAGCAGCGTCGTCGAGAACGTCGCTTCACAGACTCATCGCGCGTGCGGTGAAAACTGTGACTGCGGTTTACTTGCTGTCGAAGTGACGCGCTGGCACGTGTGTCGCCTTGTGCGGGCGAGCGACGCCCGTGCCGGGCAGTTCGTCGTTGTCGATGGAGCCAAGGCTGCCGAGCGAGGTGCTGGGGGGCGCTGGGATCGCCCCACTCTCGGTCCCGAACGGGCTCGGCGTTTTGCTGGGGCGTGGCGGCTCGCGGCGCAGCGGCTGGGGTGACGCTGAGTCGCTGGCGGGCGGGCTGGGTGCGGCGCTCGACGCCGAGCTCCGGGGTGACGCCAAGCGCGCCGCGGCGAGGTTACGTGCGTTCACTACTTCGGCTGCGCGGTTGCCTGCGGCATCGAGCGCGCGGGCTTGATTCAAGCCGTTCAGGCACTCTTGGGGGCCGCCGTTCTGGCAGCGTTCGAGGGCCAGGCGACGCAGCTCACGGCCCTGCATTTCGGGCGTTTGTGGAGGCTCGGGGCGCAGCACCGGCTCGTGGTTTGCGATGCCTTCTTGGTGCTGCAGGTGGCGGTAGTACCAAACACCCACAGGGGTGATGAGGGCCAAGCCGAACAACCCGAGCATGAGCTCTGCCGCCCAGCGCTCACGCAGGAAGCGGCGCAAACGGGACACGCGCTGTCGCACGCGCGGCGCGGGCAAATTGACGTCCCGCGCGATGTGCTCGAGCTTCTCACCGTCGCCTTCACGCAGCATCCACTCCAGCGTGTGCTGGTCTTCGGCGCTGGGTAGCTTGTCTTCCGCCCAGCGCAATATATCGCGCGCGGCCAGCGGGGGCTCGGGCGCGGCGGGCTCGTGCGCTTGCTCTTCCGGCACTTCGCGCACACGGCGCCGAAAGTGATCGAACACTTTGTTGCGCGTGACGGCAAACACGAAGCGCCGGAATTCTTCGGTGTCTTCCGGCACTCTCGGCGCAGATAAGATGTCCGCCAAGGCGGCTTGTACGACGTCGTCCGCGTCCGCGCTGCTCACGCGGCGCTTGACCGCGGCTTCCACCTCACGCCGCAAACGCGGATCGGCCAGCCGCTCGCCCGTAGCTCGGGACTCCAAACCTGCGGGCATCACCATGTTCGCTCTTCACCATCGGCCGAGCGCCAAAAAGTGTGACGCGGCCTATTTCGGCTAGTTCGTTTT
This sequence comes from Pseudomonadota bacterium, assembly GCA_040005755.1. Lineage (GTDB taxonomy): Bacteria > Myxococcota_A > Polyangia > Polyangiales > Polyangiaceae > PMG-095. The sequence continues at coordinate 3,513 of JBDTYJ010000365.1, forward strand.
ACGCGCTGGCGCGGTGATTGCTTCCCCGAGCGTATACTTCGGCCTTCATCATGCCCGCTCTTCGACCCCCGCCTGCGCCGCCACCTTGGGCGGAATCCCTGCTGACAGTCGGGGTGACGGGCACGAATGGTAAGACATCCACCACCGCGCTGGTCGCTTCGCTGTTGTCTGCATTGGCGGAGCCCGTCGCGCGCGTTACCACAGTGGGCTCGTTCTTGGCGGAGGAGCGCTTGGACGTGCCGGGGCATTACGACGGCTTCCTGGAGACGATGCGGCGCTGCGTCGCCGCCGGCGGCAAGTACGCGGCAGTCGAATTCACGAGTGAAGCACTTGCCGTCGGCTTCGCCAAAGCATGGCCGTGTCGCGCGGCGGTATTCACCAACTTGAGCTTGGATCACTTGGACGCGCACGGATCCCCCGAGCACTACCTGGCCAGCAAAGCCCAGCTGTTCATGGCGCTGCAGCCCGGGGCGTGCGCTGTGTTGAATGGTCGCGACTCTGCCGCGGCGTTGATCGCCGAGGTCATTCCTCATGGTGTCGAAGTGCTGAGGTATGGGGTGGCGAGCCGCGGTGAAGCCTGGGCGGAGCTGCAGTTAGCGGCGCGCGGGGTGCGCTTGAATTTGCAGGGCAGCGAATTCGAATTGGAACCTTCGCCGCGCTTTCCGGATTTGCCGCGCACCGCACGCATCCGCGCAATTGGCGAAATTTTCGTGGAAAATGCGCTCGGCGCATTGGCGGCTGCGCTCGCCGTTGGCGTGCCTGCCGATGCTGCGCTCGCCGCCTTGGCACGCTCCGCGCCACCACCGGGGCGCTTTCAAGTGCTTCACGAGCGGCCCTGCGTGGTGGTGGACTACGCGCACACGCCCGACGCGCTGAGCCGTACCTTGACGACTGCACGGGCGCTGTGCGCGGGGCACGTGAGCGTTGTATTCGGCGCGGGCGGCGAGCGCGATCGCTCGAAACGGCCGTTGCTCGGCGCGGCGGCGCTAGCGGCGGATCGCGTGTGGCTCACGTCGGACAACCCACGCTCGGAAGATCCGCAGTTGATCAGCGAACAAATCGCGGCGGGCTTAGTCGGGCACGCTGACGTGCGCTACGAGCTGGATCGCGCGCGCGCCATTGCCTCGGCGATTCACGAGGCCAACGCGGCTGATTTGGTGTTGATCGCGGGCAAGGGGCATGAGCGGGAGCAACACGCTGGCGGGCAGCGGCGTTGGTTCTCGGATGAGGCGATCGTGCGAGCAGTGTGCCGTTCTGACACGGCAGAAACCCGATAAAATCCCGCTATTCGGGAAAAGCGCAGTGTTTCCGCATGTGTCAAAGCTGGCACAGTGCGTGCTCTGGCGCTGTTTCATGATCATCGAGAAATCTGGGTTTTTGTTGATGGCTGGCACGCTTGCAGCAGGCGGCGTCGGCGGCTGGTTAGCCCACGACTCGAAGATGCAGCACGATCGCGCGGCCGCACCGCCGGCCGCCGAACAGGTCGCTCCCGCTCCCCCCACGGCATCAGTCGTCGTGGTCGACCGCACGCCGCCGCCGCCGCTGTGCGATGACAACGTTGGCACCCCTGAGGATTGCCCCGCGATGGGCCCCGCAGACGAAGGCGTATGCAACAACGTCGCCGCCAAGCGCTGCGCGGATTTCAAAGCCGCATTCAAGCCCAAGGTCGCAGCGGCCGCCGTTTCCTGCCTGCGCCACTTGAAGCCAAATGAACTGTGCGATCCCGCTCGCGTGAACCTGTGCGGTCACAGCGCGCTCATGGCCGCCTGTCCCGATCTGCCGCCGCCCGCCCCAACCGCCGGCGGCACAGAGCTCGGCAACGCGCCGCCTCCGCCGCCCAGCGCAGTAACCACCGCGTGTGAAAACATCGTGAAAGGATGCGCCGGGGCATCCGTTGCAGACTGTCGCCAAACGCTATCCGGTATGACCGACGCAGGCCGCGCGAGCATAACCGCGTGCATGGCCAGCCACTGCACGGACAAGGGTCTGCTCGGCTGCGAAGGCCTCAATAAACCCTAGTCGCGCCCGCACGCGCTCGCTCACGGGATGGTGGAGTTCGTCCGTGGGCGGCCGAAGCGACTCAGGTCCGAGAACGCGCTCCAGCTGCCGACCACCCGCGCCGTCTCCATGACAACCCTATGACAACCCTTCGCGGGGCCGACCTAGTGGCTCCCTCGTGCTCCTCGCTGGTGCGTCGCCGG
>JBDTYJ010000366.1:0-5709 GCA_040005755.1 Pseudomonadota bacterium
GGACCGGAGCGGCAGCCTGAGTCGGCAACGGTGCCACCACCGTGGGCGGCGCGCTCAGCACGACGTTCGCCGACGGCGCCGGCTCGGGATCTTTCTTCTTCAAGAGCGCCTTGCAGCCAGCGAGCTCGGCGAGGGTGCTCAAAAGTAGAATGGCATAAAGAGGGCGAAGGCTCATTTGGCGGCTCCTGCGGCGGGGGCTGCAGCCGGTACTGGTGGTGCTGCGGTGCCGACTGGCAAAGCGCCGCTGCGGAGCGCATTCATCGCGTCAGCATCGCGCGTGTCTTCTTTGGTGATCAGCGTATCAACGCTGCTCACGAACGCGGTGTCTTTGGCTTTGTCACCCAGCGCACGAATGCGTTGCAGGTAAGCCGAACGCTGTGCATGCAACTTGAGCTCGGTTGCTGCGCGAGGATCGCTCAGCAGCTCGCCCCAGCGCGCTTGCAGCCCGCTGAACTCCGCGTGCCGGCGATCCGCGCGGGTTTTGCGTAAGGCATCAATGTCCAGCGCGAGTACGACCGGTGCGGGAGCTGCGCTGGCGCTCGTGACCGGCACCGCGCTGGCACTGGTGACCGGCTTGGCGCTGGCGCTCGCGGCCGCCGTGGCGCTGGGCCTGGGTGCAGCAGTGGCAGTGGTGACGGCGGTTGGTACTGCCGTTGGCGTCGTCGTTGGCACTACCGTGGGCACCGGGCGGTTGATGGTGGCGACCTGCGTGGGCGTCGGCTGTGCCGTCGCGTTGGCCGCTGCGATGGACGCCGCCTGTTGAGCTTTGAGCTTCGCCAGACGAGCCGCCGCTGCTGCTCGGGTGGGCACTCCCTGCGCATCAGCGCGCGGAGCGATTGCCGCTATGGCAATCCAAGACAGCAGCGCGGCCGCTGCAATCGGTATGTTCTTGTTCATGTGTCGGCCTTACTGGAAATGGAGCTTACGCGGGGGGGGAAAGCCGGGTCAGTTGGGGGTGATTGCGGAAGTGCAGGCGAGCTTGGCGCACGTCCCCGCAGGCCACGGCGCCAGGCGGACCATGTCGTTGTTGTCCACGTAGTTCGCGTCGTCGTTGGCCCAGCTTGCTGGCGCTGCACCCGGCGCGTCGGCCATGCAGTTCAGAAGATCGGTCGTTACGGGATCCATGTCTTCGGGAGCCCACGAAGAGATCACGTTTGAATCGGCGCTCAAGCCGATGGTCACGCCGCAGCCGCGCACCACATCTCGCTTGACGAGCCCTTTCACGCGCTCTTTGTCGATGCAGGCCACGATGCGCTCGTATTGCCCCGTGCCATCCACATTCGTGCTGATGCAGTTCGGATCATCGTCACACGCCGCGAATTGCTTCGCGCACAACTGCGCGAGGCAGGATCCGCAATCGGTCGGATCGATCACGAGCGCGCCGCCCTCACCGCCGCTGCCCGCTTCAGCGAACGGTGCGGCGCCGGCTTCCGTCGCGGTGCCGCCACTGTACGAGGTAGCTCCGCCGTTGCTGTTGTTGGCGCCTGCGCTGCTGTTGTTGGCGCCTGCGCTGCTGTTGTTGGCGCCGCCCACGGCGGTCGTGCCGCTCGGACAGACACATGAGCCGTACAGGCCATCCTTGCCGCACACCTGGTAGGCGGTGGATTTATCGCTGCACTCGCAACCGGTCTTCTTGTGGCCGGCGGTGCAGCCGTCATTACTTGCTCCAGCGGAAGTGGCCCCGGCTTGTTCAACGGTGTCGCTCCCCGTCTTGACCGTGCAGTTGGTCACCAAGAGCCCCACGCTCACGCCGGCAAAAAGTAGTTTCCACATCGAACGCTTGTTGTTCATCGACAAACTCCTCCTCGGGTCAGGTTCCCCGCACCAATTCAGCGCGCAGCGCGCTAAGCACCCGGAGGCGAATCTCCGAGAGCCAACACTCTTATACGAATGAGCGCCGATTGGATCCCCCGTTTTGCGAGTTCTTCTCGCCGCAGGCTGGCCCGCGCTGCTGGGCCAGCTTTGGCGCGAGTTTCCCACCTTGTGGTTTGGCGTATCGGGCCGGCCCCTTGCCGCGAGGACGGAATTCAGCCCCTCGCAGAGGACTGATGTGCCCTATTCGCTGAGGGCTTCGTCGACTAGGCGTTTGATTTCGTCGAACTTCGGATCTTTGGCGGTGGTGCTTCGGGGCAACCGCTTTTGATTCGCGTTGGACTGCTGGCCGAGAGCTGCCTCGAGCTCATCAATGGTTGTGGCGGTGCTCGCGTTGGGGGCGCGCCGCGCTTTGCCGAAAAGCCAGCGCCCGAGCCAGGAAGAAGCCTCGCGCAGCTCGAACTCCCCGCGCGCCAAGCGCTCCGGATCCCGCTGCAGCGCTTGAACGAGCGCGCCGTTCGAATCAACCCAAGCCTTGGCTTCTGCAAAAGCTTCGCTTTGGGTGGGCGACAGATACTTGTTTACGGAGCGCAGCGATTGCTCGTTCTGCGCAGCGAAGAGCGCGAGCACCAACGCCACCTCCGTGGGCCCGAGTGCCGTGCTGCGCGCGATGGACGGGCCGCCGCAAGACTTGCGATAGATGTGCGAGCCTTCCAACAAGAGCACGCCGAAGCCCAGGGCAACCGCGGTCAGGTCGATGGCCAGATCAGGGGTCAGCTGGGTGGGGGGCGCGTCCGCTTCGCGCAACACGGCCAAGGCCAGCGCGCGGCACAGCGCCGAGCTCAGCGCGACGGGCTGCGCCACTTCGCCGGGCAATACATTGATTTGCCAGGTGTCGCCGGCATCGATCAGGCGCGAGACGGCTTCTGATTCCGGTTGCGGGGCGGGGCCGCAGCTCCCACAGGCGCCGGTGCCGCAGCCGGCTTCCGCGTCCTCGCTCCAAATTTTGACGACCGCGGCCATCTCCGCGAGCCCAGCGTGTTCGAGCATGCGATCGAGCAGGCGTTGCACGCTGGCTTGATCGCCCGTAAATAGGTCGGGGAAAAATTCACCGTTTGGCAGCACCAGCGGGCGACCTCCCGCCGCGGGGCCCAAGCTGACGCTGATGTCGGCGTACGCCATCACGAGCGCGCGCTTCACTTCATTGTTCGGGAGCTCCATGCCGAAGCAAGCTTATCACGGGCTGGCCGCGCAGGAGGCGCGCTCGCGGCGCGTCGTATCAATGGCCCAAAATTTGGCCACTTTACCCAAAGCCAAAGGCAACGCGGCGATTGCGACGCGAGCCTTGCCAAAACGGAATGCACACTACTAACCCCTGGCGCGCGCCGCGTTTCCGAGCAAGCTTGGCTCCCCGCATGGCTAAGCCCACAGTCGCTTTGTTCGATATCGATGGCACGTTGATCGTCACTGGTGGCACCGGGCGTCGCTCGGTCAATCGCGCCTTCCTCAAACTTTACGGCCGCTCCGATGCCTGCGATTCGTTCGGCTTCGATGGCATGACCGATCGCCTGATCGCACGCATGGGCTTGGAAGCCATCGGCGTGGAGGCGAGTGCAGACGCGATTAACGGCTGGCTTGCCGAATACCTCGTCGCTTTGGCGGATGAGGTTGCCCGCGCAGAGGGCACGAGCTTTCGGCTACTGCCCGGTATGGCGGAGGCCATTGCCGCCGCGCAGGGCGCGGATATGGCCGTCGGGCTCGGCACAGGGAACGTGCGTGAAGGCGCCCGCATCAAGCTCGAGCGCGTGGGCGTGCATCATCATTTCCGTTTCGGCGGCTTCGGTTGCGATGCCGAAGCCCGCCCTGAAGTGATCCGCTTGGGTGCTGAGCGCGGCGCCGAGCAACTCGGCTTCTCGCTGGCGGAGTGCCGCGTGGTCGTGATTGGCGATACGCCCCGGGACGTGCACGCGGCCCAGGCCATCGGCGCCGAGTGCATCGGTGTGGCGACGGGCAGCTACTCTGTCTCGGATCTTCAGGCGAGCGGGGCCCACTATACATTCGCGGATTTTTCGGATTCCGCTGCACTGGGCGCGCTGTTGGCCGGCTGAGGTCTGGCACCGGTTCCACGTTTTTCCCGCAGTTGGCTAGGGCAGTCTTGCCTTTTGAGGCCATATTCGCCATACGCATCTTATGACGAATGCTCATCTGTTCTCGATTCCGGGTCGGTGGTTAGGGCGAACTGCGTTGAGCATGCTCGCCGCTGCCGCGTTGTTGCCGGCGTGCGCCACCACCGACAGCACGCGCTCGAACAATCCATCTGGTGGCCCGGTATCTACGGCCAAGACCGTTAAAACAGACGACCCCGGTGACAGCGCCCCGCTGACGGACCCGCCGGCGCCCCCCAAGGCAACCGGCAACCCGCTCGCTTCGATCAAGCTGTGGGTCGATCCGAAAAACAACGCGACGCTGCGCGCCAATTCCATCCGCGCCAAAGAGCCAGAGAAAGCGGCGCTCTTGGACAAGATTGGCAATCAGCCGCAAGCATTGTGGCTCGGTGAATGGAACACCAATATCTACCGCACGGTGCAACTCACGGTGCAGCAAGCCAAGGCAGATGGCGCGGTCGCTCAGTTCGTTGCGTACAACGTGCCGCATCGCGATTGCGGTCAGGAGTCTGCTGGCGGCTTGAAAAAAGCGGACGACTACCGGCACTGGATCCGCCGCCTTGCTGCAGGCATCAAGGATGAGCCAGCGATCGTGATTCTGGAGCCCGATGCGCTGGGCCTTTTGGCCAAACCCAATTGCATGACCCCGGAGCAACAGGAAGAGCGCCTGGCACTGCTCAAGGACGCCGTGAGGGTGCTCCGCCAAAACCCCAAAACCATCGTGTACCTCGATAGCGGCCACGCCCATTGGGACCCGGCTCCGGTGTTTGCCGAGCGGCTCAAGAAGGCGGGCATCGACGAAGCCAACGGCTTCGCGCTGAATACCTCCAACTACGTGACCACCGAGGAGAACATCGTCTTCGGCAAGAAGGTCTCCGCGGCGGTCGGCGGCGCGCATTTCGTGATCGACACCAGCCGCAACGGCGCGGGCGCAACGCCTGACAATCAGTGGTGCAACCCGTCGCACCGTCACATCGGCAAGCCGCCGACCACGGACACGAACGACCCGCTGATCGACGGGTTCCTGTGGCTGAAGCGCCCGGGTGAATCCGATGGTGAGTGCAACGGCGGGCCGAAGGCCGGTATCTTCTGGATCGAGCAGGCCCTGGAGATGGCGAAGTAAGACTCCGCAAGCGGGTCGTTCTGCGCCGCGTGCGCGCGTCCTAGCGACCCCCAGAAACGAAAAGAGCGCCTCCCAGGGTTTCCTCGGAGGCGCTAAGTTTTTTGTGTAGCGTCGGGAACAGGGCGGGCTGCGAGGTGCGCTGCTGGAGCGCGAGCGCCCACTCCCAGATCAGCGAGACGCCAAGTACGCGCGCCAACCGCCGAACTCTGTGATGTCCGTGGCGCCCTCGAGCGCCACCGGCTCACAAGTAAAGCCGTGCACGCGCTCGCCATCTTCGAGAACGAGCGTGCCGATGCTCATCGGTGCGGGCACGCCCTTCATGAATTCGCCGAAGCCCTCGGTGGTCAACTCCCAAACCTCGACCTCGATTGCGGCGCCGCCGCTGCTCACTCGCACCAGGCCGGGCTTGGGAGGTGCCGTATTCGGCAGTGCAAAAAGACGGTATTCCGGCGCGGTCTTGCAGGCGCGCACGAGCATGCCCGAAAGATCCGTGAGCTGCCGATTGAGGGGCTGGCCGGTGAGGTGCGCGCCGACCACGACCATGCGCATGTTGCCGGCGCGCTGCGCGAGCGGTCGAGCTGCTGGAGGCAACGGTGCGTTCGTTGCCCC
>JBDTYJ010000367.1:0-5640 GCA_040005755.1 Pseudomonadota bacterium
CGCTTACCGCCCCGACAAAAACGGCAAGCGCTGAAACAGCCACTCCGGCGTGTTCTTGACGATGGGCATCGTGGCGCCCCAGAAGGACGGCACGTAGGCTTCAGCCGTGCGCGCATCCAACGCGCGCACGATGGACGCGGCGACGGGTCGGGGCTGCCCGAACAACGCGTGCTTTTTGTGGTCGCGCGTCATCGGTGTGTCCACCGGGCCGAGCTTCAGGGTGGTGACTGCGACGCCGGCCGCGTAGAGCCGGGTACGTAGCCCTTGAAGATAGGTGTTGAGGGCGCCTTTGGCGGCGCCGTAGGTGTAGTTGCGCGGGCGGCCGCGGTCGCCGGCAACGGAGGTGATGACGCCGATGCAGCCGTTTCCAGCCTCTTCCAGATGGTTAGCGAGCGGGATCAGCAGGGAGACTACGCTCGTGAAGTTGATGCGCAGTGTTTTTTCGGCTTCAGCGAAGCTGCGCTCACTCGCGAGCTGGTCACCCAAGTCACCATGCGCGATGAGCACGGTGTCCACGCGCCCGAGCGTGAGGATGGCTTTTTGGACGGTAGCGTCATTGCGATCCAACTGGCCAAAGTCAGCGACTTGCGTGGTGACGGTGGCCTTGGCGCAGCGCCGCGCGACCCGCGCCAACTTTTCCGGGTTGCGAGCCACCAAGTGCATGTGCGCGCCGCGTTCTGCAAAGAGCACGGCCGCTTCTTCTGCCACTGCCGAGGTGGCTCCGAAAATCAAAACGTGCTCTGGGCCCAATGCCGAGCGTTTGGCTGTCATTAGAAACCGATCTTACGCATCACAAACCGGGGTAAAGCGCGGATCACCATCATTATCAAACGCCACATGCCGGGCGTGTAAATGACTGGTTTCCGCTTGTCCATCGCCTGCACCACGTCACGGGCAACTTGCTCAGGTTCGCCGGCAAACGGCGGCGGTTTCAAGCCTGCGGTCATTGCCGTTTTCACGAAGCCTGGCTTGACGCACAGCACACTCAAGCCAGCCGAGTGATACTTATGATCCATGGCTTCCAGGTAAACGGATAACCCTGCTTTGGCAGAGCCGTAAATTGCGACGGGCTTACGCCCGCGATCACCCGCGACGGAAGAGAACACCGCGAGCCGGCCACCACCACGCGCCAGCAAGCGCTTGCGCACGTGCTCGCAGAACACGAGGGTGTGTGCGTAGTCATAGGTGACGAGCTTGCGACACAGCTCGATGTCCGCCTCGAGCGCTTCTTGCGATGCAAAGATGGCGGCGGTTACGACCACGGCATCGAAGCCGCCGAGCGCTGCGTCTGCCGCATCTAACGCTGCGGCGAAGCCTTCCGGCTTGGCAAGATCGCAGATCGCATAGCCCACCTCCGCTTGCGTGGCCGAATGCGCCTTCAGATCCGCAGCGCTGCGCTGAAGTTCGGCCTCGTCATTTGCTAGGAGAAATACCGCATCCCCCCGTTCCACCAGGCGGCGCGCTACGGCGCGCCCCATTCCGCTCGTGCCACCGAATACGATTGTTTTCATGCTGTATCGCCAAACAGACGCTGCGACTGCGCGCTGCGCAGCCGCCGCTCAGGATCCCACTTCTCACGCAGGGCTAGGAACGCGGGTAAGCGCGGTTCCATCGCCGCAAAGTGCTCGGCGCGGGTGAAGCGATCCTTCGTCAAATAAATGCGGCCCTTGGCCGCGATCACGAATTCATTCAAGTTGTCGATGATGCGTTGTAGATCTGCCGAGACCGCCATGTCGATGGCGATCGACGTGCCTTCGAGCGGGAAGGACAAGGTGCCTTTGCCCTCGGGCCCGCAATCTTTGATCACACACAAGGGTGATGCGCCGCCCAGCTTGGTCAAGAGCTGCATGAACTCACGCACGGCGGGCGTGCCGGAGGCACGCGGGATCACGCATTGGTATTGCGTGAAGCCACGCGAACCATACGCACGGTTCCACTCCAAGATCGCATCCAGGGGATAAAAGAAGGAGTCCGGTGCGACGATGCCCGCGGCCCTGCGGCGCAGGTGCTTCCAATAAACCGCCGTATTGAACAGGCTCGCGGTCACGGGGTTGAGCGCAATGTTCGGCAGCACGATCGGGAACGTGATCTTCTTAGCTTCGACCGGCGGCGCTTGCGGAGCCTCCGCGGGCGTGGCCCAGCGCCCAGCCATCATGATGCCGCGGCCCATTGAGCGGCCGCGGCTCAAGCAGTCAATCCAGCCCATGGACATGGGAAACGAGTGGGCGGCGCGCTGTAGGGCGCCCAAGAACTCATCCACCCCGCCCACACGCTCGCTCTCCATCCACACCCAGGGGCTGCTGATGCGCTTCAGCTGACACTCCACCTCCAGCACGTGACCGAGCAGACCCATGCCGCCAATGGTTCCGTAGAACAGATCCGCATCTTGGGTCGGCGAGCAGGTAACCACGCTGCCATCCGCGAGGCGCAAGCGCAGGCTGCGAACGTGCGCGCCGAAACAGCCGTCCACATGGTGGTTTTTTCCGTGCACGTCACTCGCCACCATGCCCCCGAGGGTGACGAATTTGGTGCCAGGGGTGACTGGAGTGAACCAGCCGCGCGGGATGAACAGGCGGTTCATTTCCGCGAGGCTCAAGCCTGCTTCGGCTCGCAGCACGCCGCTATTTTCATCGAAGCTGAGGATGCGATTGGCCAGGCGAGTGCCCACCACCTTGTCCGCCGGGTTCGCCGGCAACGAGGAGTCACCATACGAGCGGCCGAGCCCGCGCGAGAGCGCTGCGCCCGCCGTGGCCTGCTCGAGATTCTCACTCAGGGTTTCCCGACCCGGCGCCGCAAGCCGCCCCCACCCCGCCAGCGTGGGGACCGCCGCACCGGGCGCTGCGGCTGCCGAAACGGGTTGGCGATGCGCGGGGGACACGCGCTCTAAATGCTGGGCACCGGACACACGGAACGGTATTCCGGAACGTAGGCACCGGCAAGGCGTCAATTCGTGACGCGAACCGCGGGCGTCCAGGCGCGCTTGCCGTCCGGCAGCTCCACTCGCGCGCGAACATAGCCCTCATCCCCCAGAAGCGTGTAGACCGCGGGGCTTCGCTGACGGGCGAGCTCACGGCCACCCTCACCAATGAACACGACCGCCGCACGCGGCTGCACCGCCTCGACTTCATAACGGTGACCGTACACGGCGATGCGGCGCAAATCCGCGCCCGTGGAAGCGTATAGATCCCCCAGACTCAGCGCCGCACAAATGGGGCTCGGGTCCGTCACATCACCGAACGTGGCGATCCACGCGCGGCCCGGCGTTGCGGGAGGATCGCTCGAGACATCAATGTGATGCTCGTCGTCGACGCCGACGCCCATGAAATCTGCACCGGAGGAGAGCGCGATGTCCCACAACGCCTCGTGAGACGGATGCGTGGCATCACCGGCGGAATGAACATAGGGGTGACCGCTTGCGATTTCGAGCAGCGCTGCGTCACGCGCGTCCGTCACGTCCGCTGCGGACAGCGCCCAGTCGAAGTTCGGGTGATTGACGATCGCCACTCCGCCTTGCATGCGCACTTGGCTGATCGCGTTCGAGAGCGCCGCGGCGGCGCTGCCGAAGCTACCGCCCGGGATGCGATTTTGCGTGCACAGCGCGTTCACGTGCACTTGGCGACCCTTGCCACTCATCGTGATCTCTTCCCCCGAAATCAGCGCGAAGCCTGGCTCCTGTAGGGAGGCGTAATGCGCGGGCTTGGACAAGATGTTGTGGTCAGTGAGCGCGAGGAACTGATAGCCGTGACTGCGATACCAAGCGATGGTTTGCTCGGGGCTGCTCCCGCCGTCGCTCAGGGTAGTGTGCGTGTGCACGTTGCCCTTCTGGAAATGACTCACGTTCAGCGTGCGAAGGAAGTGAGGCTCGCGTACTGGCTTCGGCGGGGCCGAGTGGGCGGCGCGGGGTTCGATCTCCGCGCCAAAACCCAGCCCGCTGAGCAAGCCCAGCGCACAGATCAGAGTCGTGACGATTCCCCGGCGGTGCGAAGCGAACGGCATTGGTTGCGGCAACTGCTACGGCATTCGCCGAATCGGACTATAGCGCGATTCGGAGCGGCGGCCCAAACTGCGGATTCGAGCGCAATGTTTGGCTTTGATTACCCGCCCTTACCTTTGCTTGTGATACCTTCGGGAGGGCCGTGAATCTGACGATTATTCGCAAATTGCTGCCCCCTCCGCTGCTGGCACAGATCACCTCGCGCCTCGCCGGCGCGCCTTGGGTGGACGGCTTGCAGACCGCCGGTCCCGTCGCGGCGCGCGTGAAGCGCAACCTGCAAGTGGAGGTGACCTCCGCCGAGGCGATTGAGCTCGGTGAGTTGGTGAAGAAGACGGTGTAAGTGACATAAGACGTATTCGCGGGCTTCGTCGGGGGGCTGGAGTCACAGCTTAGACGGATGTCGATTGCCGCGTTCACATCACACAGCAAATACAATGTTTCGGGCGCGGCGTTCACTGTAACTGGCGCGCACATTGGAGCACTGAACGGCGCGCCCGCTGAGCCCGCGCTTCTTCCGCCGGACCCGGCGCTCGAACCGCCAACGCTGGCGGATGAGCCACCGTTCGACGGCGCGCGCCGACACGGGACCATGAAACATCCCGCAACAGTGCGGCCGAAGTCTGCGCAACTCGAACACTGATCGCTAATTTGTTTTCGAGCGCGCCCGCGGACGGCGACCGGAAGCGCGAAGATCCCCGTTCTTCGCCCCAAGTTGCTAATTTTGCTAGTTTTTTTCGAGTGTGCCAGGCGCCGCCGACAGGGCGCGTAAAAAACGCTGCCGACCAGCGGATTAACGGCAGTGACATTGTGGAAACAAAAGCTGGGTAATGCTCAGTGTCGTCGCGACGTGTAACAACGGCGCGGCAATTGGTCAGCCTGAACCGGGACGACTCGGTTCGCGACGGGCATATGCCGGGACGACTCGGCGCTTTCAACCGGCGGAGAATCCACCGATCACTGGAAGATGCAACTCGTGAGCCTCGCTGTGGTTTACCCGCGGCGGCGGTCGTCCCTGGAACATCGCAGGAAGAGCGCATCAACGGGCCGAGAAAGCCCGCACCTCCTCGCTTTGTCTGCGGCCTCACGACTCGCACGTAGCGGGGAGTCATCTCATTTGCTCCACTCGTGATCAGCCGAAGCGTTTCCGAAATAAATCAGCAATGCTAGGCGCTGGATCCTGCGCCGCGTCAGCCCTCACAAACTAGGTCTTCGATGATTATTTCCCACAGAATCCCCGCATGTCTCGCGTTGCTTGCCTCGACATTTACTGCCTGCAGTAAACCCGCCCCGCCCCCGGAAGAGACGAAACCAGCGGTCACGGCCGCGCCGCTCGCGAGCGCCGCTCCCGCGCCCAGCGCAGCTGCGCCAATCCCCACCCCCACTGGTCCAACATTGAAGATCGCCTATAGCGATTGGCCTGGCTGGGTCGCCTGGGAGATCGCGATCCAGAAAGGCTGGTTCAAAGAGGCCGGCGTAAACGTCGAGTTCAAATGGTTCGACTACGTGCCCTCGATGGATGCCTTTACCGCGGGCAAAGTCGACGCCGATTCAATGACCAACGGCGACGCGCTGGTGACGGGCAGTGGCGGCGGCAAGAGCGTGTGCATCCTTGCCAATGATTTCAGCGACGGCAACGACATGATCGT
>JBDTYJ010000368.1:0-5591 GCA_040005755.1 Pseudomonadota bacterium
ATCGTCTGGGAGTCCATTCCTCACCCGTTCATTGCCCACTCACTCCACCGCGATTTCGGTGAGGAGCGGGGCGCTCACAGTACGCCGCGGGCGGAGTCGTTACAAGCCTTGCAAGCCTCGATTCTGATTGTCATTTCCCCCGCTTTCGTGGGCGGCGCGAGGGCTCTTCTTGGCGCGGCGGTTGGCGCGGCGGCGCGCCCGGCCGCCTCGCTACTTGCGCACATTTCAATGCATCGAGCGCGGCGCTAGGGCGCGCTGCCGAAGCAACGCGAGCGCGCGGGCTTGTGCCAGCCACGCACGCCGTGTGGCCCCCAAATCACGCGCGCGATCGAGCGCCCGCTGCGCGTCGTCCAGCCGACCGAGCTGCATCAGCGCCCACGACCGGCCCAGGTGTGCATCGGCAAAAGTGGGCCGAGCCGAAACGATCGCGTCGTATTCAGCAAGCGCCGCTGCGGGATTTCCCCTCAGCAACGCGACCGTCGCCAGCCCCAGGTGATCCTCCACGGCGCGCGGGTCGGCCCGAAGTCCGGAGCTGTACGCTGCGGTCGCGCCGTCCAAGTCACCCTGATTTGCACGTACCAAGCCGAGCGCGTGCCAGGCCTCGCCGTTCCGCGGGTCACGCCGGAGCGCCTCGACGAGGCGCGGTTCGGCCAGTTCAAGCTCACCCCAGCGTGCAGAACGGAGCCCCCCCGTCAGCGGGCCCAAGGGATCGTTCGGAGCCACTTCGGCGGCGCGATCGTAATCGGCGAGGGCCTGCTCGAAGGCATGACTGAGCTCCGCACTGTACCCGAGCTCTAGCCACGGTATCGGGCTGCTCGGGCCGAGCACCGTCGTCAGCGCGAGCGCGTGCTGCTCGGCCAGATCCGCCCGGCCCATGCTGCCATAAATGCGAATGAGCAGCCGGCGCTCGGCGATCGCGCGCGGCTGCTTTCGAATGTACGCCTCGAGCTCGGCCGCCGCCTCCGCCGGGCGGCCCTTGTCCACGAGCATGCGGGCGTCGTGCGCCGGATCGGGCCGCGAAAACGCGCACCCGGAAAGCGCTCCTACTAGCGCCGCGCCGTGCAACAGCCGTCTCCAAAGCGTCATCCGCGGGGCCGAGGCTAGCAGCTTTGGAGCCCAACAACCTAGTCGACTCGACGGCGCTCACGACGTGAGCAAAGCTCGGGCGATGCAGCTTTCAGACAACGCCACGATCTGCGTGATCGGCGCAGGGCAAATGGGCGCGGGCATCGCGCAGGTGTGCGCGCAGGCTGGGTACACGGTGCTGCTGGTGGACGCCGCGCTGGAGCGCGCTGCAGCGGGTAAAGCGGGCATCGAAAAGCAACTGAATCGCCTGCTCGAAAAGGGCAAGCTGGATGCCGCCGGCCGTGCCGCAATCCTGGCGCGTATTGAGCCGGCCGGCGCCGAGCAGGCCTATCCGCACGCGGATCTGGTGATTGAGGCGGCTAGTGAAAACCGCGAGCTGAAGTTCGCGATCTTCGAGCAGGCCGATGCCCTGACGAAACCGACGGCGTTGTTGGCCTCGAATACGTCTAGCATTTCCATCACCGCACTCGCTGCCCGCACCAAGCGGCCCGAGCGAGTGATCGGGATGCACTTCATGAACCCGGTGCCGATAATGAAGCTCGTAGAGCTCGTGCGTGGCCTGCAAACCAGTGAGGCTACGCTGAACGCCATCCGCTCGCTCGCCGAAGCCCTGAACAAGACCGTGATCGTGAGCGCCGACCGGCCGGGGTTTCTGGTGAATCGCATCCTGATCCCATTTTTGAACGAGGCTTGTTTGGCGCTCGACGAAGGGACCGGCAGCGCCGAAGACATCGATCGAGGTGCGCGCCTGGGCCTCAACCACCCGCTCGGCCCGCTGGAGCTCGCTGATTTGATCGGGCTCGACACGGTGCTCGCGATTGCACGCGTCTTGGAGCAGGATTTCGGCGACCCAAAGTATCGCCCGGCGGTGCTATTGAAGAATTTGGTTGCGGCTGGCTTCTTGGGCAAGAAGACCAAACGCGGCTTTTACACGTACGACGACAACGGCGCCAAGCTCGGGCGCGCCACGTGAAGGTTCCGCTCATGTACGACACTTTGCTCGTCACTCAGGCCGACCACGTGGTCACGATCACCATCAATCGCCCGAGCAAGCTGAACGCGTTGAACGCGCAAGTGCTGGCCGAGCTGACCGCGGCATTGAGCAGCCTGGAGGCCGCGCCGCCCGAAGCGCGCACGCGAGCGGTAATTTTGACGGGCGCCGGGGAAAAGGCCTTCGTTGCGGGCGCAGACATCGCCGAGATGTCCGGCCTGAGCGCGGCTCGTGCCTACGCCTTCAGTGCGGCGGGGCACCGGCTCGGTCGGTTGATGGAAGACACGTCGTTCCCGATCATCGCCGCCGTCAACGGCTTCGCGCTGGGTGGTGGTTGCGAGCTTGCGCTGTGCGCCGATTATATCTTCGCCTCCGAGCGCGCGAAGTTTGGGCAGCCCGAAACGAGCCTCGGGCTGTTGCCCGGGTTCGGGGGCACGCAACGCCTGTCGCGGCGAGTTGGCCTCGGCCGCGCCCGCGAGCTCGTGTACTCGGGCGAGCCCATCAGTGCCGAGCAGGCGCTGGCCATCGGGCTCGTCAACCGCGTATTGCCTGCTGCAGAGCTCTTGCCACACGCCGAGGCGCACGCCAAGCGCATCGCCGAGCAAGCACCATTGGCCGTTGCAGCCGCGAAGCGCGCGCTCAATCGCGGCTTCGATGCGGACCTCGCCAGCGCCTGCGAGCTGGAAGCAACGTCGTTCGGAGCGCTGTTCGCGACCGAAGACGCTCGCGAGGGCCTCACGGCATTTTTGGCCAAGCGTCGCGCCACGTACCAAGCTCGCTGAAGTGCCTCGCCGAGCAAGCCATAAAGATCCATTGAGTCCAACACTTAGCCTTCGGCGGGCAGTTCGCTCAGCGTGCTTTGCCACGGCGTTCTGCAGCATTCCGGCCTGCCGCGGCTGCGCCTCGGAAAAACCGTACACGCCGTTCGGAGTCGCGTCGTCCTTGCCCAACGCGGGTGGCGCGCCGAGCACCGCGCCTGTGCCTGCCATCGTCTCGAGCGCCGCCGCGGGTTTCGCGCTGCGCAAGGCCGAGCTCGTGCCAGGCGCGCCCACGGCGTGGCAAGGCTCAGGCTTGGACCTTCAAGCGCCGCCCGGTCACAGGTTCGCGCAGGTCTTACCCGCGGACTTCAACAACGATCAGAAAGAAGACGCGATCGCGTGGTTGGTGCCGGACTCGGGCGACAAGACCGCACCACCCGGCGAGCTCTGGTATTTCGCGAATGGCGAAGCGCCAAAGAGGCTCGCGGCGCTTCCGGGGTTCGTGCCGACCGGGCCGGATTGCACGTTGAGCCCCAACCTCATGCAAACCGGTACGCACAGCGCCACGCTGGACGTGAGCGCGACCTGCAAAGCGCCGCTGATTTCACGCGCACCGGCGCGTGCTTTGCTCGTGGTTTCGCCAAGCGTCGAGCATCCGGTCTTGATCACGCTGCGCGCGGCTCAGGCCGCCGCCGGTGAAACGCTGGATTTTGCGGTCGATTCATCGGATCAGGATCAAGACGGCCGTGACGACGTCCGCGTCACGGTGAGCGTGGCGGCGCAAGGCAGCGCTGAGGTTGCGAGTGCAGACCTGGCGTGGCTGGATCGCGCGGCCGGGGCTTCGCGCGCGGCGGCGGAGCCCGTCACTTCGTTGCTGAAGCTGGCTAACAAACTCGCGGCTCGCGCGCGCCTCAAGCGCAGCGGCTATAAGCCCGAAGCGGCGAGCAACGTGCAACGCTGGCTATCCAGTGTATGCGCAGAAGGTGGCGTCGCGCGCTTGTTCGACGAAGACGGCACGCCCTTTCGCTGCGCTGATCTGACGCGCGTCATCGACTCGCTCGCCGGAGCGGAGCTTGGTTACGCGCTAGCCCAAGGCGACGTGCTCGAAGCGTTCGCGACGTTACGCCGGGACGGCTGGAATTTTCGCCCATTGTCCGGAGCCCAGCGAAAAGCGCTGGAGCGTGAGCTGCTGCGCGCCGTCAGCCACATCGAGTTGGCCGCCCCCTATGTCGCGCAAGCGGCGCCTATCGTGCCGCTGCTTCCCCACTACAGCCCGCTCTGGTTCGAGGCCGACGGCGCGCTCTTGATTCGGGGCAGTAACGCCATCACCCGAGTCGCCGCCAATCGCGCCGCGGAAGGGCCGGTCGCAGACGATGGCGGAGTGCCGGGCTGGCCACTGGAGCTGACCGCGGCCACTGGCCAACGCATCACGGGTACCAGTCACGCCTGCGATCGCTCCGAGCTCTTATTCAACCAAATGGACGCCCAACGCGCGCTCTTGCCGCCGCTGACCACGCGCCTGCTCGCCGCGCGGCCAGCGAGCTGCACCGGTCACGGTAGCGGTCCCACGGTCTCCATCGCGCCGCTCGCGTTCGATGAAAACGGTCTGGAGGCGTTGGTTGCCGGCTCTCACGTCAGCAGCGCGGCTCGCACTTCCCAAGCGGCTGTGCTGCCCGGCGTCGGAACGCCGCGCTCTCCGGACGGGCGCTGGCTCGTCACCCCCAGCGCCCTTGGCCTGCTTTTAATCGGGGACCACAAGGAGCTCTGGCAAACCGCCGCCCTCGCCGCGCACGCCGACCCCAGCAAATTCAGTGACTGCGTGGTCGCGAACGACGCGCGCGCGGTGGCCTGCATCGAAGCAAACCGCGTGCTCATCTTCGAGCGTGGCAGCGCGAGCAGCGACGCCGCTCACAGCACCAAAGCAGTTCACAGCAGCAGCCCAACTCACAGCAGTAACCCAGCCCGCAAGTGACGCGTTACTCGGCTGAACGAGCGGAGGCGCCTCGAACAGGGCCAAGAGCTTGTTGATGGTCACAGGTGACGACGCTTTCCGTCGTAGCCTTCGGCGGCGCGGTTCGATAGCGAGGCACCCAGCGAAGGGTGCTCAGGGACGCCGAAGGCTAAGACGGCCGGGTGACGATGCGTGACCATCAACCCAGCCCTCGGGATCAGCGCCGGCTCAGGGCGTCTTGGACGGCGCTTTGGTGCGCTCGATGTACGCCTTGGTGCGTGTGTCCACGCGGACCCAATCCCCCTCGTTGATGAAGAGCGGGACGGCAACCGAGGCCCCCGTGGAGATTTTAGCGGCTTTGGTCACGTTCGTGGCGGTGTCGCCTTTGACGCCCGGCTCGGTCTCGGTGATTTGAACCGTGACGTGCGGCGGAAGCTGAATGGAGACCGGGTTGCCGTTGTAGATCGTGATCACCACGTCGATGCCGTCGATCATGAAACCGGCGTCGTCACCGACCACCTCGGCTTGCACGGTCACTTGGTCACCGGTCACCGAGTTCATGAACACGAAGGCGTCACCCTCGGGATAAATGAACTGCAGAGTGCGATCCTCTACGTCCGCGGGCTCCAGCTTTTCACCCGAGCGGATGTTGCGCTCGATCGTGCCGCCGTTCAGCATGTTGCGCATTTTCGTGCGCGTGAAGGCCTGACCCTTCCCCGGCTTCACGAACTGGAAATCGGTGACGACGTACGGATTCCCGTCCATCATGAACTTCAGGCCCTTGCGGATGTCGCTAGTGTCCATA
>JBDTYJ010000369.1:0-5585 GCA_040005755.1 Pseudomonadota bacterium
CAGTGGACGCTCGAGTCCAACCGCAGCTTGTTCGATGCGCTGGCAGAAGGTCGCGCCGCGCGCCGCCGTTCGGAGGACCACGAGCGCGTGTTCTGGATGCTCGCTGGCTATTGCTTGCGCCCCGGCTTCGGTGCGCCGCTCGACGAGCAACGCATCGGGCAGCTGGTCCCGTTGTTCGAGGCGGGCATCGCGAGCAACGCGAACGCGCGCAGTTGGCAACAGTTTTGGATCGCCTGGCGCCGCGTCGTTGCAGGCATCCGCGAAGACACACAGGTGCGCCTGCTCGGCCTGCTCGAGCCGTTCTTCGCGCCGAGCGAGCTCAAACTGAAGCGCAGCAAGAGCCTGAAGCCAGCCGAAGCGTCGTTTGAAGTGTTGGAGCTGGCGGCTTCACTCGAGCGCGTGCCCGCTCAGCGCCGCGCCGCGTTTGGGCACTGGCTCATCGACCGCACGTATCGCGATCGCGACCCGCGTTTGTGGAGCGCCATCGGCCGCGTCGGTGCTCGCGTCCCCGGTTACGCCAGCGCCCATCACGTCGTCTCTCCGGCGGTCGCCGAAACCTGGCTCGACCACCTGCTACGCGAGCGCTGGCACGAGGTGCCCAGCGCGGCCATTACCGCAGCCCAGCTCGCCCGCGTCACCGACGACCGCGCCCGCGACGTGTCGACAGCAGTGCGCGCGGAAGTCGCCCGTCGGCTCGAGGCCAGCCAAGCCGAGCCCGAGCTCATCAGATCAGTCCACGAATTCGTGCCGTTCGTCGAAGCCGAGCGCGCCGCCTGGTTCGGCGAAGAGCTCCCCGTCGGCCTGCGCTTGCGCGCGCAGGAAAGCACCCGCTGAGAAGGCGAGCTCGTCGCGTGTTCGTCGTGCGGTCACTATTCTTGACACTCGAACTCGAGTGCAGCAGGCGAGCAAGCCGCGATATTGACGCCCACGTGCTCGAAACCCGGCAGCAAAATCTCAGCCACGGCGCGGTGCATGGCGCGCTCGACCTCGGCGTGCGGCGGCTGACCGTGACCGGCAATGCCCGCGAGCGGAATGGCGGGATCTGGTTCGAGCCATAGCGGTAGGTTGGCGGCCAGCAAGCGGGGCACGCAGTCCGCGAGCGCAGCGCGCAAATCCGCATCCAGCGCATCCGAAGCCAGGTGGGCCCAACCTAGCCGAGCGTGATCGATCTCGTCACGCAAGTGTGCACGATTGGCGAAGGTCGCGAGCGGCGCGCGCGAGGCGCCCAGGCTCTGTGCGAGCCAAACCGTGGCCAGCGTTTCGTTCACGCAGCACGTTCCGGCGATCAACAGCGCGGCTTCGAGGCGCTCGTCGTTAGCGCGAAATTGGGGCAGAGGCACCTGATCACGCTGCGCGAGCTCGACGCGCGTGCCCGCATAGCGCGCGGCGACCGCAACGCAGACCTCAGCGTGCCGCAACTCGTCCGCCGACGACAGCTCGAGTAACGCGAGCACGACCGGCGTCGCCCGAGCGGCACGCAGCATGGGGACCATCTGCTTGAACGCGAGGCCAATGCGCTGCTCACTGCCCGCGCGCCGTTGCCAATGCCTCGCAAGCGCGCCGCGCTCGGCGTCAGTGAGCGCCTCCAGCGAGGCATCAAGGGCGGGCAGACGCGCGACGCAAAACGAGGCCCGCGCGCGCCGCCGCTCGAAGTGAGCGAGCGGGCCGCTCATAGGATGTAATAACAGGGCGGAAAGGCGATTTCGGAGCCAGGTGGGCACTGCCTCTGGACCACGCGCTTGGGCGCGGAAACGGCCGTTGCCGCAGGCTGCGCGCTTGTCTTCACCGAGGTGCCGCTGGCGATGGGCGGGACGGGCGCGGAAAGTGCGAGCTGAGGCGGCGGAGAAGCCGATACAGCAAGCGGCGTTGGCGCACTAGGCGCGGCCGAAACAGGGGCTGGCGACGAAACCGAGGCAGGCAGCGCAGCCGATTCCGATTTGCCGCACGCGCCGAGCGCAGCGCCCGCCAACACCACTGCTCGAAAAAGCGAGTTTGCGTCACGCTCCACGAGCGCAGCATAGCACGCCTCGAGCAAGGGCACAGGAGCCCCGAAGCGACGGGAACACCGTCGCGCTCGAAGGTGCGTTGCAGGCGCGCGGGCGCCCACTCACTCACCCTGCTCAGGCCTTGATCACGCGGCGCAACGTATTGCGATCAGTATGGGCAATTTCACCGCCCACACCGTGAACGTACGTGGTGCATGACTCGTAGCTGAAGACGCCATCCGCCGCAGAAACTTTGCAGGTGTACTTGGTGGTTCGTGCTTTGGCGGCCAGGTAGCGGTTGGACAGAATGCCGTACGTCTCGCTGCCGATCGCGGCGTCGAGCGAGAACGTTGAGTCCGTCGCGCGCGCGCTGCCGCCGGCAAGCAGCGTAGTGCCACGCGGGACCATGAAGCAGCGGATCACCTGGCCATCATCGGCGTCCCACAACCAGTAACCGATTTCCGTGTGAAAGGGGCTCTCTTCACCGGCGCGCCACGCGGCCATGCGGTAGTCCAGCCCGTACAGCATTTGCGAGCCGTTGGCGACCGGGCCAAATGGGTCCAGCGTCACGTGCTCACGGTATGGCGTTTCCCGCACCTGACCATGAGCATTGTGGTACGAAATGTCCAAGCCTTCACTACCTTCCCATTCACCAATGAGAGCAGCAAGAGGGCCCCAAGCGCTAGTGTCCGTCATGCGCTAGATGATACTGATTTCGACCGCGATAGCGGCGGATTTTTCACACAAACAGCGAAGCGCCCGAGCGCGCTCATTGTTGGGCCGAAACGATACCGTAACGCGCTTCGAGCGCCGACTCGACCTGAGCGAGCTCCGCGCTGTTCAAAGCGTGATCGTAGATTAGCGTTTCAGCGACTAAGCCGGTACGTCCCCCACCCACGAGGGTGAAGTTGGCGCCGCTGAAGTCTTCGAAGTTGCCGTTGCCGAGGCCGCCGGCGGTGCGAGACAGAGTCTGAGTTGCACCATTCACGCGGTAGTTGAGCGCACTTAGGGCCGGCGTGCCAACCGTCATGGTGCCAATCGAATACACGTGCAGACGCACCTCCGTACTCGTGGCAAGGCCGCTGTCGTAGGCGTTATTTTGAACGTACACGCCCTCGCGCTGGCCCGCACTGCCGAACGTGTTGGCGTCGAGATTCAGATACGTGCCCGGCGAGCCGTCTTGCCCCTGCATCAATGCTTGAAAGCGCGCACTGACCTGGGTGAGTTTCACGACGGCGATCAGCGTGCGCGCCGAGGTTGGCGGCAAATCAAGCACGCCGCCGATGGTGAGCGGCCCGCTCGAAGCGTCAAAATTGAGGGCAGCACGCGTGCCCACACTGGCGTCCACCCACAAGGGGCGCCCCGAACCAGCGCTGAACACGCGTTGCTGGCCGCTCTGATCCACCCAAGCGCACACGCGGTGATCGCTCGTTTGGTACACGCCGTGATCCGCGCGCAACCACAGCGCAAGTCCGGTGGTCGGGAGGCCAGCGCTCAGCGCAGACAACTGCGTGTCATCCGCCGGAGGCAAGCAGCCGACACCCGCGTCGATGTCAGGGATCTCAATCAGCTGCCCGCCGTTGCCGCCGCTGGCTGCAGTCCCGCCGCTGGCGGCAGCGCCGTCAGCACCACCCGCATCCGAAGCGGGCGCACCCGCCGCACCCGCAGCAAGACTTGCCGCGCCTGCATCGCCCGCGGCCCCGCTCTCGCCCGCCGACCCCAGCGTGCCCGAGCTGCCAGCTTCGCTCGTGGAGCCGCCACGCCCGGAGGACGCGCCGCTCGCGCCGGCTTCACCGGCACTTCCGTCGTAGGGCACCTTCTTCTTCGAATTGCTGCTACAGCCCGGCGCGCCGAGCGCAACCATGCACACTGCGCCAACTGCACCCGCCAGCACGACTCGCAAGCTGAAAGCTCTCATTGAGCCAAGAGCTAGTATTTTCGGCTGTCCGCGTCGAGCGGTCAGCCGCTAGCCAGCTGCGCAGCCCGGCACGAGCTGCCCAAGTAACCTCGGCTGCGCCCAGCTTGCCCGGCTGCGCTCAGCCTCCGAGCCGACGCGCGAGCTCCGAGAGCTGCTGACTCATGTTTTCAGCGTAGTAGAGGGCGTTCGCGAGCAGCGGCGCTTTGTCCTGTTTCATCACGAACGAGACCTTCTGTCCGTCGCCCACGAGGTGCACACCGGAGTTCGCGAAGGGGGCAAAGCCCGCGGCTGCTTGTCCCAGCAGTTGCGCCACCCCCGGTTCGGCGCTCGCCACCAAGTAGGTCGCATCGGCGCTCGCGTTGCCGGTGGATAGCGGCGGAAGCGGCTGGGTCTGCGCAATGGGCCCGAGCGGCGCGCTACGCGAAATCAGCTCGAAGGGTGGGAATGGGCGCGCGGCTTGGGCGCTCATGCGGCAGTCGAACCAGGTGCGCCAAGTGATGGTCGTGAAGTCGCTCTCGCGCTCCACGCGGTACAGATACACGAGCTCGAGCGGCACGCCGTTCGGCGCGCCCTGCATGCGGATCTCGATGTGCACCGGTTTGCCGTCGCTCGGACCGCGCTGCACATCGACATTCGCGTTGCGGATGAAGAGGTTGAAATTGGGATCGCCCGCCACCAACTGCAGGCCGAGCCGTTGCGCGAGCTCCCCCGCACGGTAGCTACTGAACTGTTGATCCTGCGCCTGTCCGATGCGCTTGCGCGACCAAAGCATGTAAGCGACCGCGACGATGGCGATGACGGGCAGCAGAAAAACTTGAATCGGTATTTGGTTCACCTGGACGGTTCTCCTCAGTTGCCCGGGGGTTTCCAGCCGCCCGGCGCCCAGCCCTGCGCTGAATTTACGGGCGCTGGCGCCGCGCCGCCCACATTGGCGGCGGCCGACGGATAGCCACTCGGCGGCGCTGCACGCAGCAAGTTAGCCAGCTGTTCTGGCTGCTCCACCCCGACGATCGTGCAGCTCTTGCCGTTCTGCAGCTCGACGTTGACCTCGACACGGGTGCCCTGGCGAGTGTGATGCGTGGTCATCGTCGCGTTTCGAATCTCCGCCCGGGAGACTTGCTGCTCACCGTACAAGCGCTTCCACACGAAGCCGCGCTCGAAGACGTCCACCGCTTGCCGCCAGCGCAGCAGCGGCACGATTGCCACCACGGCAGAGGCGCCGAACGCCAGGACGCCGGTCAGCATTTGCCCCGAATCCCCCGCTGCGGCGCCCTTCACCAAGCTGACCACGCCGGAGACTAGGAAAATGATTGCGAGATACCAAAGCCAACCGCCAGCACCAAAGGTGCCGCGATGCGACGAGACCCGTTGCCCCAAATCCATCGGCGCACCCTGCAACAACACGCGCGCCGAGGCAAGTGGGAGTCGAGCAAGAAAGACCAGCAGCGCCCGGAGCCGCAAAGTCGGTGTCACGAGCGCAGAGTCGGTGTCACGAACTGGCTTAGCCGGTAGGAACAGGCAGGCCGCGTTCAGCCGCCGAACTCGAGACCGAGCAGGAAGCGATATTGCAAGTAGCCGAACGGGGCCCCCGTCACGTGCGGCACCGGGAACGCGATATAGGTCGGGTCAATCGTTAAGTAAAACCCGCGGGCCATCTTCCATTCGACGCCCAAGAAACTGAG
>JBDTYJ010000370.1:0-5482 GCA_040005755.1 Pseudomonadota bacterium
GCAGGCGATGCTTGCCCATCATCGCTTCGATGCCAAGCGCTTCAAGCGCCTCGCCCAGCGTCTGACCACGGAGAGCGCGGAAGATAACTTCGTCAAAGGCAAGCTTACTCCGCCGCGCGCAACGGACATCGACAACCTTCCGGATGCAGGCAGCCCAGCATACGAGAAGCTACGTGAGCTCGGTGAGTCTGCTCTCCGAGACGGTCGAGTGGCGCTGTTGGTGCTGGCTGGCGGCATGGCTACGCGAATGGGCGGCGTCATCAAGGCGCTGGTGGATGCCATTCCGGGGCACAGCTTCTTGGACCTGCGACGCGCCGAGATGCGCGCGATCGAGCGACGCTACGGCGTTGCCCCGCCGTTGTGGCTCATGACCAGCCACTCGACGGACGCCGGCATTCGCGCCGCCTTGGGGGATGATTGCGACGGCCAGTCCGTGGCCACCTTCACGCAGCACCTGTCCTTGCGCGTCA
The DNA here is from genome assembly GCA_040005755.1 of Pseudomonadota bacterium. Taxonomy (GTDB): domain Bacteria; phylum Myxococcota_A; class Polyangia; order Polyangiales; family Polyangiaceae; genus PMG-095. The sequence goes on from JBDTYJ010000370.1 coordinate 471, forward strand.
CCCCTTCAGGTAACGTGTTTTTCGACAAGAACGGTAAGCCCAGCGAGCACTCCCCAGGCCATGGAGATTTGCCAGATGCGCTGCGCGAGAGCGGGCTGCTCACTGCTTTCGTAAAGCGCGGCGGCAAGGTGATCATGATCACAAACGTCGACAACATGGGCGGCACGTTGGATCCGGTAGCGATCGGGTTTCACCTCGCTCATGGCAAGCCAGTGACCGCAGAAGTCGTCGACAAGTTGCCCAGCGATCGCGGCGGTATCCCCGCCTATGTGGATGACAAGCTGTGCGTCTTGGAAGAGTTCCGCATCCCGCCCAGCTTCGACCCGGCAATCGTGCGCGTATTCGCGACCAACGTGTTCTACGTGGACGCGCCCGCGTTGCTCGCCCTGGACATGAACTGGACCTACTTCACGGTCCACAAAAAAGTCGACGATCAGCCGGTCGTGCAGTTCGAGCGTTTGGTGAACGAAATCACGAGTGCGCTGCCCACGGCGTTCGTCCACATGCCAAGAAACGGCGCGGCTTCGCGGTTTTTGCCGGTGAAGGACAACGAGGAGCTCGTGCGAAGGGTCCCCGAGATCCAAGCCGTAGCGCGTGCACGGGGCATCATCTCGTGAGCCGCCGTTCGAGCCTTCGCGCGTCACGAACGGTTGTTGCGGCGCACAGCGCCCTGCTGCTGGCAGCTGGCCTGCTCGGCGCGCAGCACGCGGGGGCGCAGCTTCCGAGCGACCAACCCACGCGCTTGCCCGCGCTCGGTCGCAGCGCTGTGAGCGACGATGATTCCACTGCGCTCGTCGTGAACCCGGCGAACCTCGTCTTCTTGCCGCGGGAGGAGCTGCGCTGGACGGGCATGTTCCTGAATGAGGACGCGACCGCCAGCTACCAAGGCCACGCCTTCGCTTTCGCATTTCCGATCCCGTTCTTGTCGCTCGCGACCGGTTTGCGTTTGGACGTCGTTTCGCCCCCGCGCGGCTTTTCGACTAGCCACTTCCCGGTCGACAACGCGCGCTATGAGTGGCTCACCTGGGGTCTGGCATTTAAGCCTTCGCCTGCTTTTGGGCTCGGGTTCTCGCTGCAGCGCTCGTACTCGAATCAAGCGTCGGCGCACGATTTGGCGAGCTGGACGCTCGGCTTCAGCTCACGGCCGAGCGATTATTTCGGCTACGCGGTCGTCGGTCAAAACCTGAACGCACCCACCACGGCCAACGGCGGGTTCATCGACCGCTCATACAACTTCGCAGTCGCCATCCGTCCGGCGCGCAGCCGGGCGCTCGAGATCGGCCTGGAGAGCCAATACGTCAACCATAGCGGCGGCGGCTACTGGGTCCCGCGCGCCACCCTCGGGGTGGACGTGCCGGAGCTCGGTCGCCTGCGTGGTGACGTGGAGTACTCGGACCCCGGCAATGACGCGGGCGAGAAAAAGTGGCTGGCCTCGGCGTCGTTCGCGTTCAACTTCAACGGCGCTTCTGGCTCTGCGGAGCTGGCCGCTGGCTCGATGTTCGGCAACGCGCTTGGGGAAGACGCGCGCTATCGCGCCCAAGACAACCTGGGCGTGGAAATCGCCGCGCGCGGCTTCCGAGAGGGCGCGGCCGCCGCGGAATCGCCGGCCTACGCGCTGCGTTTGCGTCTCGAAGACACGCCGAACACCCGCGGGCACACCGCGCTCTTGCGTAAGCTCTGGGAAATTGCGGAGAACGAGCCGACCGTGGCTGCCGTGGTGCTCGAGCTGCGCACGCCGCCGGCGGATTCCATGGCGCACGTGCAGGAGCTGCGCGACGCCATCTACCACCTGCGCCAAGCCGGCAAGCGCGTGATGTGTCACTTGGAGGATGCGGACGGCTCCTCCCTGTACCTGTGTTCCGCAGCCGATCGCATCTTGCTCAACCCTGCCGGCGGCATTCGCTTCGCGGGCCTCAAGTCGCGCTACATGTATTTCGGTTCGCTCCTGGAAAAGCTGGGAATTCGCGCGGATTTCGTGCGTATTGGCGCACACAAGAGCGCGCCAGAGCAGTTCATGCGCGAAGGTTCCACGGACGTCTCGCGCGCCGACAAGATCGACCTGCTGCAGCAGATCGAGAAGAATTTCACGATTGGCGTGGCAACGGGTCGTCACATCGACGCAACCGAGCTGCGCGCTCGTATCGCACGCGGACCCTTCGTTGCGTCCGAAGCCAAATTCGCCGGCCTGGTCGATGGCTTCGCCTTCGACGACCAACTCGAAGATGCTACGAGCAAGCTCGTCGGCTACCCCGTGCGGCTGCTGGAAGACCGCCGAGCCCCGCGCGCACCCGACTACTTCGGGGACAACTCGGGCATCGCCATCGTGTACGTCGACGGCGATATGGTGGACGGCCGCAGCCAAACCATTCCGCTCTTGGGCACGCGCCTCGTCGGCTCGTACACCATCGCGGATAGCCTGAGGAAAGCCCGAGAAAACCCGAAAATTGGCGCGGTCGTGCTGCGCGTCGAAACCGGCGGCGGCTCGGCCATGGCAGCGGACGTGATTTACCGGGAAGTGCAACTCACCGCGGCAGTCAAACCGGTGATCGTGAGCATGGGCAGCGCGGCAGCCAGCGGCGGCTATTACATCTCCGCGCCCGGCACACACGTGTTCGCGAACCCGCTCAGCATCACGGGCAGCATCGGTATCTTTTACGGCAAGGCGGATGTCGCCGAGCTGATGCGGCGCATCGGCGTGAGCACGGAAGTGTACAAGACCGCGCCGCGCGCCGACGCCGAATCGATTTTCCGTCCGTTCTCTACGGAGGAGCGCACTGAGCTCGAGCACAAGGTCAAGCAGTTCTACGATGTGTTCCTGACTCGCGTCGCGAGTGGTCGCAAGCTGAGCAAGGCGGACGTGGATGCCGTCGGGCAAGGCCGAGTGTGGACCGGTGAACAGGCCTTGGATCGCAAGTTAGTCGACGAAATCGGCGGTTTGCGCCAAGCCGTCGCGCTCGCCAGAAAGCTCGGACACGTGTCTGATCACGGGCCGATCGAAGAGATGCCTCCGCCGGATCAGAGCCTGATCGGGCGTCTACTCGGCATCGACGGCATCAAGGACAACACGCCCGGCGCCACCGCGAGCGCGCTGTTGCCCGCCCAGTTCTTGGATCTGGTGCGAGCGCTCGCGCCCTTCGTAGCGCACAGCAGCGACGTCCCGCTGGCGCTGATGGAGATGACTCCGGTCGAGCCCTGAGTTGATGACCGCCGCGGAATCGAGCGCTTCGCAAGGTCCAGCCACGCTCGAGCTGCACGCATTGGGCGTGCGGCGCGCGGGCCGCGCGCTGCTCGCCGGGCTCAGCCTGAGCTCCAGCGCGGCCCGCATCGGCCTAATCGGCGATTGGTCCGCGCTATTTCAAGCCTTGACGGGGGAGGCGGAGATCGCCGCGGGCACCGCGCGCATTGCAGGCCACGAGCTCAGCCACGCCTTGGCTAGCGGCGAGATCAGCTTTGCGCCTTGCGACGTGCTCTTACCGCCCTCTTTCACCATCGCCGAATACCTGCAGCACGCGGCGCGCTTAGGGCATGGGTCGCGCGCACGCGCGCTGCGTGACGCCGAGCAGGTGATGCAGGAATACGGGCTCGTCGAGTTCGCCAAGTGCAAGCTATCGCAACTAGCCAGCTACCAGCAACGCGCGCTGGGTATCGCTGCGGCCGCGCTCTCGGCACCACGGGTAATGTGCTTGGAGACCCCGCTGCGCGGTCTCGAGACGGAGCCAGCGGACTACATCGCGCGCTTGTGCGGCGTCGCCGCACAACGCTGTCGCATCATCGTCTCGTCGGTTATGCCGGCCTCACCCAGCCCCGAGCGCGCCCTGCTCGACGGCTGCGAGGAACTGTTCTGGCTCGAGCACGGCGCGCTTTTCCGCTCGGGCTCGCCCGCCGCACTGTTCGCGCCCGGCGCGCACTATGCCCTGACCGTGAAAGGTGCCCAAATTCCGGCGTTCCTAGCGGGCCTGAACGCGGCGGGCTGCCAGGTGAACGAGCGCGACGGCGCGGGCCGCTATTGGGCGCTGCTCCCCTCAGGCGCCAGCGCCGACTTGCTGCTCGACGCGGCACTCGCCGCCGAGCTCGTCGTGCTCGAGCTCGAGCCGCTACTCGTCGCGCGCTAGCGTCGCACTTCGGCCTACACAAGGCCTGGGTCGTCGCCTTCATTGGCGGGCGCCTGCGTGCCTCACCCGTCCCAGGCTGAGGCTTAAGGTTTCTCACTCCTGGCCGACTTAGTACCGCGTGTCGACTCTCATTGGGCTCATCGTGATGTTCGGCTGTGTGCTTGGCGGCTTCGCCATGGGCGGCGGTCCCTTTCCGGTGTTGCTTCAGCCTGCGGAGTTGGTCGTCATCGGCGGCGCCACGGTCGGCACGGTGATCATCTCTGCCCCTGGCAAAGTGATGCCGCGCGTGCTCGCCGCGCTCAAAAAAGCTTTCGCGAATCACTCGCCGACGAAGTCCGACTACCTCGATCTACTCAAGCTCCTGTATCAAATTTTGGCGCTGATTCGCCGTGAAGGCGTGCTCGCGCTCGAGCCGCACGTCAGCGAACGCGCCACGAGCACGCTGTTCGGCAACTACCCGAGCGTCACCAAGCGCCATCACGCGATGGATTTCCTGGTCGACGGCCTGAAGCAACTGGTCGACGGATGCTCCGCGGAGGAGCTCAGCATGCTGTTCGATGCCGAGCTTGAGACGCATCACGCGGAAGACGCCCAACCGATCGGTTTGATCCGCACTGCAGGTGACGCCTTGCCGGGTCTGGGCATCGTAGCCGCCGTGCTCGGTATCGTGATCACGATGGCGCACTTGGATGGCGGCCCGGAAGAAATCGGTCACCATGTCGCGGCGGCGCTGGTCGGCACATTCCTCGGTATTTTGCTGTGTTACGGCATGGTCGGCCCGATGGCAACGAGTGTCGAAATCCAGGGCGCTGCCGAAGGCCGCTACATGGCCTGCATCAAAGAAGCCGTCGTTGCCGCCGCTCGCGGCGTGAACCCCGCGATTGCCATCGAGTTTGCGCG
>JBDTYJ010000371.1:0-5481 GCA_040005755.1 Pseudomonadota bacterium
CTTCCCTCATAGAATTCTCGTGACCGCTGTCTCACGCGCGTTGACAAATTCCGAGCGCCCCGTTGCGGTTGGTGTCGAGGCCGAACTGCACAATGGTGCCACCGGTCGGACAGGCCACGGCGACGCCAGTCTGCGTCGTGCGAATGGCAGCGTTCAGCCCGCTGACGTTGGTCACGATCCAAGCTTGTGTCGCCCCTTTGCAGACCACGAAATTCGAATCAGCCCAAACGTAAAAGATCTGGCCGTCCGTCGTTTTGGTGCAAGCCGGCAAGGCCGCAGCGGTCAACGCGAACTGGGCGTCTGCGGTGTCAACGGCTTGTTCCGCCGGCGGACTGCCCGCGCTGCAAGAGCTCACTACGAGCGCAGTCGAGATTGATGCGATGAGCCCTAAGCAAGCCTTGAATGGTGACACGTTCGCCTCCCGCGAGTTAAAGCCCCAACACGCGGCACCCACCGGCATGCCGTTTTGATGGCTGATGCCAGGTCGGTATCATTCACGGCGGGCAGCGTCAACGACGGTCTCTCTTAGGGTGCGCCGGTGTGGCTCTGGCGACCGAGGCCGAGCGCACTCTTCGGGCTGAAGCTATTGGGCAAGCGGGCAAACGTCTAATAGCCGCGCACTGATCGTGTGCCGCCACAGGAGGCGACCGGCCACCTGTTGAGTGTCTTCCGCCATCACCTCAAAGGAGACACGCAACGCTTGCCACGGTGGCACAAGGTCATGAGTGTGCCGCTGGGGCTCGCCACGAACAGCACCTCCACCTCGGTCTTTTCGTGGGCTGCGAAGTTGACCGCGCGCCATTCGAGCACCAGCCGCGAGGGCGGATCGAAACAAGTCAAGCGTCCGGTCTCTTCCACCTTCTCGCCCGTCGCGGTCTCAAAGGATTCGAACAGGCGCCCACTCAACTTGGGCTCAAGCGCTAGGCACCCAGCCGGCCTTCAGCGGCTAACATTCATATTATGCATGATAGTAATCTTAACATATCATTGTACAGAATGCCTTGGGCGGCGCAGCTTGCAGCGCATGAACGCCATCACCGAACAGGCTTGGAATCCCACCCAGTACGACCGCGCTGGCGCCTTCGTGCCGAAGCTGGCGGCAGATTTAGTCGAGCTTTTGCTGCCGCAGCCGGGCGAGCGTTTGCTCGACTTGGGCTGTGGCACCGGCGACTTGACTGCGCAGCTAGCTGCCAGCGGCGCGACCGTGCTCGGCGTCGACGCCTCGATCGATATGGTGAAGGAGGCGCGCAGGAAGCACCCGAGCCTGCGCTTCGATGTCGGCGATGGGCAGGAGCTGCGCTTCGAGAGCGAGTTCGACGCCGTCTTCTCCAACGCGACCTTGCACTGGATGCCGCGCGCCGACGACGTAGCCAGCGGAGTCGCGCGCGCACTGCGACCGGGCGGGCGTTTCGTGGCGGAGTTCGGCGGCGCAAAGTGCGTGCAAACCGTGCGTGACGCCGTAAAGGACGAGCTACGCGAGCGCGGTGTCCAGGGCTACAGCACGCCGAATTGGTTCTTCCCGACCGTGCCGCAATACGCGCGCGTTCTGGAGCAGGCGGGCCTTTTCGTGCGCACAGCGCTGTGGTTCGAACGACCAACACGGCTCGAGGGCGCCGCCGGGCTGGAGAACTGGCTGGAGTTGTTCTGCCTGCCGCTGCTCAACGCGCTGGGTGACCGCCGTGCCGAGGTCGTGCGCGGCGTGGAAGAGCGCTGCCAAGAGGCGTTGTTTCGAGATGGCTCGTGGTGGCTGGACTACACGCGGCTGCGCGTCGTGGCCTCGAAGGCGCGCTAGGCCCGGGCAGGTGTCGGGGGTTTCATGCCGCCGCCGACCCAGTGCGAGGTCAAGGCTTGCTGGCGTCTTTGGGCGTCTTGGCAACGAGCGCGTCAACGGCCCGGAGCGTGCCAAAACCAGGGCCGCCCAAAGCCTCTTCAACTCCCGCGCCTGCGGTCGCTGATAGCGCATGCAGTAGCCCATTGCGGTGTAGCGTCAGCAGCAGGCCAAGTAAGACCGTCAAACCAAGCAGCACGACCTCGACGCGACTCCCGCGCGCCGGTTCGGCAGATTGCGGAACGGCGACCGGCGCGAGATGAGGGAGCGCCGCGGGCTCGAAATGCGGAGAAGGCGCAGCGCTCAGCGGGGGGCGCGCAGAACCTAGCGGGGGCGCGCTCGGGCGCGGCGGCGCGGACCACGGAGGTGCGCTCTGCCCAGGTGACGGCGCGGGGGTGGGAGCGCGACGCGCTGAAGGGGGCGGCGGGGGCTCGGTCGTCGGCGCCGGGGCCTCCGTCCAGCCTGGTCTCAATGTGTCGCGATGCGACGGCTCTGCCTCGGGCGGGCGCAGCGACGTGAGCGGTAGCGGCAACGGCGCAGGTGGCCGCGGCAGCGAACTGAGCGGTGCCGGCAACGGCGCAGGCGGCCGCGGCAGCGAACTGAGCGGTGCCGGCAACGGCGCAGGCGGCGGCACCTGCAAAGTAGACGGCTCCGCTTCTTCTTCGCCCAGGCCGGCCACGACTTTCAGCGGCAGCCACTCGGCCATCCCCTCCTGCCAGAGCAGAGTGTTCTCGTCGATCATCTCCAACCGATAGAGGTCGTCGATCTGCTCCAGCGTCAGAACCTTTTCCTCGTCCGGGGCGATTCGGACGCGCCAAAGATCACCCGTTACCACGCTCATCGAAGGTGATTCTATCACGATCGCGGGAACACCAAAGGGCCTTCGCGTGGTAGCTGTTGTGGGTCATGAGCAAGAACGCATTCGCGGAAATGGACCCAGACGTGAAGGCCATGCGCGCCTCAATGCGACCGCCAGGCGGCGCTGTGCGTTGGGGCCGGGTGTTGACCGGCGTCCTGGTCGTGGCTTGCGCCACGTTCGCCTTTGCCTTCTATGTGCCCTTGCTGCGCGCTCACGAAGCGCTAACCAAGCAGTTCGTCGCCCTGCAGTTGCAGGTCGAGTCAACGAATCGCTCCCTGCAAGAAGCGCGAGACCAAGCCAAACAGTCGTCCGAGCAGAAGCAGGCGCTCCAAGATCAGATCGCGCAGACGAAGCGCGGCGAGAAATCCGCCTCCGATGCGAGCGCTTCGGTCAAGAGCGCGCTCGAAGCCAAGTTGCAAAAGCCGCTCGCCAAAGACCAAGCAGCAATCGGCACGGCGGGCGGCCAAGCCGTGGCGATATTGCCACTCACCTACCTGCTTGGCCGCGGCAAGCTTGAGCTGACCCCGGACGGCCAGGCAGCGATCTGCGGCGTAGCGAGCGCCTCCAACAAAAAGACGATTCGTGTGCTGGCCATCGCCGACAAGAAGGCCATTCCCGCGCCCCTCACAAGCAAGCTCAAGACGCCCTTGGATTACGGCGCCGCGGTGGCAACGCTGGTTGCTCAGACGTTGCTCGACAAATGCGGCGTCGGCTCAGCTCAGCTCAGCGCCACTAGCTTTCCCTCGGACCCTCCGGACAACGCGAAATTCGAAGGCAAGAAACTGCCTGGCCCGCGCGTGGAACTCTGGCTCGACGCCGCAAAGTGACGCCGAGCCGCTAGGATTTCGCACGTTTCGTCCGCCGAAAGCCGAATAGGGAAAGGAGCAGTAACAAAGCCAGGGCGGGCGGCTTGCCGGGCGAGCGTCCGAGCTGGCACGTGCAACCGCTGGCTTCGCCGCCACCGGCGGTGCTCGAGTTACCAGCCACGCTCGTAGCGCCGCCTACCGCACCACCACCGGCTGAACTCGGCAGCCCGCCGAGCCCGGCGCCGCCGACGGCGTTGCTCGCAGCACTTCCACCGGCATCATTGCCAGCGCTCGTCGCTCCGCCGCCAGCGGTCTGATTCGTGCCGCCGCTGCCCGAAGGCGCTCCGCCCGCTCCGCCCGCTCCGCCTGCTCCGCCGGACCCACCTGCTCCGCCGGACCCACCTGCTCCGCCCACACCGCCGGTCAACGAGGTTAGCTTGAGCCGATAGCCATCTTTGGCATTGGCGTTGGCAACGGTGACGGTGATTTGGTCGTTGGCAATGGGGAGATCGGCGGTCGACAGCGTCTCGACTGCTTTGACGACGGTGCTGCGGCTCGCGAACGGAGTGTGTTCGACGACTGCGTGCACTGTACTGCCGAAGTACGGCGCCGCCTTGAAACCCGTGACGACGATTTGAATGCTGCCGTCATTGACCCCGCCGAAAAGCACGCTCGCCGAACCCGAGGGCGCGTCGAGATTCGCGAAGCCATCCAACGCGGTCGCGCTTTGGGGAGTGGGCGGAGTAGTCGTGACCATCTTCCCCGCCATGTCCCCGTACCACTTGTAGAACCACCAGCCGCCGTTCGGGTCGGTGTTCGAGGCCAGCAAACTCCCGAGGCGGCCCGGATGAGGAACATCCCAAAACGAAATGCACGCACTATCCACGCCAAAACGCTCGAATTTAGCGATCAAGGGCGCCGATGCACCAGGTTGCCCTTCCACATCGAGATGGCCGCCTCCGCTGTACTCGTTGATGCTGATGGGCAAAGGCCCAATGCCAAGCTGCTTCTCGAGTGCGCGATAGCTTTGAAGTGTACCGGTCAGGTCCCCTCCGCCTAGCTCGTGCCAGCCGACGATGTCGGGCAGGCACGAGTTGGTTTTACAAAAGGAGAGGAAGCCCTTCAAATTAGCTTCGTTGTAGTACGAGAGCGAGGGGCCCGTGATCTTCACATCGGGATCAAGCTCGCGAAGCTTTACGAAGGTCTGGCGCCAAAACTCGTTGAACGACAGCGGGTTGCTGCTCGAGTAGGTGCCGTTCGGCTCGTTCCAGATTTCGTAGGCGTAGATATTGGTCAGGTTCGCCGCTTTCCGGCGCGACACGGTTTGGCTCAGCTTGTCGAACCAGTCAGTCATCGTGGTGAACGTGTAAAAGCCTTTGAACCAATCCGCCAAGCGGATGGTCACCGTGGCGCCAGTCGGAGCCAGAAGGCCCGCGACCACAATGGCGTCGCCGACGGGTTGTTGTTCGTCGGCGGCCGGGTTGTTGAACATCTTCGGGTGAAGCGGCGCGATCAGCGCCATCACATCAGCCGGCAACTTCTCAGTGACACCGTAGAGCGAGCCACTGGCAGCATGGGTGACGGGACCGGTGGTCGTGGCCAGGTCGACCGTCAACTTCGTCGTGGCGGCGACGGGCACCGTTAGCAGCGTACCCAAAGCCAACGGGGCGAACGAGGACGCCAAAGTCCGAACGAAGCGGCTAGGGCGGCTGGCGAGCAGCCCCAACCGCGAATTGGCTCTGAGAGCGACCCCTTGCCACGACACACCTCTGATTGGGGCGTCACAGCCGATGGTTGACGATTTCTCGCTGCATTGCAGGCTTCGCACGGTATAGCTCACGCACTAGCAGTGGCGCCCGGCCGCCAAATCCGTCCATTGGCTCGGCGCGCGCCGCCGCCTAGGCCGCCATCCTGTCCGGCTTAGGCCCGCAGGTTGCGGATTGCTTCTGAGGCTTCGCTCTTGCTCTCTGAGCCAGGAGATGACGTCC
>JBDTYJ010000372.1:0-5458 GCA_040005755.1 Pseudomonadota bacterium
CCACGAACGGGCAAGGCGGGATGCGCTCGTTTAACCGACCGAGCGCGACGGCTTCTTTCAGTACCAGAATTCCGGCTGAGTTCTGCGCGCCAGATTCAACGCTCGGACGCACCAGCTTGATCACTACGGGCGAGATGCCGTCCGAAGCGTGGCGCAGGGCGAGGAACGCCTGCCCCATACCGCCCTCGCCAATTCGCCGCTCCAGCCGGTAGCTCACGCCTGACTGAAACTCCGACTTGATGACCTGCCCGCTCAGGGAGCTTGGTCCGGCAGCGAAAGATGGGCGATCCGACATCGGTGGGTTACGACGGCGTGACGGGGCGGCTACGCTCTGTACAAAACCGTCGCCAAGGGCCCGACGTTACCACGGAATTCGCTTTGGTCGCGGTTCTCGCGATAATGCCTAAAAGGCGCCTGCTTGCAGCGTGCTCGAAATCAAGGCTCTGCGCTTGACGCGCGGCAGAAACGGTTCTTTTTTGCCGGCACCAAAATGGGCGCCGTCAAAGATTTCATCGTTCACCACTATCGTCACTTCAACGCCGCGGCCCTGATCGACGCGGCCAAGGGCTGGGAAACGCACCTCGCCAAGGGCGGCAAAATGCTGCTCACGATGGGTGGCGCGATGAGCACGGCCGAAATGGGCATCGTGATTGCCGAGCTGATCCGGCAAGACAAGATCCACGCGATCTCCCTCACCGGCGCAAACCTAGAAGAGGACGTGTTCAACTTAGTGGCGCACAACAGCTACCGCCGCGTCCCGAACTACCGCGAGTTCGGTCCGCACGACGAGGCCGCGTTGCTCGAAAAAGGCCTGAACCGGGTGACCGACACCTGCATCCCCGAGCACGAGGCGATGCGCAAAATCGAGCAGAAGATGCTCGCGCTGTGGCAGCGGGCGGCCAAGAGCGGTCAACGTTTCTTGCCGCACGAGTACTTTTACCAACTCCTGCGCAGCAAGGAGCTAGAGCCAGAGTACGAGATCGATCCGAAGAACTCCTGGCTGCTGGCCGCGGCCGAGAAGAACTTGCCGCTGTTCGTGCCGGGTTGGGAAGACTCCACCCTCGGCAACATGTTCGTGGCCGGCGTGATCCGCGGCGAGTACGAATACACGATCATCCGCGGCGGTACGGAGTACATGGGCGCGTTGATCAACTGGTACACGGAAGAGCAAGCCAAACATGACATCGGCTTCTTCCAAATCGGCGGCGGCATCTCGGGTGATTTCCCGATCTGCGTGGTGCCACTGATCGATCAAGATTTGCAGAAGAAGGTCAAAGTTTGGAGCTATTTCTGCCAGATTTCCGACTCCACCCCTTCCTACGGCTCGTACAGCGGCGCGCCGCCCGGTGAGAAAATCACCTGGGGCAAGCTCGCCGTGGACACGCCCCGCTTCGTGATCGAATCGGACGCAACCATCGTGTTCCCGCTCGTAGCGGCATACGTCCTCGATCAGTGACGGCACCGAATGACGGCGCGCCCGCGCGCGCCGTCGCTCTTGCTCCGAGGCGCGGAGCGCGCTAGCTGTGCCGCCATGTTTCGCGGGATCTGGTTGGCGGTCGCTTTGATGGGGCTCGGGCTCAATGGCTGCGTCAGTTTGGCTGCCGCCAGCACCGGGCAAGTTGGGTGTGCTCAAGATCAAATCACCATCTCGGACGACAGTATGAGCCCCGGAGTGCGTACGTGGACTGCGGAGTGCGGGGGACGGCGATACTTCTGTTCCGCCGTCAGCACCGGCAACTCGTCGTCGCAAGTCAACTGCGCGGAAGAGCGTGGCCCGAAGGTCGCCGCCGCGACGCCCAGCGCGGACACGGGCACTCGCGCGGGCGCGAAGCCGCCGCCCGTCCCCGAAGTTAGCAAAGAAGCGCCCAAAGGTGCCGCAGGCTTCCTCTTTGGCGCCACGTCCGAAGAAGCATCCACCGTTTGCATCAATGCCGGCTACGAGTGGAAGGCCGGCCCGGTGGACCACTTCAGCTGTTCGGGAACGCCGGGCTCCATTGGCTTTCCCGCGACGGCGACGGTGCGCTTTTGCGCGGACAAGCTGTGCGCGGTGGCGCTGCAGGTCAATGCGGCCAAGCAGTGGATGAGCGCCTACGCGAAGCTGAGCGAAACGCTCACGCAGAAATACGGCACTCCCGCGACTATCGATGGTTCGCTCGGAACCAACTGCCAAACGGAAGCGGAGCTCGAGAGCTGCGTGATGTCCGGTAACACTTCGCTACAACGCGTTTGGAAGTGGGGCGCATCGAATCACGTGTCACTTGGGTTGACGGCCGGCTCGGATGCCCCGCGCTTGGACCTCCTCTACATTCACAAGTCGACCGTCCCCGTCTCTCTCTGAGCAAGCGCGCACTCGGGGCGCTGGCTCCGCGTCCATTCGACGTAGCGTCACCGGCAACACCGCCCTAGCGGCCGTGATCGAGGGTGGGCGCCCAAGGCCCGGCACTAGCGCAGCCCTATCGCGTCAACGCACCTCGAAACACCGCCTGCTCAGGCGCCAAAGCTCGCGCACGCGTTCGGTATCAATTCCGCAAAGCGCGCGGCCCACGCCTTCTGCCCGGCTTCGGTCATCACTAAATCCTGCCTGATTTCGAGCTCGATGTGCGGGATGCCGCGGCGTTCGCCGTACACGGGAATGCCGTAATCGCTTTCGTCACTCACTGCGTAGGGCTCGTTGTCCCCGACCACGAGCTCGGGATCTGCGCGCAGGCGCTCGAGGAGAGCGTGGGCGAGACGCGTATCGCGATTGTACAACATGCCGACGTGCCAGGGGCGAGGCACGCCTTTGAAAATCGGGGTGAAGCTGTGCACGGCAATCAGCACCGTTGGCAGGCCGGCTTGGGCGCGCCGATCGAGCTCGCGCACGATGCGCGCGTGGTACGGCTCGAACACGTCCCGCGCGCGGCGTGCGGCGGCTACCGCGGGCAGCGCTAGGTTGCCCGGAATTTCGGTGTGCTCGCTGACTTCGGGGATGGACGTGGGCACGCCGGGGTGGCGATTGCAGTCGATCACGAGGCGCGAATACGTTTGCGTGATGACGAAGGCACCGAGCGCGTGGGCGAGCTCGCGTGCGACCTGAAATGCCCCCAAATCCCAAGCGATGTGGCGGGTGAGCTCGGCCTCAGGTAAGCCCAGGTCGCCGAGCACACGCGGGATGCGCCGGCCCGCGTGGTCGCAGGTGACGAGGAACGGCGAACGGCCGTCGCCTTCCAGCACCTCGAACGCGGCCGGTTCGTCAGGCGCAAGGAGTGAGGCTTCGGGGGCAAGTGCGAGCTCTGGGGGGCTGGCCACGCGCCCTAGTGAGCACCCGTGCCAAGGCTCTGTCAACGGCCGCGCGATTTCTGGTACACCCGCGAGCCTGCCATGGATCAAGTGCTCGTCTTCGACGTGGGCGGCGTACTGTACGAGTTCCTGGGTGATCGCTTGATCGCTGAAAATAGCCGGCGCGCGCGGCGCTGGCGCAGTGAGGAAGTGCAGGCGGTATGGAGCGCGTTAGTGCTCGATTTCGAAACCGGCGCCGCGAGCGAGGCCGATTTTGCAGCGACGGTCGTGAAGGCGTACGATCTCACGCTAACGCCCGCGCAATTCCTAAGCGCATTTCGCACTGCTGCAATGGGCTATTATCCCGGCGCGGTCGATTTGGTGCGCGAGCTTGCTGCGCGCCATCGCGTGCTCACCTTGAGCAATACGAACCCCATTCAATGGCCCAAAGTGCTGGAGGATCTGGGCGGCGAGGATCCGTTCCACGCGCACCATCCGTCGCACGTTTCTGGTTTTCATAAGCCCGATCCGCGCGCTTATGCCGCCATTGTCGCGGCGCATGAGCCAGGCGCGCGGTTTTGCTTCTTCGATGACCGCGCGGTGAACGTGGTCGCGGCGCGGGCGCTGGGTTGGGACGCGCACCGCACCGTTGGCATCACCAAGCTCCGGCAAACGTGCGTCGCGCTCGGGCTCCTGTGAAACGCTAAGCGCCGACACGAAACCGCCGCTTCCGGCCGTCGTGCCTCCGGGCGCAGACCCGGGCCGAATTCGAACAGCAACTTTGTTTTTTCCGTGATGCGAGCTGATGCAACGCCGCTACGAGTTCGAGCGAGGTTGTGGCCAGTAGCGCTTGGCAAGCACCAAGCGCTACCCGCTGGCGGCGACGCCCGGAACGCTCAAGCGCACGGCCTCGAGGTCGTGGCGGTTTCCGAACCTGATCGGTCCGCGTCAAATCGAAAATCTGCTGCACTGTTCAGTTCTCCACGTTGCTGCATGGGTACTGCGACAAAATATCGCACCCCACGCACGCGCGCCCAGATACGCGACGAACCAGATCCGCTCCTCAGTTGGTGCGCCCACCAAACCGGGCGGCGAGGGGACGAAGTGGTTGTCAGATCTAAATAAAAAGCATACGAGTCCCATTCAACCAAAGGTGCTGTGATGGAACAAACGGGACGACGTGCGGCTGTAGGTGGTGCGAGGCGGGCAGCGAAAGAGCGCTCCCCCTCAGGGGGCGGATCGCTGCGGGCACGTCTACTGTTGTTGACCATGGTGCTACTTGCCGTCAATTGCGGCGGCAGCAAGGGCGCGAGTCAGGACGGCCGGGTGTCGCGGGCCAGTGAGGCCGTAGTTTTTACAAGTGACCAGGCACGTATTCTAGGTTTTGAAAGCCTCAGTGATTGGACCCAGACGACTGGGACGGCAACGGTTGCGCTAAGCACTGACCACGTCGAGGGAAGCTATTCGCTCGCACTGACCAACGTGACGACCAGCGAACTACACAGTTCGACCTTTGCACCGCTTTCGGGAGGGTTCAGTACGGTAGATGTCTCAATCGAGGTCTTGAACTCGGACCCGACCGTTTTCGGCACGGTAAGTTTGGGCATAAACTCGCCGCACTATTCGCCGATCCGAGGGACGATTGGTCAAGTCGCCATCAACAATACGGCGTCCGGGTTCCAGCACTATACGGTCGCGGTGCCGCCATGGATCAATAATACAGTGACCAGCGGCAGCGGTGGCCTCGTATTTATGACGGTTGCAATTCATTTTAGCAAACCCACCAATTGTCGAATTGACGGGCTCAAGCCCAGCGGCGCTGCGACGGATCGTTCGCCCGCTCCGTACACAACCCTGCCAAGCAACGCGGACGCCATTCTTCCGTCTGTGGGAATCCCGGGTCAGGTCGCAGGCCGCCTTTCGGGCTCATCGCAGGTCGACGCCGCGGGCGCGTTCAACTACCGCATCCCCATTGCAGTGCCACCGGGTCGCGCTGGGATGGAGCCACACCTGGCACTCGCCTATTCGAGCTCAGGCACCAATGGTCCGCTCGGTCTGGGTTGGAACGTAGAAGGAACGTCGGCGATTGCGCGTTGCCGAAAAGTAGTCGCACGAGAGGGCATTGCAGATTCTGTCAAGGTGGCGTCCTCAGGCATCCCCTCAAAGAAGCGCGTAGATTCGATCAGTTGCGCGTAGCTCA
>JBDTYJ010000373.1:0-5454 GCA_040005755.1 Pseudomonadota bacterium
CGTTCCACTCGGCACCGTCGTTCCACTCGGCACCGTCGTTCCACTCGGCACCGTCCTCCCACTCATCAAGGCGTTGAATCATGCGAAGCGCGCTCGCCCTGAGCATCCCGTTCTTATTTTTGGCCGCTGCCTGCACTTACGACAATGGTGACGCACAGCGCATCATCGACACTCCGGAACAAACAGATCCAACGGTCAAGTGCGGCACCATCGAAAGCTCGACGATCGACGTCGATCGCCAAATCGAGATCGAGCCCGCGGGCGGCGCGGGAGTCTATGTCGAGTACGCTGCCGGCGGTCACTGGCACGTGCGCACCAGCTGCGACACCGGCCGCGGCCCCTGCGCGTGGGATGTTCTGGTGAGCCCGGACGACGGCCACGTGCTCTCGAACCTCGTCCCCGAAGCGTTGGAATCGAACGACAGCCTGCACAAGTACGCGAACGCCCCAGGAACCTGGCAGCTCAACGCCAACACCAGCTCTGATCTGGACGGCTTCACCTTCGATAGCGACCCAGGCGCGGCCGTCCAAATCGACGCGCTCCTGGACGGCACGTGCGCCGTTGGTTATTTCTACTGGGTGGGTGACGGCGCCCTGCACAGCGGGTCACCCTCGAACCCGCTGATCCTAGTGCCCTCGCCGGAGTAGACTGAAGGTCCAGGGCTGCCCAAAGCAGCCCTTTCCGAGCCTCGAGTCGCGCATCCCCCAAGTGAGCGCCGGGCTGCGCGTTAGCGCCGCCCCGAGGCCGTCGAGACCTGGCTCAGTCTTCGCGCGACTTACGCTTGCGCTTCTTGCCCGCGCGGCGCCGTAGCTTGTCCAGCGCGCGCGGAGTGGCGAGCGTCAGCGGCTTGGATTGCAGGCCCAATAACGCTTCACTTTCGCGCGCGCGCTCGCGCGCCAGCTCCATGAACCGGCTCTGACTGCGCACGGCAACGCTCCCGGCCTCCGCCTCGATGCGCTGGTATACCGCGTTCGGGCGTAGCAGCCAGGCCTTGGTGTTGTCGGAATGCATGGTGCCGAGCACCTCTTCCATCACGCGCTTCTTCAGCGCCTCATCTAAAATCGGGAACAGCACCTCGACGCGGCGGCGGAAGTTACGCGGCATCCAATCAGCGCTGGAACAGAACACCTCATCTTGTCCGCCATTCTTGAAGTGGAAGATGCGCGCGTGCTCCAAGAAGCGATCGATCACCGCGTGCACGCGGATGCGTTCACTCACGCCCGGCAGCTCCGGACGCAAGCAGCAAATCCCGCGCACCAGCAGGTCGATTTCGACGCCCGCCTGTGAGGCGGCGTACAAGGCTGCGATCACGTCCGCGTCGACCAGTGAGTTCATCTTGGCCATGATGCGAGCGGGGCGCCCATTGCGGGCGTGCTCCGCTTCACGCGCAATCAAGCCGAGCACCGCCTCATGCAAGCCGAGCGGCGCGACAATCAGGCGATTCCAGCGCAGCGGCGCGCTGTAGCCCGTGAGCATGTTGAAGAACGAGGTCGCGTCCTCGCCCACGTCCTCGCGCGCAGTAAATAGCGAAAGATCCTCGTACAGGCGCGCGGTTTGCTGGTTGTAGTTGCCGGTCGCCAAGTGCACGTAGCGGCGTAGCCCCGTGCGCTCTTTGCGGATCACGAGCAGCACTTTGGCGTGGGTCTTGAAGCCGAGCAGGCCGTACATCACATTCACGCCCGAACGTTCCAGCGCGCGCGCCCACTGAATGTTGCTCTCTTCGTCGAAGCGCGCTTTCAGCTCAACCAGCGCAGTCACCTGCTTGCCGAGCTCCGCCGCGCGTTGCAGCGCCTTGACCAGCGGGGATTCACCACCGGTACGGTAAAGCGTCTGCTTGATCGCGAGTACCTTCGGATCTTCGGCCGCTTGCCACAGGAAATCGATCACGGCCTCGAACGATTCGTACGGGTGATGCAAGAGCACGTCACGCTCCTGAATCGTGTGGAAGAAATCGTCGGAATCGCGCAGCGGGGGCACATACTGCGGCGTAAAAGGCTCGTCGCGTCGATCGCGGCGGTCATCATTTGCCGTGAGCTCCGTCATGTCGCCCAGGAACAACGCGCTGCTCACCATGTACACGTCGCGATGTGGGTCGATGTCCAGCTCCCGGCACAGCCAATTCAGCGAGTCCGCCGGTGCCTCACCGCTGACCTCGAGCCGAACCGCGTGCCCGCGCTCGCGACGGCGCAGCTCGTTCTGTAGAGTGAGGAGTAAATCATCCGCGTCCTCGTCATCGATCTCCATGTCGAAATTGCGCGTGACGCGGAACGCATACGCGCCGGTGATGCGCATCTGCGGAAAAATGAGCCGGGTGTGCCGGAAAATCAGGTCCTCGAGGGCTACGAACGCGCGCCGCGTGCCCTCCACCGGTACGCGGATCATGCGCGGGAGCATGGTAGGCACCTGCACCAGTCCGAAGGCGGGCTCGGTCGTGTGCGCGCGTTTTTCGAAGATCACGCCCACGTTGATGCTCTTGTTCCGTACGTGAGGAAACGGATGCACCGGATCGATGGCAATGGGTGTCAGCACCGGGAAGATGTCGCGCTGAAAATGCAGATCGAGTGCAGCCTGCTCTTTGGCTGAAAGCTCGTCCGGGCTGACCAGGGCTACGCCAGCCGCGCGCAGCTCTTTGCGCAGCCCGTGGTTCCAAATGCGGTACTGCTCGGCGGTCAGCTCGTGCACGCGCTGGCTAATCGCGGCAAGTTGCTGATCCGGCGTTAGGCCATCTGGGGGCAGCTCCTCCACTTCCCCGGAGATCTGCGCTTGCAGGCCAGCCACCCGCACCATGAAAAATTCATCCAAGTTCTGCGCGTAGATGGCCAAGAACTTGAGCCGCTCGTACAGCGGCACCTTCTCGTCGTTGGCCTCGTTCAACACCCGCGCGTTGAACTCGAGCCACGAGAGCTCTCGATTGATGAACAACGCAGGGTCATCCAAGCGGTGCGGCAAGAGCGCCGCGGAAGACACGGGCGTGGAGGCGGGCACGCTCAAGCTCGGCGGCGCGCTCTGCATTGCGCTTTGACCTTGAGTCGGAATCGCGGGTCGCGTGAACTCAGGAGCTGCAGTCATCGAGGGGTAAGCATCTTAGCTCGGTTCTTCCGGCGTTCGCGCCGCCGTTCGAGCCGCCGTTCGAGATAGTGGACTGAAAACGTCACAAACCGACCCCCGAATCCCTCTTGACGGCCCGAACACGCCCGCTGTGGCGGCCATGACGCCGGCTGATTTCTGTGGTTTAATCGAGAGTTGGAAACCGATGGAAGAAAAACAAACCGACGTCGCTAAGTCCGCGGGTGGCATGGTCGCGCAGATCGCGGCGATGCAGGATTACGATCGCTATCGAGATCTGGCCTGGGAGGGCAGCTTCGAGGAATACCTGAACCTCGTTCGTGAGCGCCCACAGGTCACGCGCAACGCGTTCCAGCGTATCTACGACATGGTGATCTCCTACGGAACGGAGGAGTACATCGACAACAAGAAGAAGTTGGTGCGCTACAACTTCTTCCGCGACGAAATCGAGGAGGGCAAGGACGCGGTCTTCGGGCTGGATATTCCGCTCATGCGCCTGATGAACGTGCTCAAAGCCGCCTCTGAAGGTTACGGGCCCGAGCGGCGCGTCATTTTGCTGCACGGCCCGGTTGGTTCGAGCAAATCCACGATCGCTCGCCTCTTGAAGAAAGGCGTGGAGCGCTACTCCACCACGCACGAAGGCGCCCTGTACACCTTCCGCTGGGTCAATTTGGCCGAAACCGGCCTAGCTAGCGGTGAGGCGGATGTATTCGATTCCCCCATGCATGAGGAGCCGCTGCGCCTCATTCCGCAAGAGTGGCGTGAGTCGGCGATCAAGAAGCTTGGGCTTTCGAACGACAAATTCAAGGTTCGCATCGACGGGGATCTCGACCCCGCCAGCCGCTTCATCTTCCAGGGCTTGATCAAGCGCTACGAGGGTGACTGGGGCAAGGTCATGGCCAATCACATCCGCGTGAAGCGCTTGGTCTTGAGTGAGAAGGACCGCATCGGCATCGGCACCTTTCAGCCCAAAGACGAAAAGAATCAGGACTCGACCGAGCTCTCCGGCGACATCAATTATCGCAAAATCGCAGAGTACGGGTCGGATTCCGACCCGCGCGCCTTCAACTTCGACGGTGAATTCAACATCGCCAACCGCGGCATCGTGGAATTCGTGGAGGTGCTGAAGTTGGACGTCGCGTTCTTGTACGATTTGCTCGGCGCATCCCAAGAGCACCGCATCAAGCCGAAGAAGTTCGCGCAGACAGACATCGACGAAGTGATCATCGGTCACACCAACGAGGCGGAGTACAAGCGCCTCTTGAACAACGAGTTCATGGAAGCGCTGCGCGACCGCACGATCAAAATCGACGTGCCGTACATCACCCGTCTGAGCGACGAGATCCGCATTTACGAGAAGGACTTCAACAACGAGAAGGTGCGCGGCCGTCACATCGCCCCGCACACGTTGGAAGTTGCCTCGATGTGGGCGGTGCTCTCGCGCTTGGAGGAACCCAAGAAGCACAACTTGGCCACCTTGCAGAAGATGAAGCTGTACGACGGCAAGGTGCTGCCCGGCTATACGCAGGACACCGTCAAAGAGCTGCGCAAAGAGTCCAAGCGGGAGGGGATGGAAGGCATCAGCCCGCGCTACGTTCAGGACAAGATCTCCAACGCGCTCGTGAGTGACGTGGGTGAGGGCACCATCAACCCGTTCATGGTCTTGAACGAGCTGGAAAAGGGCCTGACGCAGCACTCGCTGATCACCAATGAGGACGGCCGAAAGCGCTATCGCGACCTAATCGGTGTCGTAAAGCGTGAGTACGAGGAAATCGTCAAGAATGAAGTGCAGCGGGCCATCAGCGCGGATGAAGACGCGATCAGCAAGCTGGCCGCGAACTACATCGACAACATCAAAGCGTACGCGCTCAAAGAGAAGGTCAAGAACCGCTACACCGGCCAAGATGAAGAGCCGGATGAGCGCCTGATGCGCTCAATTGAAGAAAAGATCGACATCCCGGAGAACCGTAAGGATGACTTCCGGCGTGAGATCATGAACTTCATCGGCGCCAAAGCAGTCGAGGGCAAAAAGTTCGACTGGCAAACCAACGATCGCCTGCGGCGCGCGCTCGAGCTCAAGCTGTTCGAAGATCAGAAGGACAGCATCAAGCTCAAGACGCTCGTCTCCGCCGTCGTCGACAAAGAAACCCAAGAGAAGATCGACATCATCAAGTCCCGCTTGATGCGCTACTTCGGCTACAACGAAGTCAGCGCCACGGACGTGCTCAACTACGTGGCGAGCATCTTCGCCCGCGGCGACGCGAAGAGCTGATTGAACGTACGGCGTCGGGCGAGCGTGTGATGAGGCGCGCCGCTCGACGTTGAGTGTGATTGGGGGGCGCTCGCCTCATCATTGATCACAATTTAGACGCGATGGCGGCGCGCCAT
>JBDTYJ010000374.1:0-5438 GCA_040005755.1 Pseudomonadota bacterium
CTAGGCCGCGCTAGCCCCGCAGCACCGCATCGGGCAATTCGTTCACGTCGTCGGGCTTTCGGGGCGCGGCCTGAGCAAGGCGCGGTTCGAGCTCGGCGATCACCTCGAGCAAGCCGTCCCGCAGACGGCGTTCGCGGATGCGCGTGATCAGCCGCGACACCTCTTTATCCCAACCGGCTTGACCGAGCTGTGCGTGTATTGTGGCGTCGCCCAACAGCACCACGCGCCGCTCCAGCTCGGATACGAAGATCAAGAGCGCGGTCCGCCCTTCGGTCCCGTACAACCCGCGCTCGGCGAACAATTGAAACGCGCGCGCATGCGCCGCACGTTGCGCGGCCGCTGGCGAAACGAACCAGCGTTGCAGCGGTGCCCAAGCGAGCACCCAAAAACTGAGCGCCCCGACGCCGACCTGGACGAGCAGCGCCCAAAACGGCGACCGGTGCGGAGCGAACTCGAGCACGGCGAAGGCAGCGGCGAATGCCCAAGCCAAGGCAACGACCAAACGGCCCTGCCAGTGATCTGCGCTCCGTGGCAGCACGGCGACCACGAGCTCGGCGGCAGTACCCCGCTCAACTCGCGTGACGGCCGCCTCTACCTCTCGCGCATCCGCATCAGAAAGCAGTGAGCTCACCATTGGCCGGACGAGCCCCCACCGCCAAAGCCACCGCCGCCTCCACTAAAGCCACCGCCGCCGCCTCCACCAAAACCACCACCGCCGCCAAAGCCGCCGCCCGCGCCAAAGCCCCCGCCCCAAATTCCGCCGCCATACAGGCCGCCGCGACCGTAGCCACGCCCAACGCCACCGCCAAAGCCGCCGCCGGGCCCACCACGCCCGCCACCGCCGCGGACCATCGCGATTAAGATCGGGATCAGGATCGGCGCCGCGATCAATAGGATGATCAAGAGCCCGAACGGACTCGAGCTACGGCCATCCGATGTGGGCGCGGCGGCTTCCGGCACGGCCGCGTCCTCACCGGCGGCCTGCTTCATCAGCAGATCGAAGGCTTGCCCGAGCCCCGCTGCGACTGTGCCCGAGCGCATCGCCGGCACGAGCACGTTGCGAATCACGCGCGACGAAAAAGCGTCGGTGACCGTGCCTTCCAGGCCATAGCCGACCTCGATCCGGAGCTTGTGCTCCTGTTGCACGACGAGCAGCAGGAGGCCGCTATCTTTCCCCTTTTGGCCGAGCTTCCAGGCCTCCACCACCCGGATCGAGAACGACTCCAGCGCATCGCCATCCAGCGTTGGGACAGTGAGCAGCGCGAACTGACGACCCGTTTTGTGCTCGTACTCAGTGAGCTGTTGCTCGAGCCCCGCGCGCTCACTCTCGCTCAGCATGCGCGCGGTGTCGTTGACGTGCGCGACGAGCGGCGGCACATCCAGCGCGAAGGCGCGCCCCGGCATCACCAGGAGCAGCGCGGTCACCACCGAGAGCAGCCAAATCAAAGGCCGAGGCAAGGGGCGACGCAGCGAATTCGAGCGAAACATCCGGACTTGCGCCGTGAACTCAGAACTTCACTTCGGGCGCGTTCTCCGCGCCTGGCGCGGCCTCGAACGTCGGGCGCACGGCGCGCCCACGCATCGATGCGCCGATGCTGGTCGGGAACTTTTGCACGACCGCGTTGTATTGAGCCACATCGTCGATGTAACGCTTGCGGGCGACGGTAATGCGGTTCTCGGTGCCCTCCAGCTGCGCTTGCAAGTCGCGATACGCGTCGGTGGCCTTGAGCGTCGGATATTGCTCAGCCACCACTAGCAAGCGTGACAGCGAACCCGAAAGCTCGTTCTGCGCCGCTTCGAACTTCTTCAGCTTTTCCGGATCGTCGATGGTCGAGGCGTCGACCTTTAGACCCGCGACTTTGGAGCGCGCTTCAACGACCTTGGTCAGCGTGTCTTGCTCGAATTGGCCAGCTGCTTTGACCGTGCTCACGAGGTTGGGCACGAGATCCGCGCGGCGCTTGTACTGATTCTGGACCTCCGCCCAGCTGGCCTTCACTTGTTCATCCCGGTCGATGATGTCGTTGTAGCCGCAGCCGAAAGAGGCGAAGGCAAGCAACGCCGCTAGCAGCGCGGAGCTCCACACCCGAAACAACGGAAAGCTCGCCACCCGGGTCAGAAACGAATCCTTTTTCATGCCTTTCTCTTCCCTTAAGGCGGCGCAAGGCTCAGGGCAAGGCGCGCGTCCTATTTCAAACCGTGAGCTGGCTTTCGCGCCAGCGCTGAGCCCGCCGCGCGTCGGCTCGCGCGATTCCCGTTGCTGGCGCTGCTGTGACAAATAGTCCCCCGCCGCCGGCGGCGTCGTGGGCCTGCGCTCAGCATGTAGGCGAACTCGTCCGTGCCGGCCACAGGGTCACGCGGCGGAGGCGGGCGCGCCGAGGCCTCAGGCCAGCGCGAGCGAACCGCTCAAGATGCTCGGGTCGACCGATTGCCCGTAAGAGTCACTTTCGATGCCAAACGCTTGCTGGACCGATACGAGCAAGCGATTGCTGGGTGTGCCTTCGGCACCGAGATCGATGTGACGACCGCCGCGCAATGCACCACCCCAACCGCCCGCGAGTAGCGTGGGGACTTGGCGAGAGCTGTGCCTAGCGGGATCGCCCATGTCGCTCATCGCGACCAATACGGTTTCCTCGAGCAGCCCTGCTTCGGCAAGACGCTGCAAAATGCGCGCAATCTTGCTGTACGTGTAGTGGTTCTGTCGAGCGAGCTGAGCCTGCGAGGCCGGATCGCTACTACCGGTGCCGCTGCGACCGGGGCTCGCGTAGCGGTGGGCGACGTCAGTGTGAACGTCCTCTGGCAGAGCCGCGTCGAAGTGGGTGCGACTGAGATCCGCCAAAAACAGAGTGCTGACGTGGGTGATCCCGCAAGCGAGCGCCTGCACCATGAGATCGATCTGCAGGTTGCTGATCACGTCGAAGTAGGGTTCGCCCCCCTGGTACGAGCCGACTGCCGGGAACTGCTCCGCGTCAGGCGGAGCGGGAACCGCGCAGGTTACGGATTGCCCAACGACGCGCTTCTCCAGCTCGCGCAGCGCCGTCGCATGCTGGTCGAGCTTGTCGCGCTCGGCCTGAGGCGAACGCCTGCGGAGCTCAGCAAGATCAGCCGTCCAATAGTCGAGCAAGCTCTTGCCCAGGCGCTGTTCACGCGCCGCGCGCGCGACCGCAGCTGGATCGGGATCCACCAAAAATTGCCCAAAAGCGCGCCGAAACGAGGCCAGCGGACTGATGATTTTGGGCAGCGCGGTGCCGCCCTTTGCGTACGAGATGCACCACTGAAGTGCGGGCTCGGCAGAGCCCACGCCGAGCACTAGACTCGAAAGCGGCGTCTCACGCCCCAGGCCTTGCTCGACCGCCAGAAACTGATCGATCGAAGCGTTCTGGCCGTTGGTGCCGCTGCCGGTCAAGATCACGCGAGATGCATCGTGGCCAACCGTGGACGCCCGCAGGCCAGCGGTGAGGTCCAAGCCCTCCAGCGCCACGATCTGATCGCGGAAGCTGCGCCCATAGGCCGCAGCGTCGTCGAAAGGAGCGAGCGAGCTGCCCTCGTAGGCGATCTGAAAGCCAGGCTTCGGTACCCAGAACTCGCGCGCCATGCCATGCGGCATGTACACTCCGATGAAGTACTTGGCAGGCGCTGACGCCGCGCGCAGGCTATCCACCCTGGGAAACAGTGCAGCCAAGGTCGCCCCGGCCCCCAAGGCAGTGAGGGCCGCGCGTCGACTGATGGGCAGCGGTCTTCGGCGAATCATTGCGGCTTTCTCCAGGCGAACCAGTCGCTCTTCACGAATTCCAAAAACAGGCCCAAAAACGTACCTCGGCGCTGCGCGCTTTTGGTTTTGAGCGAATCGACGAAGGCTTGCTCGACCGCGACGTCGGTCTTGCCGGCCGCGAAGCGCACGACTTGGCGCGCCGCGCACTGTCGCACTTGCTCCGAGTTGGCGAGTGCGTTCGATAGCGCCGCGCTATCCGCCAACGCCAGCTGCTTGCCGTCGAGCTGAACGCTGCCGCTGGTGTCGATTGCGCGCCCCGACTCGCCGGCGCGTAAATGCCCCGCGGCGTCGAAGTTCTCGAACAGGAAGCCCACGCCGTCGAGCGTAGCGTGGCAACCTCTGCACGCTGCGTCCGTCGCATGACGGGCGAAACGCTCGCGCGTGGTGGCGTCCGGATCGGCCGCTGGAAATACGATATCGATGCCGAGGTCGGTAGGCTTTGGAAAATCCAGACACAATAGGCGCGTGAGCACGGCTTTGCCTCGCAGCACTGGCGCGCTTTCGGATTCGTGCGCGAACGTGGCCAGGAAGCTGGCTTGCTGCAGAATACCGACGCGACCGAGACTCGAAAGGCTGACGCGCGTGCCCAACGTGGTGGGTTGAATGCCATAGAAGCCAGCGAGTGCGTCGGGCACCAAGCTGTAGTTGCCGGCCAACAGCGCGGCGACGGAGCCAGCTTGGCGACTGAATACGTCGTCCACGAATTGATTGGTCTCGTTGACCATTGCCTCGCGCAACGTCGGGAAATCAGTGATGACTTGGCTAGACTTGGCCAGCCCATTCAGGCCAATCAAGCCCAGCCACTCTTGCACGAAGCGACGATAGAGGTCCCGCGACTGCGGCAGCTGGAGCAGGCGCAGCGCTTGCTCCTCGCGCGCGGAGCCCGAAGCGAGCTCACCACGCGAGGCGGCTAAGAGCAGCGCTTCATCGGGCGGCTGACCGCTGATCAAGAGCGATAGCTCGCTCCCGAGTTCATCGTCGCTCAGGCGGGTCGGACCGGGGGCGCCCTCGCCGAGGGTGGTTGCGTACAGAAATTTGGGCGAGCCGAGCAGACCGCGCACGACTAGGGCGATGCCGTTTTTGAAGTCCACGCCTTCTGCGCCGAGAGTCAACAGCCCGAGCAATTGCTCGACCTCGAGCGCGCTAGGAGTACGCCGAAAAGCCGAGCGCGCCAGCGCAGTCACGGTCGTCGCCGCACACTCTCGATCGGCGTGCAGGGCCGTGCCAGCGCAACTCGGAAACTGCGCTTGGCTCAGGTCGAGCGTTTCTGTCGCGCTACGTGCGGCGTCGAAGAGATCGCCGAGCATGAGCGAATCGACGGTTTGCGCGACGTTGCGTGAGTAGTCCGACTGGCGTGCATCCGGAGGCAAGGCTGCAGCTAGCGTGGCGTCGCTTCCGATCAGCGTCTGCGCACTCGCCTCGAGCTCGGCAGTACTTAAACGACGCACCGCGGGTTCGAGGTTGTCGGGAGGAGGCGCGGTACTGGTCGTGGGCGCTGCCGGGCCGCAGCTCAACGAGAGAGCGAGCAACGAGCTGCACACCACCTTCGAGCAAGTCACGGGTTGTCCTGGCCTGAGCCGCCGCCCAACGCAGCGCCGCTCACGCCGGCAGAGCCGCCCGCGTCGTTCGAGCCACTGATGCCACCAGAGCCTGCGATACCACCAGAGCC
>JBDTYJ010000375.1:0-5386 GCA_040005755.1 Pseudomonadota bacterium
ATGCCGAGGGCTACTGCTACGAGGAGCCCGATGGGACTTGACTTCATCGATGCCTCTTCCGCTTTCCCACTCGTACGACGCTTTTGTGTGACCGGAGGTCCCGCTACCGCAACCACTTGGAACTATTGGAGAATTCCGCTAACCGGAAACGCCGGGGGACTATATCACGCTAAATTTCGTACAATCAACAAGCTAAAAAAATCTGACCCGACAAGAATCCTGGCGACTTACTGCGACTTACATGCATTCACTCGGCAGCTTCACGACCGAGTAGTGCCTCCACGAAGTCTGCCGGGGCAAACTCGTGAAGATCGTCAGGCCGTTCACCGAGGCCAACGAACCGAACAGGAAGACGGAGTGCGTTCGCGATTCCAAGCACCACGCCCCCCTTGGCTGTGCCGTCGAGCTTAGTTAGCACGATGCCGGTGAGTGGGAGCGCTTCCTTAAACTCTTTTGCTTGCGCTAGAGCGTTTTGCCCGTTCGTCGCGTCAATGACCAGCAATATTTCGTGCGGCGCGCCGGCCAGCGCTTTTTCAGCGGTCTTGGCGATCTTTTTCATTTCCGCCATCAGGTTGGATTTCGTGTGCAAGCGACCCGCCGTGTCCGCAAGCACTACATCGACCCCCAATTGCTCGGCTTTCTTGATGGCGTCGAACACGACACTGCCTGGGTCAGCGCCGTCTTTTCCGCGTACGACTTCACACCCAACGCGATCGCCCCAGACCACTAACTGCTGAACAGCGGCAGCGCGGAACGTATCACCCGCAGCGAGTACGCACTTCTTACCGCTAGCTGTCAGTTTGGTAGCAAGCTTGCCAATGGTGGTGGTCTTGCCAGCTCCGTTGACGCCCACGAGGAGCACGACCGTGGGCTGGTGCTTGAGCTCAAGAGGCCCAGTTTTTCCGTCGACCGACACGATGCGTTCGGCTTCTGCTCGAAGTGCATCCCAGACCTTTTCTGGGTCTGCCAGCTCGCTTTGGCCGAGCGCTTCTTGGACTCGCGCCAGGAGCAGGGCAGTGGTCTCGGTGCCGACGTCAGAGCTGAGCAGGACCTCTTCAATCTCGCGCGTGATGTCCGCGCTGAGTTCTTTCTTGCCAGAGAAAAGGGCGCGCAAGCGGCCGAAGAAGCCTTCGGAGCCGCGCGCTTTGGAAAGGCCACGCCGCAGCCCCTCAATGTCGCGCGCCCGCTCCGGCTGACGCGTCGAAGGTGGAGGCGGACGATTCCCCGATCCGGGTGCGCGCGAGGAAACGGGCGGGGCGGGGGGCGAGACGTGCTTAAGCCCGGTCGCGGAAGGCGCACCTGCAGCAGGCGGCACCTCTCGATCCGCAGTCGGGGGCTGCGGCGGCGCCGAGCGCCTGGGGCGCGGCGGCGGTTCGCTGCGTTGGGTGGTGGGGGGCAGCTCCGCAGGCGGCTTCTTCTTGAAGAACAAGAAGTAAGCCGCGATGGCGGCGACGAGCGCGATGAGGGCGTAAATCATTGGGCGACCGCGCCTGCGCGGGGGTGGTGGCGGACTATAGAAACGCGCGCTTTGGCTCGTCAATGGGCACGCGCGCTTTTGACGGCGGCGTCAGCTCAGTCAGCACGGTTTTCGGTCGTGCGACGGTTCGCGCGCGAGCAAGCCCTGCTCTTTTGACTCTGAGAGCGGTTCCGGGCCAAAGGCCGCCTCATCCACGGCTCCAGCCCAGCCCGCGACCTCCGTGCGGTCGGTGCGGCGCGCGACTTCACCGGGGGTCACCTCTCCTCGGCGGTCCCAGCGACCCTCCCGCGTGGCCCAGTCGACGAATCGGGTGAGCAGCGTCCGGCGGCGTGAGGTGAGCGAGAGCACTAGAGTTCCAGGGGGCGGCATCGGCGCTGCCAGCGGGCTGTGAAAAGGTGCGCGAACAGTTAGCGCGGCCCCGGGGCCGGCGCTGCCCTCTAACGCGAAGGCGCCGTCGTCGTCCGTGCGCGCTGTGTGCTGCACGCCGCTGGCATCGAACGATGGCATGCGCATGAGAACCAAAGCGTTCGCGATCGGCGAGCCGTCATGCGCGTCCAAAACACGGCCGCGCCAACCGCTGCGTGCATGACCGAGCTCGAGCACGTCAATCGGGGCACGCGCGCTGTCCCGTTGTGCTCGTGCGTGCGCTGCGCGTTCCAAACGCCGCGGCCTTTGCCAGCCGACGAGCAACCAGGCGCCGAGTGCCAGAGCGGCGGCCACCCAAGCGAGCCGTCGCCAGGGGCTCGGCGGTAGGATCGGCACCGCGACGGACAAAGGCTGACCTGGCAGCCACCAAGGGGTGTCGGCGACATAGCGTAGCTCGAGGGGGCGCGCTTTCGCGGCGGCCTCTTCGAGTTGCACGTATAGCTCCGCGGTCCCATTGCTGACACGCGCGCTGCCCAGGCTGATACCGCCAGAGCGCGCCTCGACTGAGCCGCTCGGGACCGCGCCCGCAACCGAGCTCACGCGCACCCGCACGCGCACGCCGCTCTCAGGATGGCTGGCTGCGAGCGGTTCTGCGAGCGTGACGCGCGCCTGAGCGGTGCTCGTCACGTGCAACAGTGCGCGCGCGGCGCGCGTGCTGGCGCTGCCCGCGAACTCGGCGATGATCTCGAGCGGGCCTGGCTCCCCGAAGGCGCGGCTAGGCACGCGGAACTCAGCGTTGCTGCCGATTTCCACGAGCGCAGAGGCAAGTTTCTCGGCCGCCCGTCCCTCGTGCGCAAGGTTCAACGCAAGCTCGACGTTCTGGACTTTTTCGTCGATCGCGAGCGGAGGCTCGGGCCGCGTCACCAACGACAGGATCTGCGTGTCGCGTTCCAGTGCGAGCACGGTTTGTCCAGGCGCGAACGCCATCTCCACGCTTCGTGTCGCGCTGTCGGCGATGACATGCTTGTTCGCTGCGGCGTACAATCCGTTGGGATCGCTGAAGGTGAGCTCGAACTCCGCGTGCTCCGGGACGCCTTCGAAGTGAACGCACACCGTCCCCGCATCACTCGTGCTCGCCAGGTACGCGCCCGCAGCGTTCGCTGACAACTCGCTCGGATGCTGCCCGCATTCGTGCACGCTCGAACCGGCTGGCGACGACAACGGCTTGATCTGAAGTTGGCCGGCCGAGACGGGCTGCCCCGCGTCATCCAACACACGCGCTCGCACATCGCACGCGCCGCGCCGCAATGAGGCGTTGGCTTCGATGGTCAAGGTGCCGGTAACTCGGAGCTGCGTCTGCGCGCTCGCAGGGTTAGCCGCGAGCAGGTAGTACAGCACCGCACACAAGCCGCTGAGCGCGCACGCCGGTCTGAACCCGAAGCCGCTTCCGTTTGGTCCGCCGGTCGGCGCGTTCACGATTGCATCATACATCCCATTGCGAGATTGTTCTCGGCACGTCAAAGGAGGGTGAAGCAAATTCGACTCGCGGTCGTCATACGGAGCAACCAAGTGACGCCCTGCCGCGAAAGCCATCGTCTTGCAGCGGATGATGGACGAGCGGGTAGGTCCTCATGATACGGTGGTCCGCAATGCGTCGTCTCGGGCTGGCCGTTTTGATCGCCGGGTTGGGGTTCCTGGCTGCACGCCCAGCGTTGGCGGAAGACGCGGACGTCGATCACTTGGTGCAAAACCTCAGTAGCGGCTCGGACTTCCGCATTCGTACGCAGGCGGCACTCGCGCTCGGTGCCTCCAAGTCGAAGCGCGCGGTCGAGCCATTGTGCAGCGGTCTCGCCGATGCGAACGCCACCGTGCGCGCGGCTTCGGCTGCAGCGCTTGGCCGCTTGCGTCTCGGCGGTTCGGAGTGCCTGCAAAAGCGGTTCGCGAGCGAGGCCAGCGCGACGGTGAAATCCGCCATCCAAAAGGCGCTTGATCCCGTATTCACCACCGAGACCAAATACTATCTGGCGATCGGGAAAACGACGGACAAGACGGGCCGCACGGGTGATGAGATCGACGGCATCGTCCGCGGGGCCATGGCGAGCGCTGCCGCGCTATTGCCGGTCTTTGCCGTCGCGCCTTCTGGCGAAACCCTGCTCGACGCCAAGCGCCGGCTTGCGCCTCATAGCGGTGTGAAATCCTACTTCCTTTCGCCCCGCATCGGCGCTCCGGACTATTCGGGCGGCAATTTGACCGTGAAGCTCGAGATCGCCATGTTCTCCTACCCGGACAAAGCCTTGATCGGGAATTACTCGACCAAGCTGACCGAGCCGGGCGTTTCCCCAGGGGACACGGACAGCGAGAACGACCTGATCAAGACTGCTGGCGAACGTGCACTAGATAAGTTCACTCAAATCGCGGCTCACCTACAATAACCCTGGCTGTCGGATGCGCGCAGCACCCAACCGAATGGGCTGAGCGATGCGCAAGCTACTTAACGAAGCGCAGCGGTCACCTTGCGTGCTCTCAGGTTAAGGCCGTATTCTTCGTACTTCTCTTGCCCCGCAAGGAGTCCCCGTCATGGGTGAAGCCTCTACGGCTCCGCTTCCGGCTACTGGCCGGCATCAACGGCGCCTTCGAAACTACCTGCTCGATAGCCATTTTCAACTCAAGTACACCTCGTATTTGGTGGGCATCGCGCTGCTCTTCAGCATCTCGCTCGGACTGTTGATCTGGCGCACCAGCGTGGCCGTGATCACGCAGAGCAACGAGGCCGTGCTGCAAGGGCAACAAGTCGTCACGCGCGGCCGTGAAGTTCTCACCGAGAGCCAGAAGGTGAGTGAAGTCGTCAAAATGAACATCATCAAGGACCCGGTGTATAGCGACAACCCGGCGTTGCTGGATGCGTTCAAAGCCGACGCTGAGAAGCAGGACGAGCGCCTCAAAGCGCAGCAGGTAGCGCTCGAGGGGCAGGCGAACTCGCTACGAGAACAAGCGGCCGCCCTGAGCACGAGTCAGCACGTTATGCTGTTCACCTTGGTGGGCGCTCTTTCTCTGCTCGTGGTGTTGATCGGCTTTGCGGGCATCTTCGTCACGCACAAGGTTGCGGGCCCGATCTACAAGATGAAGCGCCAAATCAACGACGTGGGCGAGGGGCGCCTCAAGATCCCCGGCAGGCTTCGCAAAGGCGACGAGCTCGTCGAGTTCTTCGAGACCTTCGAGACGATGGTCAAGAATCTTCGCGAGCGCCAAGAGGTAGAGATCGCCAAGCTGGAGCGCGCGATCACGACGCTCGAGCCCAAGGCGCAGCCAGGCGAGCTCGAGCCTTTGTATCAGCTGCGTAAGGAGATGAAGGCCGCGCTAGATTATTGAGTCGGCGCCGCCTCCGCCTGCTCAGAATGCCGCGCGGACGTATTCGATCATCGGGGCCCCCTCGACCCAGGTGACGCTCGCGACATCGAAGCGCACGTGATCCAGCCCGTCATGGAATCGGAATTTCCGATTCCAGAGTCGTTCGCCGGCCCGGCGCAAGCGGGTTCGCTTCCA
>JBDTYJ010000376.1:0-5318 GCA_040005755.1 Pseudomonadota bacterium
TTGTTCGGGGAGCCGACGTTACGTTTTATAGCTACGGCCGCGCGGGTGTTGGGTTGAGCTAAGCCTTGCTGCGCCTAGGTGTTTGGTCGACGCTGCCGCTCGCGTGCTTCGCGCTCGCGTGCGGCAGCGCCAACGATCGACCCGAGCTCGACATGAGCGCGCCGTGCATGTCGTGCGAGCAAGCCGGCGCCGCAGGGGAGGGCGGGCAACGGGGAGACATCGCAGCGCCCGGCGACGCCGGCAGTAGCCCCGCGTTAACGATCTCCGAGGTTTCATTTTGGCAGGCGCTACGCATTCCCCTCGCACTGAACGGCGTGGCGACCGCTCCCAATGCGCCGATCGTGGCCAACAAAGACGGCCTATTCCGGGTTTACGTTGCACCGAGCGCGCCCTTTCCGGCGCGCGAACTCACGGCTTCGCTGTCTTTCGAAGCAAACGGGGTCAGCACCACTTTCACTAGCAAGAAGTTGATCCGTGGCGCCTCCGAACACGCGGACTTCAACTCGACCTTCAATTTCCCGATCGACGCGGCGCACGTAGTAGCCGGCGCGCATTATTCGGTGAGCTTGCTGGGCGATGACGCCGAAGAGCTCGATCGTTTCCCGGCGAGCGACTCGAGCGCGCTCAGCATTGAAAACGCCGGAGCACTCCAAGTAGTGGTGGTTCCGCTCGTGGTGGGGGGCGTGATGCCGGATGTTTCGCCGGCAAAGCTGGAGCTGTTTCGAGCGCGCGTGTTGTCCATGTATCCGCTGTCCGAGCTCAGCCTCAGCGTACACGAGCCGGTCGTGAGCGGGGTTGCACTGGGACCGAGCGCCGGCTGGGATGAGCTGCTCGATTCTTTGTATGCGCTTCGCGCAGAGGACGCGCCGCCGGACAATGTCTTTTACTATGGCATGTTCACCCCGACTGCGACCTTCGACGGCTATTGCGTGAGCGATTGCACGGTAGGGTACTCGGTGGTGACCGACGCGACCGACGTGGCAGATCGCGGCTCGGTAGGGCTCGGCATCTTCGCAGATGGCTCCAACAATGACGCGCCGGACACCATGGCACATGAGCTAGGACATGCGCTGGGCCGCGATCACGCGCCCTGCGCCGTAAGCCGGCAGGATTCGGGGCCATTTCCGTATCGTGGCGGCAAAATTGGGGTGTGGGGGTTCGATTCGCAGGCTCACCTGCTGCTCGACCCGAGCGTCTATGGCGACGTCATGGGCTACTGCATTCCGGATTGGATCAGCGATTTCACTTATCGGGGTCTCTTCGACCGAATCACTCAGGTGAACGCCGCGCCGCGCGGGATTGGCGCGAAAGCGCTGCGCCCGCGACCGGACGCGATTCGGCGCGTGCTCGTGCGTCACCCGGGTCGCGTTGGTTCGGAGCCCGCGCCGTGATCACAGCGCGACCTGTAGCAGCGGCGTTTCGGACTCGCGTGCCAGCCGTTCGCGGGCTTCGCGCGCCGCTGGCAACCAGTCACCACGACGAAGCCGCCACCAAAAGAACAGGCCGCTGACGCAGATATCGACGGTGAGCGCCAACCAGGCTCCGACCGCCCCGAGACCGTGATGCATGCCCCAAAACCAGGTCAAACCCGGCAAGAATAACCAGCCGGAACAAACGGCGGCCAAGGCGGGCACGCGCACGTCACCCGTACCGCGCAGCACGGCGCGCGAAACAATGTTCGCGGCGTCGAAGAATTGAAATCCGGAGGCAACGTACAACAGGTGCACGCCCACCCGTTGCACCTGAGCGTCCGCCGTAAACAGGCGTAGCAATGGCACGGCGGCCAGAACGAACGCCGCTGCCGACAATAACGCGTACAAACCGGCCACGAGCAGCGCGCTCTTGGCTACTTGCAGCACGCTTCGATCGTCGTTCGCACCCACTGCTTGACCAGCCAGTACGGAGGCGGCCTCGCCAATCGAAACCGCCGGCATGAAGCCGAACTGCAGGATCATCAGCGCGACTTGGTGCGCCGCTAGATCGACCTCGCCCATGCGTGCGATGAGCAAAACCAACGCGGAAAAGGCGCCCACGCCGAGCAAGAGCTCCGTTCCTGTAGGAATGCCGAGCCGGAACACGGCAAGCACGTGGCGGAGCCTGGTCTCCCGCAAGCCGAAGCCTTGACCGCGCTGGATTGCCAGCATCCAGCCGAGCTCGATGAGCTGCACGAACAGCGTCGCGTAGGCGGCTCCCGCAATGCCCAGGCCCGCGCTGAAGATCAGCGCGTAGTTGAGCGGGATATGCAGGAAGTTCGTGACGAGCGCGGCGTACATGGGTGAGCGCGAGTCACCGAAACCGTAGCGCGCTTCGCGCAGTGCGCAGCTCAGCATCACGATCGGCGCGCCGTATAGGCGGATCGACATGTACGTGATCGTCACGCGGCCCGCCGCAACACTGGCGGAAAAATGAGGCAAATAGTGAGCGAGTGGCAAGCCAATGAAGATGGAGAGCACACTCAGCGCGAGTGCTGCGCACAGCCCCGCGCCCAGGAAAGGCAGCACCCCGCGCGGGTCAGCAGCGCCTACGCCCTGTGCGATCAGCACTTTCACGGCGCGCATCAAACCGAAGCCGAAGCAGATCACCGTCCACAGCGCGATCCCACCGAGGCCCACCCCGGCCAACGCCGTCGGACCCAAGCGACCGACGAACGCCGTGTCCACCACGGTCATGACTGTGAACGACAAGCTAGATACGGTGATCGGCCACGCAAGCGCCACCAGCTTGCGTAACAACGCAGCCTTCGAAAACGGAGCACGAACCTCGAGAACAGCCACCAGAACCTCAAAACCGGCCCAATTAGGCCGCCAAATGCAAAAAAGCCGCGGGACCTTGCGGCGCCGCGGCTAAACCTAGCGAGTGAGCGGTGCTCTAACTCTGACTGGCCTGCCGCGTTGCGCCGCGCGCGAATGCAACCGCACTACGCCCTAGAACGGGTGAGGCTTGCATGACGTGATTCGGGTGGCGGCGCATTGGTTTCTCCCAGTTCGACCAAAGCGCGCGCAACAATGCGCTCGCCCCGGCGCCCCAACTCTCGCATACCCCCTTGGTATCGTCAAGCGCGATGAGGTTATGAAGACGAGCGTGACGAGTACAGCGCTTCCAGTAACGGCAGGTAACGGTCGAGCACCAGCTTTCGGCGCACTTTCAGGGATGGCGTCAGGAGCCCGTTCTCGACCGTAAAATCTTCCCGGATGAGCGCGAATGCCTTGGGCTTCTCGTAGCCGCGGAAATTCTGTGCGCGGGCCGCGAGCTCCTTTTCAATCAGCTCTTTCACGGCCGTGTCGCGCGTCATGTCGCGGACATCCAAGCTCTTTTCCTTCGCCCAGCGCGCGACGGCAGCTTCATCCAGCACCACGAGCGCCACGTTGAACGGCCGGTTCAGGCCGTACAGCAGCGCATTCAAGATGAACGGCGAGAGCTTGAGCTCTTCCTCGAGTGGCGAAGGCACGACGTACTTGCCGTTCTCGAGCTTGTACTGCTCTTTGATCCGCCCCGTGATGTGCAAGTAGCCGTCTTCGTCGATGAAGCCCATGTCGCCTGAGCGTAAGCCGCCGTCGGCTTGCAGCATCTCGCGCTGCTCCTCCTCGCGGTGATGATAGCCGCGCATCACGTTATCGCCGTAGATCACGATCTCGCCGTTTTTGTCGTCCCCAGTGACGGTGCGGTCGATTTCGACGCGTACCCGCGGGAGCGGCTTGCCCACGGTGCCCAGGCGGGTGTGATCGGGGCAGTTCGCGGTCACTACTGGGCTCGCTTCAGTGAGCCCATAGCCCTCGTAAACGGAAATACCGAGCGCATCGACGAACTCCGCCACTTCACGTGCGAGCGCGGCGCTGCCGCTGACCGAAAACCGTAGTCGCCCGCCGAAGCGGCCGCGCACTTTGGAGAAGATTAACTTATCCGCCGCCGCCAGCGCCAAGCCTTGCCCGAGCGTTAGCGCTTCACCGCGTTTCTTCTGCGTCGCGGCGCGAACACCGGCGCGGAACAACGCTTGAATGGGCTTCGGGCGGTCCGCCATCTGCTTGTTCACGCCGTCATAAATGCGGTTAAAGATGCGCGGCACCGCGATCAAAATCGTAGGCTTTACCTCGGCCAGATTCGCAATCAGGTTCGGTACTTCATCGTTCAGGCCCATGCTGGCCCCGACGCTGAATAGCAGGTGAAGCTCGCAGGTTTGACCGAATGCGTGTGCCCAGGGCAAGAACGCCAAAGAGCGATCCGTGGGGCGAATCGGAAACAGCTCGCTCGCGGCGATCACATTGCTGGCGATGTTCCAGTGCGAAAGCACGACGCCTTTCGGCAGACCCGTTGTGCCCGAGGTGTAGATGTAACAGGCATCATCATCTGCTTTGGGGTGCCTAACCGCGTGCGGGTTCGCTCGGCCATCGGCCAAGAGCTTCTTGTACGAGCGCTCGCCGCTCTCGTGCAAATCGAGGCCAACGATGTGCTTCAGGTTCGGTAAGCCATTCTGGACCGAGTCGAGCTTCTCGACGACTTGTACGCTCGACCCCAATACGACCTTGGCTTCACAGTCGTTGAGAATGAAGGCCCAGTCCTCCAGCGGTTGCGCCTCGTACATGGGTACGAACGTCGCGCACAGGCCGAAGGTGGCGTAGGCGGCCGCCGCCCATTCCAGACGATTGCCGGCGATCATGGCCACGCGGTCCCCGGGGCCCACGCCCAGCCCCGCGAGGCCGGCGCGCAAGGCGTCTACCTCGAGCTTGAACTGAGCGTAGCTAATCCAGTGCCAAGCGCCGTCGGCCTTGGTTCCGAACAGGTCCAGGGGGCCATGCTTTTCGGTGCTCCGCTCCCACAGCTCGACCAGGGTCTTGAAGTTGCCGCTCATCCGAAATCGCCTCGAGTCATACGAGCTTTCCTCTATCAACAGGAGGGGGGGCTGGGAAGCCGCTTATTTTGCGGCGTCTCATTCGCCGGGCCGCCCGCGGCGTGCCCAGGCACACGCGCGGTGTTAGCCTCTGCCGCTCCCGCTTTTTTGAACAGCCCTCGACACCCATGCCCGCCTATACGCTCGTCACTTTCGGCTGCCAGATGAACCAGCATGATTCGGATCGAATCGGCGAGGTGCTGCGCGGTATTGGCTATCATGAAGTCGCCGAGCCTGCGCTCGCCGACTTGGTGGTGCTAAATACCTGCAGCATCCGCGAGAAGGCCGAGCAAAAGCTGCGCAGTGAGGTGGGGCGTCTGGGCATGTTGAAGCAAAGCAAGCCGAGCCTCGTGATTGGGGTCGCTGGCTGCATGGCGCAGCAAGAAGGCGAGCGCTTGGCCAAGCGCATGCCGCAGATCGACTTCATGCTCGG
>JBDTYJ010000377.1:0-5283 GCA_040005755.1 Pseudomonadota bacterium
GCGGTCGTTGTGGTTCCGAGCATGCGGCTGGGAATGCTTGGCGCACGCGGCGCGTGGCGTGCGGCGCTGCGCGCGCACCGAGACCGAGAGCGAGATGAGAGCCGGCGTGCGGCGCTGCGCGCGCACCGAAAGCGAGATGAGAGCCAGCGTGCGGCGCTGCGCGCGCACCGAGAGCGAGATGAGAGCCGGCGTGCGGCGCTGCGCGCGCACCGAGACCGAGATGAGAGCCAGCGTGCGGCGCTGCGCGCGCGCCGATCTCCGCCCTTGACTCACGAGACTTCGACCACCACAGCCGTAATATTGTCTTTTCCGCCGCGGGCGTTCGCCAGTGACACGAACTTCTCGACGGCAAAGTGCCCGCCATCCGCCATCATACCGGGTATTTCTTCCTGTTTTAGGTAACCGTGCAGCCCGTCACTGCACAGTAGGTAGGCATCCCCGAGACCTGCCTCCCAAACGCTCGTATCTACTTGCACATAGTCGCGGCTGCCTACGGCCCGGGTGATCACATTGCGCTGTTTGCTAACGCGCGCCTGATCCGGAGTGATCAAGCCTTGCTTGAGCTGCCATGCGATAAGTGTGTGATCTTCCGTGAGTTGCAGCGCGCTCCCCGTGCGCACGCGGTAGATGCGGCTGTCCCCGACCTGGCCTAGGACCACGCTGTCGCCAAAGCGCATCATGGCGCTGATCGTAGTACCCATTCCGGCCTTGCCACGATCGAGTTCGGCCATCGCGAACA
Source organism: Pseudomonadota bacterium (assembly GCA_040005755.1). Taxonomy (GTDB): domain Bacteria; phylum Myxococcota_A; class Polyangia; order Polyangiales; family Polyangiaceae; genus PMG-095. Next base: position 740 of record JBDTYJ010000377.1, read on the forward strand.
GAATGTACGTCGCGGCCTGGACCGCGCCCTCGAGCAGCCGGCACGCGGCGCGTCCCTTCTCCTCCGTCGTCGGACCGTCGAGATCGAGCGTCATTTTGCCGCGCTTCACCATGCCGTGAATGGTATCGATCGACTCTTGGCTCGCGACCTCACCCGCCGCGTGCCCACCCATGCCGTCCGCCACCACCCAAAGCCCGAGTTCGTCATCGCATAGATAAGCGTCTTCGTTGACGGAGCGCCGGCGACCGATGTCCGTCCCCCCGTAGGAGCGCATGGTGTACGGCTGGGGCACGACCGGCATTCAGCAATCAGGGTATGTAATGTTTCCGCCCGACGGAAGCCCAGACGGCTAACCGCACGCCGATGTGCCGGCCCGCACCCGCCCTGCGCGCTGCCCCCTTGCGGGCGGCGGACGTCGGAAATAAGGTGCGGCCATGAGGGCGACAGCAACGAGCCTGCTCGTGCGCGGCGAAAGCCCGGCGCGGCTCGTCGCCGCCGTTCGCGATGCCGCGCTCAGCTTGGAACGCCCGGCCGGTGGGCTCGTGCTCGTAGCGGGCGGAATGGCCACGAAACTCGAAGCAATCGCCACGGGCCTCAGTAAGGCGGAGCTCGGCTTCCCAGTACTCGTCGCGTCGGGGTCCGGCGTCATCACCGATCGCGCCGAGGTCGAAGGTGAGTCCGCGTGTGCGGTTCTGCTCTGGGTAGGTGGAGCTGCGGATGCGTGGGTGGCGGACTCCGCCGAGCCCGACCTGTGCCTCGCTCTTGCCCGCGAGCTGAGCCAACGAAACCCGGCCGCGCGCAGCGAAACCGCGCTGGTGTTCCTGCGTCCGAACGGCGTCCAACCCCACACGGTCGAGGCGCTGCATGGCTTGAAGGCCACCCGCGTGCTCGGCGCAGGCACCCTTCCCGATAGCAACGTGTACGCCATCGCGAGCACCGGTGCGCTCTGCCAGGGCCCGGGCGGAGCGCTGAGCATCCGCGGTTTGCCGCGACCGTTGGTTGCTGCTTCGCCCGCGTGCAAGCTGCTCATGCCCCTGCGCGAAATCAGTGAAGTGCGCGGCGCAATGGTGCTCTCAATCGAGGGAGAACCCGCGCTCGAGGTACTGAGCACGGTCGCACACGCATTGGTGGATCAGCCGCTGGTATTCGTCGCGCTAGCCACGGAGCGCGGCGTAGGCGGCGTGCGGCCGCCCCTGCTGCTGCGCGCGGTGCAAGGGGTGGACCCCTCACGCCATGGTTTAATCGTGTCAGAAGAGGTGCGGGTCGGCATGCACATGGCGTTTGCGGTGCGCGACGCGAGCGCCGCTCGTGCTGATTTCGAAATACGGCTGCGCGAAATCGCGCGCGAGTCAGCGGGTGCAGCGCCGCGCTTCGGCGTGTGCTTGAATTGCGCCGGCCGGGGCGTCTCGCTGTACAAGAACCCAGACACTGATTTGCGCATGCTCAAAGCGCGTTTCGGTGAAATCCCCTGGATCGGTCTGTTTTCGAGCTTCGAAATCGCGCCGCACGGGAGCGAGCCCGCACTGCAATTGTACACCGGTGTCGTCGGCCTGTTCACCTCACCCAGCTAACTTCGATGGCCGTACCCACCCCGTCCCTAAACCTCGCTCGTCCCAAATCTCGCCTTGGCATCGCGGATGCCGTGCTCGCGGGCCTCGTCATGGCGGTCGTCGGCCTCATGGTCGTGCCGTTGCCCACTTGGCTCTTGGATCTGCTGATCGCAAGTAACCTGGCTTGCTCGGTCGTGATCTTGCTCGTGTCTTTGTACGTGAGCGAGGCCCTCAAAATTGCCTCCTTCCCTACGTTACTGCTGATCACCACGCTGATTCGGCTGGCGCTCAACGTGTCGTCCACGCGCTTGATCTTGCTGCAAGCCAACGCGGGTGAGGTGATCCGCGCATTCGGCACCTTCGTGGTGCGCGGAAACTACGTCGTCGGCGCGGTCATCTTTCTCATTTTGACGATCATTCAGTTCATCGTAATCGCCAAAGGTAGCGAACGAGTGGCTGAGGTGGGCGCGCGCTTCGCCTTGGATGCGATGCCCGGCAAGCAAATGGCCATCGACGCAGAGCTCCGCTCCGGCGCGATCGACGGCACAGAGGCCCGAGCCCGGCGCCGCACTTTAGTGCGCGAGAGTCAATTTTACGGCGCCATGGACGGCGCGATGAAGTTCGTCAAAGGCGACGTCATCGCGTCGCTCCTGATCACGCTGGTCAATATCCTGGGCGGCCTCGCCATCGGCGTCGGTCAGAAAGGGCTCGAACCGTTAGCCGCTTTGAAGCGCTACGGCCTGCTCACCATTGGGGATGGCCTCGTCACGCAGATCCCGGCGCTGGTCATCGCGACCGGCGCTGGCGTCTTGGTCACCCGCGTCGCGAGCGAGGAGGCCGATACTCCGCTCGGCGCCGAGCTCGCCGGCCAACTGCTCAGCCAGCCGCAGGCGCTGCGCGTGGGCGGCTTCTTCGTGCTCTTGCTCTCGCTCGTGCCTGGGCTACCCACCTTGCCGTTCTTAGCCATCGGCGCGCTGCTGGTGCTTGGTTCGCGTGCGCGGACGAAAGCCTTGCGCACGAACCGGGAAATCGCCCTAGCCGAGCCGGCGCAGCGACGCTTGAGTGGCCCGGCCGGCATGCGCTTCGTGCCCGTGGTCACTCCTTGGGGCCTAGAGGTGGCGGCCGATCTGGCTGCGTTTGAGGAAGACGACCTGCGCGGCAATGAGGTGCGTCGCGCGGGCCTGCGTTCCGCCATCAGTGCTGTGCGTGAGATCATCTTCCGTGAGCTTGGCGTGCCGCTCCCGCCGGGCAGGCTCGCCGCGAACGCGCAATTACCCGCACGCCACGTCGTGCTCTCCATTCACGAGGTCCCCGCGCGCGTGTTCGCCATCCCAGCTGAAGTCGCCGATAGCGCGATAGCGGAGTACGTCGTCGGGCAAGCCCTCGCGACACTCCAAAACCGCGCGGTGGATTTTCTGGGTATCGCGGAAACCCAGGGGCTGCTGGACGAGCTCGAGCAGGTCGCTCCGGCCACGGTCCGCCAAGTGGTGCCCAAGCCTGTCGCCGTGACCCTGCTCTCGGACGTGCTTCGCCGGTTGGCCGAGGAGCGCGTCAACATCCGCGATTTGCGGGCGATTTTGGAGGCGTTGGCCTTGGTCGGCAACGTCGAGCGCGACCCATTGAACCTGACTGAGTTCGTGCGCTCTCAGCTGCGTCGGCAACTGACCCATGCGCTCACGCAAGGCGGCCGTGAACTTTCGGTGATCGTGCTCGAGCCGCAGATCGAAGAAACCGTGCGCAGCGCCGTCTCCCGTACACCGGCCGGCAGTTTCCTCACGCTGGCCCCCGCCGCGGCGCGGGACATCGTCAGCGCCGTGCGCCGCGCGCTTCCCAAAGAGCCCAGTGACGCACCGCTGATCGTGCTGACTCAACCGGACATTCGCCGCTTCGTGCGCAAGCTCCTAGAGCTGGACCTGCGCGAAGCGCGCGTTGTCTCGTACGCCGAGCTGTTGCCAGAGGTTGCGATTCGCCCGATTGGTCGCGCGACGCTGGCCGGGCTGTAGCAAGCCGGCCAAGGCCCCGCCGCTCAAACGCGCCGCTGCACGACCATCTTACGCGGGACCGCGCCGCTTTGCTCGACGAGGCGCTTGGCCTCCTTCTGCAGCAGCGGGTGGGTGCGCTTGGTCATGAATCCGCCGAGCAGCCTCACGTCGAAAGTCATTAGGCGCTTGAGCGCGCGCTTCATGCCCTTCAGATCATTGGTGTGCGCATACGCATAGGCGAGCGCGCGATACAGTTGCGGGCGTAACTTCTCGTATTCCGCGTCTTCCGGGTCGATCAACGTCAGGGTATCGACGGCTTTTTTTGCGTTACCGGTGCGCGCCCAGGCTTCCGCGCACACGGCGGTCAGCATGGCGCGCGTCTTTGCGTCGCGGCTGCGGCTCAAATCAATGTTGTCGACGAGCTGGCGCGCCGGGCCCACGTCACCGAGCGTGAGGTGAATCATGGCGCGCTGGGCACGCGTTTCGTCTGCGACCGCGCCGAGCACCTTCGTCAAATCAATGCGCTCGAGCGTCGCCAGGGCCTTCTTTGGATCATCCTGCATCTCCAGCTGCGCACGACCGAAGATGGCGGTGGTATCGTTCTTCTTGTAAGTCGCGTCCAACTGCGCGAGGGCCACCTTGCGTTGTTCGGCCGTCTCTACACCACTCAGAATGCCGGCCACGCCTTGCGCTTTCTTGGCCTGGCGCATTGCCCATACGACCATCGCAATCGCCAGCGACGTGAGCACTGCCGGGATCGTGAGCATGATCACCCGCACCGTGGTCGATTGGCTGAACGCCGCAATCGTGCCGCCGAGCGCCCAAATTCCAAGCAAGGGCAGCCCCAATCGCCCGATCATGCTCTTCAGCTGCCCGGCCGCCATTGGGTTCTCGGGCCCTGCCGCGTTCGCCTGCAGGGGCTCAGACGAGCCTGCACCCGCTTTGGAGGTCGCTTCCCCCGCCTGGCGTTCCGCTGCGCGCTTGAGTTTCCGAGATTCGCCTGCCACGGGCT
>JBDTYJ010000378.1:0-5275 GCA_040005755.1 Pseudomonadota bacterium
AGGCCCGAATCAGACAAGGATCCCGTCGAGACGCGGGAATGGATTGATTCGCTCAAGTCGGTGGTCGAGCACGAAGGGCAGGAGCGCGCGCGCTTCCTCCTGGAGCGCACGCTCGAGGATGGCCGGCGCCAAGGCGTGGCTCCCGTGCTCCCGCTCAACACCGACTACGTGAACACGGTTCGCGTGGAAGAGCAGCCTGAGTTCCCGGGTGATGAAGCGCTCGAGCGCCGCATTCGTCGCATCATTCGTTGGAACGCGGCGGCCATGGTGCACCGCGCGAACAAAAAGTACGAGGGCTTAGGCGGCCACATTTCCACGTACGCCTCCAGCGCCACCCTGTACGAGATCGGCTTCAACCACTTCTTCCGCGGCAAAGATGGCGACAGCTTGGGTGACCAAGTTTACTACCAGGGCCACGCCTCGCCCGGCATGTACTCGCGCTCGTTCTTGGAGGGTCGCCTCACGGAAGACCACATGAACCACTTCCGCCGCGAAACGGAGCGCGGCCGTGGTCTGTCTTCGTACCCGCACCCGCGCTTGATGCCGGAGTACTGGGAGTTCCCGACGGTAAGCATGGGCCTCGGGCCAATTGGCGCCATCTACCAAGCGCGCTTCAACCGTTACATGGAGAACCGCGGCCTCGCGGACACCTCCAAATCCCACGTGTGGTGCTTCGTGGGGGACGGCGAGACGGACGAGCCGGAAACACTCGGCGCGCTCCGCATCGCGGCCGGTGAAAAGCTCGACAATTTGACGTTCATCGTGAACTGCAACTTGCAGCGCCTAGACGGCCCGGTCCGCGGCAACGGCAAGATCATCCAAGACTTGGAGGCCGTATTCCGCGGCTCCGGCTGGGACGTCACCAAGGTCATTTGGGGTGACAACTGGGATGACCTCTTCGCGCGCGATAAAGATGGCGTGCTGCGCGACCACCTCAATGCCGTCGTCGATGGCGAGTGGCAGCGTTTGACTACGGCTTCCGGTGAAACCGTACGCAAGGCGTTTTTCGCCCGTGATCCCCGCATGTTGGAGCTCGTGAGCCATCTCACGGACGACCAGGTGGGCGCCCTGCGCCGCGGCGGTCACTCGAGCCGCAAGGTGTACGCCGGCTACAAGCGCGCGCTCGAGAGCAAGGGTCGCCCGTCGGTGATCCTCGCGCACACGGTCAAGGGCTGGCGCCTCGGCGAAAGCTTCGAGGGGAGCAACGTCACGCACTCCAAGAAGAAGATGCAGGCCGCGGAACTGAAAGCGTTCCGTGACGTGTTGGAGGTGCCCGTCGCGGACGACCGGCTGGAAGAATTTCCGTTTTATCACCCCGGCATGAACAGCCCGGAGGTGCAGTACTTGATCGAGCGGCGTCGCACCCTCGGTGGCCCACTGCCCAAGCGCCGCTCCAGCGTTAGCGTGCAGCTGGAAACGCCCAAGGCGGAGTTGTTCGGCGAATTTTACCAGGGCATGGCCAAGGGTGAAGCCTCGACCACCATGGTGTTTTCGCGCATGTTGGCGAAGCTCCTGCGGGACAAGAAAATCGGCAAGCGCGTCGTGCCGATCGTGCCGGACGAAGCGCGCACCTTCGGTATGGACGCGCTGTTCGGCCAAGTGGGCATCTACGCCGCCCACGGCCAGCTGTACGAGCCCATCGACAAGGGCAAATTGCTCTACTACCGCGAGAGCAAAGACGGCCAAGTGCTGGAGGAGGGCATCACCGAGGCGGGCTCCATGGCCTCGTTCACGGCCGCGGCCACGAGCTATTCAGTGCTCGGCCAGCCGATGATCCCGTTTTACATCTTCTATTCGATGTTCGGGTTTCAGCGTACCGGCGATCAGTTGTGGGCCGCTGGTGACAGCATGGCGCGTGGCTTCGTGCTCGGCGCCACTGCCGGTCGCACCACGCTAAACGGTGAGGGCTTGCAGCACGAAGACGGCCACAGCCACATGGCCGCGATGAGCGTGCCGAACGTGGTGGCTTACGATGTCGCCTTCGCCTTCGAGCTGGCGGCCGTGATCGAAGACGGCCTGTCGCGGATGTACGAGAAAAACGAGAACATTTACTACTACATCACGCTCCAGAACGAAGACTACCCGATGCCCCCCATGCCCGAAGGAGCGCGTGAAGGCGTGCTGAAGGGCATCTACAAGTTCAAGAACGCAGAAAAGAAGCTGAAGCACCACGTGCAGCTCTTCGGCAGCGGCTCGATTATGCAGCAGGTCATGAAGGCGCAGGCGCTCCTGGCAGAAAAATTCGACATTTCAGCCGATATTTGGGGCGTTACCAGCTACCAGCAGCTGCGCAACGAGGGCATGTCCTGTGAGCGCTTTAACCGCCTGAATCCGGAAGAGGCAGCGCGGGTGCCGTACCTGACGCAGGTGCTGAGTAGTACTGAGGGCCCGTTCATCGCTGCTTCCGACTACATCAAAGCGACGGCGGATGTCGTGGCTCGTTTCATCCCTGGTCGCTTCGTGCCGCTCGGCACGGACGGCTTCGGCATGAGCGACACGCGCGAAGCCCTGCGCCGTCACTTCGAGGTGGATGCGGAGAGCATCGTGATTGGCGCGCTAGACGGCCTGCGCCAAGACGGCAAGCTGAGCGGCAAAGACGTCGCCTCCGCCATCCAACAGCTCAACGTCGACCGCGCGAAAATCGAACCAATGAAGGTCTGAGCGAGCATCGGCGGCACGCAACGGGCGCGGCGGAGCGCTGCTCGTGGCGTGCCTGCCGGCTCGAAATCGCGGCAAAATGCGTCGTAATTCAGCCTTATAGCAGGCGCTGTGCGATCGCTCGGTGGGCCTTGGGCATGGCCAGCGCGCCCAGTTCATCCGGGCGTTTCCACGCGACTTCCGCAACTGCGAGCGGCTTTGCCGCGCCACTCGGCGTGCAGGTTCGATACGCATCCAGGGTGATCCGGAAGCGCGTCACGGTGTGTCGAACCACGCACAAGATGCCCGTCGGCGCAGCTTGCAGGCCGGCCGCTTCTTTCAGCGCGCGGGTGACGGCTGCTTCTGGGGTCTCGCTGCGTCCGATTTCGGCAGTGGGGAAGAGCCACATTCCGGCCCAGCGCGCCGCGCTCGGCCGCAGCTTCGTGACCAGGACCCGCCCCGCACGCGCGCTCACCGCGGCAACCATGTGCACTTGCGTTGGCTTCGCACGTGCGGGCAGCTCGGGTAACGTTTCAACGAGCCCGGCGCTCAGCGCTTGGCAATGGGCGGCCAGCGGGCACGCGCTGCAGCGGGGGTTCCGCGGCGTGCACACCGTGGCGCCGAGCTCCATCAACGCCTGATTGAAATCCCCGGGTGCCGCGGCAGGCACCAGTGAGCGCGCCAAATCCCAAAGCTCGCGCTTCAGCGGCGCGCGATTCGGGTCTCCTCGCAACGCGAACAGTCGCGAAAGTACGCGGATCACGTTGCCATCCACCAACGGCTCGGGGTGCCCGTAGGCAATGCTCGAGATAGCGCCGGCTGAGTACGGCCCAATGCCGGGCAGTGCCAGTAAATCTGGCACGCGCTCGGGAACACGGCCTGCGTGCTCGTCCATCATTCGCCCGGCGGCGCGTTGCAAATTGCGCGCGCGCGAGTAGTAGCCGAGGCCTTGCCAAGCGTGCAGTACGTCGCTTTCAGCCGCTTTGGCCAGCGTTGCGACATCCGGGAAGCGCTGCATCCAACGCTCGAAGTAGGGAATCACCGTCGCTACTTGGGTCTGCTGGAGCATCATCTCGCTCACCCAAACGGCGTACGGGTCGAGTGATTGGCGCCAGGGCAATTGCCGGCGATGCTGCGCGTACCAGGCAAGCAAGGCCCGGCCAATTGCCCGGGCTCTTCGCTGAGCGACGGCATCCGCCGCCTTCTTGCTTGCTGCCATGTAGGTGTAGCGCCTCACACCGTGCGCGCCGCGGTTGTAGCGAGCAGGGTGCGCTGAGTTTCCGGGCCGGTCCGGCCAACGCCGCCGACCGGTAAGCCCTTCTGCCATGAATCGGTGAAAAACCCGAGTTTGACTTGTTCCTGGCTCGGGTTCCGTGACAAAAAGAAGATTCGGATTTCATGGCGGAGCCCTTACTCGTCTCGCTCGAGGCCATCCGCACTGACGGTTGGTTCGAGCGCATTGGCGAAGGCATCGGCAGCTTTCAGGCGCTGTGCGACATCGTGGGGCCCCGTTTTTTCGGCTTCGCCATGATCACGGGCGCGCGCATCACCTCGCTCACCGTCGACCGCCGCACTCCCGACAACACGTTGGTGGACTTCGTCGTCGGCGCTGACGACGCGGAGGTCACCGAAACCGACACGCAACGCCTCACCCTCGGTGATTTTCGTCGCCGGCTCGTGAGCGCGTTGGTGACGGAAGAGCCGCTCGGCCCGGCACCGCGTCGCGCCACTGATCTGGAAGCGGTGCAACTGCACATCGGCGTGCGCTACCTGCTGCTCGCACCGCTCTACGGCTACACCCTGCGTGAGCTGTCCGTTGAGCGTGACGGCTCGCACGTTCGCCTGCTGCATGACGGCATCGAAGAGAGCTACCCGGTGGGCGCGTTCCGTGCGCGGCTGCGCACTCACGTGCGTGAAGAGCTGGACCGCCTCGCGCGGCCAGCAGCTCGCGGGGCGATCGAGCTTAGCCGAGTCGCGGAGGCGGAAACCGCGGCGCTGAAGGGCGACCAAGTGCGGGTCCTGGAGCTGCTGGGCGCTTGGCCCGCGCCGCTAGCCATTTTCCTGCGCACGCCCGATGGCCAGATGCTGAACGCGGAAACGCGCGCGCTGATCGCCAAAGCGCTTGGTCTGCTCGGCAGCGCCTGCATTTCGCTGGGCGAGATGGGCAAGGGGGAAGAAGTGCTGCGCCTGGGCGTGCAGTACGCCGGCGACGGCCCCGCGGCCTCGGACATTTACTTTCGCCTGGGCGACGCCATGCTGGGGGATTCCCGGCCCGGGGAAGCGATCGGGCCACTGCGCCGCGCCGCGAACTTGGGCGCCCCGGGCGACCGCGTGTGGCCGCTGCTGGCGCAGGCTTTTTTGGCTCGAAATCGCTATACCGCTGCCTATTCAGCGCTGGTCGAAGCGCGCGCCGCCGGCAGTGCTCCCGCCGCGCTCGCGGCGTTGCTCGAGCAACTGGAAGCGGCCCTCGGGCCGCCCTTCGCCGCCTGGCAAAAGGCCGTGGAGAATCCGAAGCCTGCGTTGCCTTAGCTCAGGCTCGGGGCGGCCCGCTGACGGACCCTGAACGGGCACTGCGCGCGTGCATTGACAGCCCGCGGACGCCAGCACTACATAGCGCCCAGACGTAGCGTAATTTCCA
>JBDTYJ010000379.1:0-5271 GCA_040005755.1 Pseudomonadota bacterium
CATGTCCTGCACGCCCGCGACGCATTCCGTGCGCGCGAAATATTGGTCGGCGCGGTCGCCGCCGGTTTGGCGCTTTCGGGCATTATAGACCAGGAATTTCGTGACCTCACCGAGCGCGCGGCCTTCCTTCCGGTTGTACACGATGACGCCTGAGCCGCCCGCTTGAGCCGTGCGCACGCACTCTTCGATGCCGTGCGTGAGGTATGGGCGGCAGGTGCAGATGTCCGAGCCGAAAACGTCCGAACCATTGCACTCATCATGCACGCGCACCGCGAGCGGCTTGTGCGGGTTGGAAATGCCCGCAACGTCACCGAACATGTACACCGTGGCGCCGCCAATGGGCGGCATGAACACTTCCAGATCATTGCGCGTCACGAGCTCCGGGAACATGCCAGCGGTGTGCTCGAACAGCGTACGGCGCAAGTCGGATTCCGCGCAGCCGAAGCGCGCGGCAACACCCGGTAGGTACCAAACCGGCTCCAGCGCGGCTTTGACCACGAGCACCGAGCCGCCCGGCTTGAGAATGTGCCCGTCCACCTTGAGCCGACCGGCGGCGATCGCTTCTTCCAGCTCCGGCAATTGAATGTGCGCGCGCGTTACGGCAATCGTGGGTCGAATGTCGTACCCCTGCTCGAAGTAAGGCTTGAACACCTCACTCACGAGCGCACCAAACGGATCCAGGGAAACGATCTTGGTCGGGTCGAACCAGCTTGGAAATGGCCCAATCACGTGCGTGGGTGAAGTATTGGTGAGGTCCGGTTTGCGGAGCGGGTCGAGCGCGCCGGCAGCCACCGCCACGGCGCGATAAACCGAATAGCTGCCCGCATGCGTGCCGATCACGTTGCGTTGCGCGGTGTTGGTCACGGTGCCAATCAACGGCCCGCGCGTCATCGGATCCGCGGCGCCCCAGACAATCGGAATCGGTTTGGGGCCCGGCCCGCCCGGGTGGGAGGTGAGCTGGATCGCCTTGGGCCGCTTGTGAGCTGTCTTTGGAGTCATGACTTGCCCCCCTTCAAGACATCCACGTGGCGTCTTCGGACAGCGCCCATTTGCTGGTGATCTTTTTTAAGTTGCTCCACAGCTCCACGCCCGCCGGCCCGGTCATGTCGCCCTGACCAAACTTGGAGTCTTTGGTGCCGCCGAACGAAAACGGCTCGCGCGGCACAGGCACGCCAATGTTCACGCCCACCATGCCGCTCGTGGCGCGCTCGGCAACGTAGCTGCCCACGGCGCCACTCTGCGTGAAAATGCTGGTGGCATTGCCGTACGGGCTAAGCCGTTCCAACGCCAACGCTTCATCCAGGGTTTTCACTCGAATGATCGACAAAAGCGGTCCAAATAGCTCCACTTGCGCACACGCCATGTCGGGCGTCACCTGGTCGATCACGCTCGGAGCCAGCCAATTGCCGGCTTCAAGACCGGCAGGCGCGGGCCGCGCTCTGCCATCGAGTAGCAGCTTCGCCCCCTCCTGCTCCGCTTGCGCGATGCCCGCGTTCAAGCGCGCATGCGCCGCGCTGTCGATCAGCGCGCCCATGTCCGTGCCCAGTTGTATGCGGCTGGCGGCCTCCACCACTTTTTCCACGAAGCGCGCGCCGTCGCCGACCACCACCATGACGCTGCCCGCCATGCAGCGCTGCCCCGCGCAGCCAGTAAACGAGTCCACGACTGACTTCACGGTGATCGCTTCGTTGGCGTCCGGCGCGACAATTAGGTGGTTCTTTGCGCCGCCCAAGCACAACGCGCGTTTTCCGAGCGCGGTAGCGCGCGCGTGCACCGCTCGCGCGATCGGAGTCGAGCCCACGAAACCGAGCGCGCACACCTCGGGATGGTCGATCAATGCTTCCACCGCGCGCCGATCGCCGTGCAGCAGCGAAAACAGGCCGGGCGCATAACCCGCCTGCAACATCAGCTCGCCCAAACGGCAGGCGCTGAGCGGCACTTTTTCCGACGGTTTGAGGATGAAGGCGTTGCCGAGCGTGATCGCGATCGGGAACATCCACATCGGCACCATGGCCGGGAAATTGAAGGGCGTGATGCCGGCAACGATGCCGAGCGGCTCACGCCGATATTCACACGTCACCCCGCGCGATACCTCCAGCGCGCCACCGCGATCCAAATTCGGCAAGCTCTGCGCGAACTCCACCACCTCTAACCCGCGGAGCAGGCCAGCCCGCGCCTCGGCTTCGGTCTTCCCGGATTCGAGCGCCACCGTTTGGGACAGCTCGCCCAACGCGTGCGTGACGAGCTCGTGAAAGCGTGCCAGCGGTCGCACTCTTTCTTTGAGCGGCACTCTGGCCCACGCTGCCGCGGGTTCGCGCGCGGCAGCCACGACCGCCGCCACATCCGCAGCGCCAGAGAGGCCCACGCTGCCGATGCTCCGCCCTGTCCAGGGGCTCGTGATGTCTAGCGCTTCGCCGGTGCTCGGCGCGCAAAACGTGGCACCTACCAGATTGTGTGCGGTGACTCGGCTTCGTTGGAAGTCCAAGCTAGCTATTGTTTCCTGCTTACCGAAAACTGTAAAGTTTCGTTCAGGTAGCCCGCACGAAGTTCGGAATCCGCCGCTCGCGAGGCGGCACCCGCCGCCGGGTGGCTAGCGTTTGCGCTCCGGCAGCTCACTGCTCGGCGGAAGCATCGTGGGCGCGAAGGCCAGCGGTGAGGATTCGGGCGGCGGCGCGCCGCTCAACCCCGCATTGAGCCAGGGCTGGAGCGCCTCGGCTAGTTCCTGAGCGCTCTGAAAGCGCTGATCGGGTTTCACCGCCATGGCCTTGCGAATGATGCGGACCAGCTCGGGGTCCAGCTCGGGCCGTCGTTCTTCCAGAGGCACCGGACAGCCCTCTTGGATCGCGAACAGCAGTGCATTGTAGTTTTCTGCGGCGAACGGGGCGTGCGCGGTCAACGCTTCGTACATCACGCAGCCGACGGCATAGACGTCACTGCGCAGATCCACCTCCGCGCCCCGCGCGTGCTCCGGCGCCATGTACGGCGGTGTTCCGAGCACCACTCCGGTTTCGGTCAGCTTTGGCGAGCCAGAGGCGGCCAACAGCTTTGCGACGCCGAAATCCAGCAACTTCACGATCTCGCCCTGGCCGGACATCCTGGTTAGGAAAATGTTGTCCGGTTTGAGGTCGCGGTGCACCACATTCGCGCGGTGCGCAGCCGAGAGTGCCGCCAACACCTGGCAAGCGACGGACGCCGTGCGCGCCACGGTCATGGGGCCCTGCCGCTGAAGCACTTGCCCCAAAGACAGGCCGTCTAGCCACTCCATGACCAGGAAAGCAGGCTCCCCGCCGTGATCATGAAAGTCGATCACGCGCACGATGTTCGGATGACTGAGCAGCGCGACCGTTTCTGCCTCGCGTCTGAAGCGCGCAACGAGCTGGCGATTGCTGCTGACCGAGTCGTGCAGGATCTTGATCGCGACACGCATGTTGCCCAGATCTTCGCGCACGGCTTCGTACACGGTGCCCATACCGCCCTGCCCGATCATCTTGCCGATGCGGTACCGACCCGCGAGCAACTCCCCGCTCAGCCCGTCACTCTGCTGTTCCCGCACTCTCCGTTCCCGTTCGCCCGAACGGTAGCTATCCACCGCTTCTTGCGCGGCGACCCGGCGCCTGCGCAGGTGCACCGCGCGCCCTGCGCTGAGGCGAAGCTTTTCGAGATCGACCGGCTTTTGCACGTATTCGAAAGCCCCGAATTCGACCGCCTGCAGCGCGCTGGGTAGATCCGGATTGCCGGAGATGAGCAAGACCGGCAGGTCGGGATCGAACTCGTGAATCAGGCGCAGGAGCTCGATGCCGTCCATATCCGGCATACGAACGTCGCTCACGATCAACTCAAAGTCGCTCTGCTTCACCAGCGAGATCGCCTCGCTGCCCCGCTCAGCCACCGTCACCTGGAAGCCGCCCTGAACCAACACCCGGCGTAGGGCACGGCGCAGGTCCGGCGCGTCATCCACCACGAGCACGCGCCCAGCACCGCTGGGGCTCTGCTTGTCCGCCACTTCATCAGCGTGCGCCATGGCTCCCGTCCGGGCGCAGTGTCCCGAGTGGGGCCACGCCTCCACGTAAGGGTACGTGCGGGATTTGGAGCGGGCAAGCCGGTCGTGTCAACGGTAGTTCAGTCTGGGCAGAACCGCGGCAGGTATTGAGGATAAGAATTGTCCATGATACAGTAGTGGCCATGGACACGAAATTGCCGCGTTTGAATCATCGTCAGCAATCCCCGGAGTTGTTCAAGAAGCTCGCGGAACTTGGCGCGCTCGTGAGTAACGGCGCCATCGAGCCCGCGCTCGGGCACCTGATCAAGATTCGAGCTTCGCAGCTCAACGGCTGCGCCTTCTGCGTGGACCTGCACGTCAAGCAAGCGCGCCAGCAGGGCGAGCGGGAGCTGCGCCTTCATCACCTGGTCATTTGGCGTGAATCCCCGCTGTTTTCCGAGCGTGAGCGCGCGGCTTTGGTTTGGACGGAGGCGCTCACCCGGCTGCCCGAGCACGGCGTAAGTGATGAAATTTACGAGAGCGTTCGTGCGCAGTTTTCCGAGCGAGAGCTCTCGGATCTCTCGTTCGAGGTGCTCACCATCAACGCCTGGAATCGCCTGGGCGTTGCCTTTAAGAGCGTGCCCGGCTCGTTGGATCAAGCGTTCGGGCTGGACAAAGCCCTGCTCGGGTAGCGCTTGACCGACCGGGGATCGTCGATACCATCTATCGAGAATGGAAATGCGATGAAACTCGGTGACGGAGTCGAACAGGCAATTCACTGCGTGCTCCTCCTGTCCAACCTGCCGTCGAACGGAGTGCTGCCCGCGTCGGCCCTCGCGGACTATCATGGGGTGTCCACGAGCTACCTGCTCAAGCACCTTCAGGCGCTCGCGGGCGCCGGGATCTTACTCTCCGTGCCCGGTCCGCGCGGCGGCTACCGCCTGGCCCGTGAGCCCGCACACATCTCGCTCCTGGACGTGGTCCTGGCCGTGGAAGGGCCTGAGCTGGCGTTTCGCTGCATGGAAATCCGCCAGCGTGGGCCCTCGCCCCTTGCCGAGCGCTTTTACAAACCACCCTGCGGTGTGAATGTGGCGATGCAACGCGCGGAGAAAGCATACCGCGCTGAGCTCGAGAAAGTGTCGCTGGCCTCCCTCAGCGCCGATCCGCGTTCCGCACTCGGTGCCGCGATCTCAGCGCGCGTCTGTGGCTACCTCGAAACGCACCAACGCACGACGAAGGCGCCCTGACCCATCCGAGATGGGAGCTAGAGAGGGGCGCTCGCGACCCCGCAC
>JBDTYJ010000380.1:0-5248 GCA_040005755.1 Pseudomonadota bacterium
CCATGCGGAACCCGCTGTATCTACGGAACAATCCAAGCGAAATCCGCTACGTCAATACTTACGTCGAAAACCGATTTGCGGAAGAGAACCTGTTCGTGCGCAAGCCGCGCCGAAACATCGAACCCTGGCCCGAGTTCGAGGTAGCTAAGCGAGACCTGCTGCCGTCGCCGACCTGGCCGGGTCACGAATCGGCCATCGAGTGCTACTGGCGCTGCTGGGAGATCGCGTTTCAAAATTTCCGGCCGGCAAACGAGGAGAACTCGTTTGTCACGGACTACTCCTCCACGATGTACGACGGGTGTTTGTACATGTGGGACACCGTGTTCATCGCGCTGTTCGGGCGTTACGGTGACCGCGCGTGGAAGTTTCAAAACACGCTCGACAACTTCTACTGCAAGCAACACCCCGACGGCGGCATCTGCCGCCAGTTCCGTGAGAACAACGGCAGTGAGTGCTACAGTCGCTTCGACCCCGCAGGCAGCGGCCCCAACGTGCTCGGGTTCGCCGAGTGGGAATATTACCAGGCGTTTGGCGATCGCCAGCGGCTCGCCGAGGTGTTCCCCGTGTTGGTCTCGTACGGGCAGTGGCACCGCCGCTATCGCACTTGGCCGAATGGCAGCTACTGGGGTACCGGCTTGGCTAGCGGCATGGATAATCAGCCGCGCTCCCCAGAGGGGGAAATCATCGACCATGCGCACCTGACCTGGGTCGATACGAACATGCAGGCGGTGCTCGCAAACCGCATCGTGCTGGATATCGCCAGTGTCCTAGATCGCCGCGAAGAGGTGCAAGATTTCGCCGACGAGAATGCCGCGCTCGTTCCTTGGATCAACGAGTACTTGTGGGATGAATCGTCCGGCTTCTATCACGACCTTCGTCGCGATCAGACGCGCCTCACGGAGGTGAAAACGATTGGTGCGTTTTGGGCGTTGCTGGCTGACGCCGTACCGGCCGAGCGCTTGCCGCGCTTCGTGCAGCATCTGGACAATGCTGCGGAATTCAAGCGCCCGCACCGTGTTCCTAGCCTTTCCGCTGACACCCCCGGCTATGATCCGGATGGCGGCTTGTGGTTGGGCGGGGTGTGGCCGCCGACAAACTACATGGTCATGCGCGGCCTGGCTGCGCGCGGCTTCGAAGATCTGGCCTATGAGATTGCGAAGAACCACCACGACAACATGGTGGCCTCCTTCGAAGAAACCGGCTCCGTCTGGGAACACCACGCGCCGGATGAAGAAGGCGGGGGCCGTGGCCGCAAGGACTTTGTCGGCTGGACGGGCATCACGCCGATCGCGGTGCTGTTCGAGTTCATTTTCGGGTTGCGTCCGGAGTTCAGCCGCCATCGTTTGCTTTGGCACATACGCGGGATCGAAGGGTTCAGCGTTGAGCGTTATCCATTTGGTGCCGATGGGCTCTTGAACCTCAAGCTCGAACCGCGCGCGACGGTGCTAGACAAGCCAACGGTGGTCATCACCGGTGATCTAAATGTGGACGTTGAATTGATCTGGGCCGGCGGCAGCGAAACAGTGGAAGTTCGCGGCGCCGCGAAATAACGCGCGACAGCGGCGATCGTATGTCCAGCACGGTGATGATCGACGGTCGCATCGTGCCGCCCGAACAGGCGGTCGTGAGCGTCTTCGATCGCGGCTTTTTGTATGGCGACTCCGTGTTCGAGACGCTGCGCAGCTATCAGGGGCGCTTGTTCGCCCTGGATGCGCACCTGGAGCGCTTGCAGCAGAGCGCTGCGCGCGTCCTGATCCCGCTCCCGGTGAGCTTGCAGACGCTGCGCGCCGAGCTGCTGCAAGCCGTTCGGGCACAAGCGAGCGCGGAGTCATACGTCCGCCTGACGTTGACACGCGGCATCGGTCGCACACTCGGCTTGGATCCGGAGCTCGCAGATAAACCGCTGCGCGTCGTGCTCGTAACCCCGCTTGCGCAACCAGCGGCGGAACTCTACGAGCGCGGCATTGCAGCGATCACGTTTCGCGCGCAACGGCCTAGCGACGCGCCGGGTGTGGCCGACGCGAAAATCGGCAATTACCTGCTCGCGGTTTTGGCGATGCGCGCGGCCCGCACCGCGGGCGCCGCCGAAGCGCTGATCGAGGACGGTCACGGCTGCATCCTCGAAGGCGCGACCTCCAACGTATTCGCCGTTTTTCGAGGCACTTTGGTCACACCGCCGCACAGCGCGGCGATCCTGCCCGGGATTACTCGTGCGCGCGTGCTCGAGCTCGCGCGCGACTATTTGCCGGTCGAAGAACGCGCGCTCCTTAAAACCGAGCTCGTGCAGGCGGATGAAGTGTTCATCACCTCGAGCATCCGCGAGCTGCTGCCCGTGGTGCGCATTGACGGGCGTGCGGTGGGGCCCGGAACCCCGGGACCCATCGCGCTCGGCTTGTTGCAGCGTTTCCGCGCCGCCGCGCTGCGCGGCTAATACCGTTTGAGTGCGTTGCCCGAGCGCCGCCGAAGCGGCGCGAAAGCCCGTCCTACGCGCCGACTTCGGCCGGGGGAGCCTCGGGGGGGGGCATCGGAATGCGCAGCCGCCCGCCGTCCTGGTACGCGAGCGCGCTGATCGCCTTGTCGAAAAAGGCGCGCAGGAACCCAACCTCGTGCGGCGGGTTGGTAATGAGTCCGGCCTCACGGATGTTCTTCATCGTGGCCACGACATCCAGCGTGCGCACTTCACCTTCGCGTGCCAGCACGCTGAGCGCGCTATCTTTCATCATGCGCGCCAACGCTTCGCGACGCTCCGGCGTGAAGTAACGGTCCGTCGCCGCGATAACCTCAGCTTCGAGCTTCTTTTGTAGCTCGTCCGGCGGGGGTTCTGTGCCCCGCGTCAGGCTTTCGCCGACCTTGAACAGGAGCTCTTCGACCGCTTGTTTGGGCGGGAACCAGCCGCGAAATTCGGGCAGGAAGTGCAGAGTCTGCGAGTTCTTACCCAGATCCTTCGCGTCCTCATCGGCGAGCTCTAAGCCTTCGGCGTCGAAGGGGTGCTCCTCGGGCGCGCTGGGTACCGGCTCCAGTAGGGAGGCTGCGCTCGAGAAGCCAAGCGGCTCCGGCACGCCGCGGCCGGCGTGCACCTTACGCGCCGCGGCGATGCGGCTGCGCGCCCAAGCCACGGGCACCTTGACGGGGCGATACTCTGCGCCCGGGAGCGCGCGTGAGAGCGCATCTTTCAGCTGTGATTGGCTCAGCTCACCCACGTTGACGCGGTGGATGCCGAAGTCATCGTGTAAGAACACGAACACGCTGTGCGCGCGGCTGGTCGCTGAACGCGAGGTGATGGCCAGACAAACGCTGCCCCCGCTATCCGGGGCGAGCAGCAACGCTTCCTCGATTTCAGGGGACTTTTCGCCCGTAACGCTGGTGACACGGCGTTCACTGGGCACGGTAACCCCGCGCGCCTTGAGCACGTTGAGCCCTCGCCGGGCGGCCTTGCGTGCCGGGCCTTGCGCTTGCTCCGACGCCACGGCGACCGCCGCCACGTTGCCGGCGTTGACCCACGCCTCGACCAAAAGGGCAGCTCGAGCGCCCACGCGCTCCAGGGTTGCGACGGCGGTGTCTGCGCTCGCCGAGAGATCGGCGGCGGCGAGCTGAACGCTCGACTTGGTGTCTTGTTTGGCTGTCATGACGTCTCCCACAGAGGTATCGAGAATTTTTAGGGTAGCGTCGCGATGGCTTCGATTTCCACGCGCGCCCCCAGAGGCAAAGCTAAAACGGCTACGGTCGTGCGAGCCGGTGGCACACCCGGGAAATGACGGCTATACGCCGCATTGAAGGCCGGGAAATCCGCCATGTTCGTCAAGTACACGGTGGTTTTCACCACGTTGCTCAGGGTGGCGCCCGCGGCGCGCAGCACGGCCGTCATGTTGAGGATGATGCGATCCGTTTAGGCAGCGAGATCGCCCGTTACCAGTTGCCCGGTGGCGGGATCGAGCGGGATCTGACCGGCCAAGAACAGCAGCGCACCGTCACGGATGGCCTGCGAATACGCCGAGACCGGCTTGGGCGCGTCAGGGGATAATATGGCTTCTCGGGACATGCGGATCAGAGCCCAAATGGGGCGCGCAGTCTCGCCCTGTCCGCGCCCCAAATCAACCTCAGAAAAAGCTCGCGACGTGCCCCAGATAAGCTGAAGAAAGCCGAGGCTCAGCGCTTGGCGTCCATCGCACGCCTGCCGTCAATGGCGCGCCCGAGCGTGATCTGATCGGCAAATTCCAAATCCCCGCCGTGGGGCACGCCGCTGGCAATGCGCGACACTTTGAGGCCTTTGCCCGAAAGCTCCCGCGCCAGCAGCAAGGCCGTTGCCTCACCATCCACGGAGGGCGGCGTCGCCAAGATTACTTCTTTGACCGCGTCCTCTTCGATCAATCGAAACAGCTCCCGTAGCGGTAGCTCATCCGGGCCAACGCCGTCTAGCGGGGAGAGCAAGCGCCCGAGCACGAAGTAGCGGCCGCGCATGGCCGCGCTCTTTTCGATGGCCATCAGGTCTTGAACGCGAGCCACGATGCAGAGCAAGCTGCCGTCGCGACGCGAATCCAAACACACCGGGCAGCGCGCGCGCCCGTCTGCACCGACTTCCGCGATGTTCCCGCAGCGTTCGCAGCGCTTCACGGTCGCACCCAACTCTTGCAGCGCAATGCCGAGCTCGCGCGCATATTCTTGGCTCTCGGTGACGAAAAACATGGCGAAGCGTTGCGCTGTTTTTTCACCCACCCCGGGCAAACGCGAGAGCAGCTCGATCAGACGTTGAAGGCGGTCGGGAAGCATCGCTATTGACTCGTGCTGTTCTGGCTAACCAATGATCAAATCGTACCAGGGCCCAGTTTCAGATCCTTGATGCGCGCGCCGAGCACCTCCACCGCGTCGGTGACGCCACGGTGCTGCTTGGCTTGCGCCACGGCCTCTCGCTGTTTTTGCAGCCGGATCTCGGTGTCGATGGTGGCGAGCGTTTTGATCGTCGTCGCGCGCGCGGAGTCGAACTCGAAGAGCACCTTGGTGGGGACGCTGAAATGCTCGCTCGCCAGCGTGGTGAGTAGCTCTTGCGAGTCCTTGTCGTTGGTACCCTGGCCAAACATATCCCCGGGCTCCCAACCCAAGCGTAGCTCGCCAGGACTCAAGCCGAGGATCGAAGCCCGTGCCAGGAACGCGGCAAGCTCTGGCCGTCGTTCGTTCACGCGGTCCAAAATCGCGCGGAATGCTGCCAATTCCTCCGCTTTCGGCTCGGTTTGGGGCGGGCGCGGCGGGCCGG
>JBDTYJ010000381.1:0-5242 GCA_040005755.1 Pseudomonadota bacterium
ACGCAGTCCGTGAACCGGCAGCCTTTGCAGTTGTCCGTGACGACGAAAGTCATGGGCCGTTGATACCTCTAGCGTTGGGCTAGATCAATCCCCCGTAGCTGCCCCGGGCGGCGCGGCTCCCGCGCCGGAAACGCCCGGCTTCGCGCTCGTGCCGGCGCCGATCAGCACCCGTGTTTGTACTTGTACGGTCGGGCGTTGCGGTTTCGGCGCGGCGGGATTTTGGCTCGGAGGCGGCGCATCCCCTAGGGCAGCGCCGAGTAACGACTGAAAATCACCGTTCTTTGGGAAGGCCTCGCCAGCGGCGATCTCCAATTTGCCTTCCGCCTGCGCGCGAAATTCACCCATGGTGTGCGGCGCTTCTGGAGGCAGACCGGGCAAGTCGAACGCGGGCGAAGCGGCATAGCGTTTGGTGTTCAGGCTGAGCAGCGCGCCCGCGGCGTCGACCTTCTCGACCTTCACCAAGCGATAAGTGACCACGTCCAAACCGATAAGCGAATCACGGCTCGTGACCATCCAGTACGCGCCAACGCCCACCGGCTTGCTGGGGTACGGCAAAACCAACATCGCCAGCGAATCTGAAAGGCTCTGCAGCGAGTCCTTGAACGCCGCATCAACGCCCTTTTGAGCTTCGATGTGAAAGTTACTGCCAGCGCCATCGGCACCGACGCGGAAATCAACACGCGAGCCCTTGAGCTTGCCGATGGCTGCGTTCACCTCCGGGGGCACACCGGGCGCATTGATTGTCGCGCCCGTCACTTTGACCGAAACCGAGAGCGGCACCGAAGCACCCGCATCACTGTCCGTTTTCGGCTTCTGGGCCTCGAGCGTAAAAGCGAACGTGATCGGGATGGGGCCCTGCTGCGGATCGCTCTGCGAAGAGATCGTGATGGTGTTGGAAAACCTGCTGCCGGCTTTGAGCGGCCCGAGTTGTACGCGCGGCTCGCTGCCTTCCGAGCCCAAGGTCAGCGTGGCAGGCGCGTTCTTGGCGAGCGCCTTGTCCGCGTCGCCTGCGCCGAAGATGCCGCTCGGCGGCGGCCCACCGGCGGCGGGCGCGTTATCCGCCGAAGCGCGACCTGCCCGCGCCGAAGCGACGGCAGCAGCCAGCTCAGGATCGTCGGCGGGGGCCTTGGCGGCGCCAGCATCACTCGAAGCGGCCTTCTCGGGCTGCGCTTCGTGCTTGTCACAGCCGCTCGTGAACGCGCAGAGCGCGCTCGCGGCGGACAGAACCAGGGCTTTCCTCAACGTGGAGCTGTTCATGGCTGGAAGGATTTACTTCGGGTTGGCCGAGCTTGGAAGGGGACGGCGCGCGCCCTGCTCAGAACGGCGGCGGGAGAACCGTCGGCGCTGCCGTTTCCTTCCCGAGCCCGCCCCCGGCATCGGTAACTCCAGCGTCAGCGGGCATTTTTGCCGCCTGCGCTTCATCGTCCGGGCCGGCGTCAGGGGAGCCCGCGTCGGCGCCGGCGTCAGGCTTGGAGACCTCGGTGGGCACGGTGCCGTCGAGGAACTCTTCTTCGATGGCGTCATTCTCGCCCGGGTAGGGCAACAGGCCCGTGGCCGGGTCGACGTTGGCAGTGATGATGGTGCTGGGGCGGGGAAACTCAGTCGGAGGCTTGCCCTCACCCGCGACTTTCATGAAGCTCATCCACGCCGGAAGCGCGGTCGCTGCGCCGGCCTCGCCCCAGCCCAGCGGTAACGCGTCGTCGTAGCCGACCCACACCGCGGCGGCGATGGACGTGGAGTAGCCGACGAACCAGGTATCCTTGGCGAGGTTCGTGGTGCCGGTTTTGCCAGCGAGCGGGCGGCCAAGCGCTCGCGCGCGTTGCGCAGTGCCACGCTCGACCACGCCGCGCAGCAGGCTCGTAATCAGGTACGCTTCGTCCGCGCTCAGCACGCGGCGCGCGGGCGGCGCGGCCGGTAAGGCGAGCACCTTGCCGCCGGGCGCGACGATACGCGACACGAGCTTCGGCAACTCGAATTCACCGCCATTCGCGAACGCCACGTACGCGTTGCACAGCTCGATCGGAATTACTTCATACGCCCCCAGGGCAAGCGACGGCGTGGGCTGTAAAGGCGTGCTGATGCCGAGCGCCTTGGCCCACTCCACCACGTTGGCTGCGCCGACTTCATCCAGCAATTTATCGGCCGCAGAGTTATCACTTTCGGCGATCGCGGTGCGCACGCTCTCGCGGTAGCTGACCTGCTCTTTGCCGTTTTTCTTGGTCAAATCCAAGATACTGGCCGGGGTAAAGCGACGCGAGTGGAGCGCGTAACTGTACAGCATGGGCTTGAAGGAAGAGCCGGGTTGGCGGTGTGCCCGCGTTGCGCGATCCAACCCGCCGCTGATGGCTTCGTAGCTGCCGATCAACGCGCGCACTTCATGGCTGCGCACATCCAGCGCGACCAGCGCGGATTCGGGCCCAAGCTCCAAGCGCAGCGGCACGGGTGGTACGCCATCCGGCGAGCCGAGCAAGCCGACGCGCAGTACGGCGCCCACCTTGGCAAATTCACTCGGCGGCAGATGCTTCGAGTTGTAACGCTCTTCGCCCGCGAGCATCACGCGGCCCAGCACGTCACCCACTTGCACGTCGAGCGATCCCTGAACATCGTTCGTGGCTACGACCTTGCCGACGTAGATCTTGTTTTGTCGCGGCACGCCGCTGAATGGCGGGCCCCACAAGCGGCGGGTGGTCTGCGTGAACGGCGCGACGACCTTCTGCCGAATCGCGTAATTGTCCAGGTTCTCACGCACAGCGCGACGCGCGGCGGCCTGCAGCGCTGGGTCAATCGTGGTCTCGATGGTGAACCCGCCGTGAATGGCGCTCTCGCCCGCCACTTCATCCAGCAGCTTTTTCACGTACGAAACCACTTCTGGCGCGAGCTCCGACTCACCATCGGACGCGGGCGCAAGCCGCACTTTCGACGCTTGCGCCAAGTCATGCAGATCTTGGGTGATGAAGCTTTTTTGCAGCATCTGATCGAGCACATAGCGACGGCGGCCGAGTGCCAGCGTCTCATCGCGCCGCGGCGAGTAATGCTCGGGCGAAGCGACTAAACCAGCGAGCAGCGCGGCCTCGGCCACGTCCAAATCTTTGGCCTTCTTGCCGAAGTAGTAGCGCGACGCCTCTTCGATGCCGTAGCGACCGTGGCCCAGGTAAATGGTGTTGAGGTAGAGCGAGAAGATCTCGTCCTTGCTCAGCTCTTTCTCGAGGCGGCGCGCCAAGATCGTTTCTTTGATCTTGCGTTGGTAGGTGCGCTCAGCATCCAAAAGCACGTTCTTCACCACCTGTTGGGTGATGGTGCTGGCACCTTGGCGCGTGTGACCGGCACGCAGGTTGCTGAACAGCGCGCGCAGCATGCCGAGGTAATTGAGCCCCTGGTGCTCGTAGAACTGGGCATCTTCGGCAGCCAAGAAGGCAAGCTTCGCGTGGCTCGGCACGTCCGCGAACGGGATCACTGTGCGGCGCTCGACAAATAGGCTGGCCAGCACGGTTCCGTCGCGGGCTAGCACGCGAGTGACCTGCGAGGGCTGATAGTGCGCACGCAAGTCATGCACGTCCGGCAAGCCGCCCTCGAAGTGACGAATCACCAGCAGCACCGCGAGCAGCACCGCGACGACTGAGCCGAGCAACGCATAGGCGCCGAGCTTCGCGTAGCGAAGCACCGCATCCCGAGAAGGTAAACGCATCAGCGGCCCAAGAGGCGCATCACCACGACAGCAAGCAGCACACCTGCAATCAGGCACAACGCCGCGACACCTATCAAAAGTCCCGGACCACCCCTTTTTTCCGGGCCGCGGAGCGCGGTCGGCGAGACCGCCGGTGGTTTGCTACCAGCCAGGCTCTCGGGCTTCAATGAAGGTAAGGCCTGAGCGGCGGCGCCGCCGTACGGGCGCATAGCTTCTGCAAAATCCGCCGCGGTTTGGAAGCGTTGCTCGGGCTTCTTCGAGAGCGCGCGGGCAAGCACGTCATCCAGTTCCTTCGGGAACGTGCGCTCGGGCACGCGCTCGCTGAGCGGGATGATCGGATCGGTCACATGCTTCGAAATGTACTCCATCGGCGATTTCGCCGTGAACGGAAGCTTGCCGGTCAGGAGCTCGTACAAGATCACAGCGAGAGAATAGATGTCACTGCGCGCGTCGAGCGTTTTGCCTTGGGCCTGCTCAGGCGACATGAACTCCGGCGTGCCGAAGACCATGCCCTCCTGCGTCAGGATCAACGACCCGGGCTGCATCTGCCGCTCGGTGACCTTGGCGAGCCCGAAATCCAGCACTTTCGGGTAGTCAGTGATGCCGCCCTGGCGCGATAGAAAAATGTTCTCGGGCTTCAGATCACGATGCACGATGCCAAGATCGTGGGCTTCTTGCAGCGCGCCGCAGCATTGAATCAAGATGGGGATCGCGCGATCCGCCGGCATTGGCCCGTCTTTGCGCACGGCTTGGTTGAGATTCCGGCCTTCCAGCATCTCCATCACGATATACAGCGAGCCATCTTCCTCCAGCTCGCCGAAGTTGAACACCTTGACGGTGTTCGGATGCGTGAGCTGGCTCATCGCGCGCGCTTCGCGACGAAAACGTGAGGTCAGGTCTTTGCGATTGGCGAGCTTCGGATGCAGGATTTTGATCGCCACCATGCGGTTCATGGCCGGCTGCGACGCCTTGTAAACCGAGCCCATGCCGCCCGTACCGATCTTCTCCAAGACCTGGTACTGACCCCCGAGTATCTCGCGGCCGATGAAGGGGTCCTTGGGGCGCATTCAGCAGCAGAGATACCAAAAGTTACTCCCGGCTACGAGCGCGGCGAACGCCCCAGGCTTCGCTTTCGCGGGATAGGTGACGGCGAACTGCACTTTCCGCGACGGAAACTTGCACCGCGGGGCCCGCGGGCCGCATGAATCAATCGTCATGAGCAATCGCGCCGAGTTCTTGGAAAGTGCGCTGCTGCGCGAGGCTGGGTTTCGGCACGCCTTCTTCACTCGCAACGGTGGCGTCTCGACGGGCGCCTATCAGAGCCTCAGCTTCTCGATCGCTGCCGGCGACGACCCCGACAACGTGCGCCAAAATTTGGAGCGCGCGGGCGTCGCGCTCGGCGTCGAAGCAACGCGCATTCACTTCTTGTCACAGGTCCATGGTCGCGTCGCACACACGCTCACCGGGATAGAAACTCAAGCCAAGCTGGTTTCGGTGGAGGGGGATGCGCTGGTGAGTCGCGTGCCCGGGCTCGCGTGCGCCGTGCGCAGCGCGGAC
>JBDTYJ010000382.1:0-5236 GCA_040005755.1 Pseudomonadota bacterium
ATGGACTCCACACACGTAAAAGTGTTCGTGGAGGAGCGCGAGATGACCATGATGCTGTGCGTGGATCTGTCCGCCAGCCAACGCTTCGGCACGCGAACGGCCAGCAAGTCTCGCTTGGCGGCGGAGGTCGCCGCGCTGTGCGCGTTCAGCGCCATCAAGCACAACGATCGCGTGGGTCTGATTTTGAGCACGGACCAGATAGAAAAGCTCGTGCCCGCCAAAAAAGGCCAAAAACACGTCATGCGCGTGGTGCGTGAAATCTTGGGCCGGGTCCCCGAACGCACCGGCACTGATTTGCGCGTCGCGCTCGAAACCCTGAGCTCGGTCGCGCGCAGGCGCAGCGTGGCCTTCGTACTGAGCGACTTCTTCACGAGCGGCTATGACCGCGCGCTGTCCCTTGCCGCCGCGCGCCACGACGTGATTCCAGTCATGCTCGTCGACCCGCGGGATGAAGAGTTACCGGACGTGGGCCTGAGCAGCTTCGAAGACTTCGAGACCGGTGACAGCGTGATCGTGGATACGTCTAGCGCCAAGGTGCGCGCCCATTACGCCAAGCAAATGCGCGGCCTGCGCGCGGAACAAATGCGCTTGTTCACGAAGCTTGGCTTGGATTACTGCGTCGTGCGCACCGATCAGCCGTACATCAAGCCGCTGCGTGATTTGTTCGCGCGTCGCGCCCGGCGAGCCCACCGATGAGCGCGCGCGGGGTCGTTCGTGCGCTTGCGCTCGGCGCAGCGCTGCTCTTCGGGCCGACATTCGTCTATGCCGCCATCCCGGATGGGGGGGCGCCCGCGGCACCCAACGCAGCGCTCAGCCCCGCCGCAAGCGCAGCCGCGCCGTCGGCCGCAGCGAGTGCCGGCGCTGCGAACGCTGAAAATTGCGTGGAGCGCATCCCCGCCGGCAAGAATCGCCCTGAATTCAGCGAGAAAATGCCGAGCCGAGCCGTCAGCGGCCACGCGCTCACACTCGTGGTGACGGTCTCGCACGGCAAGGGTGAAACCGTGCTGCCCACCGGCTTCCACTTGCAGAGCGATAGTCCGGAAGCCAAAGCGCTTGAGCGTGAAGGCTTTGCCTTGCCGGACCCGGAAGGCGCCGCGGGTCCCAAGCTCACTCGCACCGAGCAAGGCGAACGGGCAACCACCGCCGTGCAAATTTCGGTCGTTCCGTTGCCGGCCAAGCCGGGCCGCCAGCAGTTGTTCTTGCCGCCGCTACCGATCACCGTGTCGCGGGCGAGCGGTGAATTGGTCACGGTATGCACGGCGCCGCACGCCGTAACGGTCGAAGATCCGATCGCCAACACGCCGAATCCGTCGCCCAAGGGTAACCCGGCGGCGCGGCGCCAGTTGGAAATTTGGACCGCCGCGAAGCACGCCGCCGCGGTGGCATTGATCGCGCTCCTGGTCGGTGCGCTCGCGGCGATCTTGATCAGCCGCTGGCTGCGCCGTCCCAAGAAGCTGCCGCCCCCTCCCCCACCGCGCCCACCCTGGGACGTCGCCCTCGAGGCGCTGCACGACATTCGCCACGCCGGGCTGACGCGAGAAGGCCGTTTTGCCGAGGTTTTCGACCGGGTTTCGGACGTGCTGCGCCGCTACCTGGGTGACCGCTACGGCTACGACGGCTTGGAGAGCACCACGCGTGAAGCGCTAGTGTCACTCCGCCAAACCAGCCCGGCGATCGAAGACCTGGCCGGCATCGAAACCTTCATGCGCGATGCCGATCTAGTGAAGTTCGCGCGGCTCACGCCCAGTGAAGGTGAGTGTGTGGACTTGATGGCACGCGCGGAAAGCATCGTCACACGCACCATCCTGGTCGGCCCCATTGCGAGCCCGCTGATGACCGAACAGCCGTCTAGCAATGGCGAAGCCGAGGCCGAAGACGGCACCGAGCCGACCGATCAGGGAGGCGCGTCGTGACGGATCCCGTGAACGTGAGGCAGCCGGCGCCAGAACCCAGCGCGGTCGAGGCAGAGGCCAAGCCCAGCGCTGCGGGGAAGTCGAGCAAGGACAGGAGCAAGTTCCCGTCGTTCGACTTGCGCGCTTCCGTAGCCAAGCTGCGCCGAGCGCTCCGTGGCGGGCTACTGGTGCTGTACACGCTGCTGGCGCTGCTCATCGGCTTCGCCTACCCGGCCCTCACCCGAGGTGACGAGCTCCTCCACGCGCACTGGCAAACGCGCTGGTTTTTGCTGGGGTTGATCTTACTGCCGGTGGTGTTTTACCGCGCCACGTTGGGCGAAGACCGCCGCATGCCGCGCCTGAAGCTCGGTACTTTGGCGCCGCTCGGCTTCGGCCCCTCGGGCATTCGGGTCTGGCTGCGCGATCTGCCCGGCGTCGTGCGCAGCGTTGGGTTCGGGCTATGCGTGCTCGCTTTGGCGCGGCCTGTGAACACGCTGCGCCCACAATCTGCGGACGAAGAAGGCATCGACATCGTCGTGGTGCTCGATCTCTCAGGCTCGATGAACGCCGCGATGGCCAACTTGCCGGCGGATTTACAGAACTACGTCGCGCCCAAGCCGCGGGGCGTGCGGCCCACGCGCATCGACGCGGCCAAGGCGGTGATTCGCGACTTCATCGCGCGGCGCAAGACCGATCGCATTGGCATCGTCGTGTTCGGCGCCAGCGCTTACGTGCTCTCGCCCCCAACGCTCGACTACCACTTGCTCGACGCGCTGGTCAGCAAGATGGAGCTCAACGTCATCGATTCGACGGCCACCGCAATCGGGGATGCCGTCGGCACCGCCGCGGCAAGGCTACGGCGCAGCCACGCGCGTAGCAAGGCCATCATTTTGCTGACTGATGGCGACGCCAAGGGCGGCAAAATTTCACCGGAATATTCGGCGCATTTGGCCAATTCTGTGGGCGCACGCCTGTACACGATCCAAATCGGCCAGGGCGACGCGGCAGAGGTGCAAGACGGCTTCGATCTGTTCGGCCAGCCGCGTTACGTCACCGTACCGTACCCGGTGAATCCAAAGCTACTCAAGGAATTGGCCAGCAAAACCGGCGGCTCAATGTACGTGGCGACGGACGCCAAGGCATTGCAAGCCAGCTTTCACGACGTGTTGGACAAGCTCGAGAAAACCAAGTTCGAAGCCAACATCGCCAACTACGAAGATTTGTTCGCCTTCTTGCTGCTACCCGGCGTGCTGCTGTTAGCTTGTGACGCAGCGCTGCGCGCGCTCGTGCTGCGGAGGTTCCCGTGAAGTTCGCAGTCCCAATCTGGCTGTTCGGGAGCGGCCTGGCAGCGCTCGTGGCAATCGCCCTGATCGCAGGCGGCGTGCTGCTCACGCGCAGCGTGCAAAAATTCGGCGACGAAGCCTTGGTGCGCGGGCTGCTCACCGCAAACCCGAGCGGGCGGCGCGTGCTGAAGGGCGTGCTCTTGGTCATCGCCGTGGCTCTGTCCTTCATCGCGCTGGCGCAGCCGCAATACGGTCGCGGCACGCGGCTCATCCCGGCGACCAATCTGGATGTCGTGATCGTGCTCGACTACTCGAAGAGCATGTACGCGAAGGACATCGCGCCTTCGCGCATTTTGCGCGCTAAATCCGAGGTTGGGCGGCTGATTCAAGACTTGCCTGGGGCGCGCTTTGGCGCCGTCGCCTTTGCCGGCGAGCCGATGCAGTTCCCGTTGACGAGCGACGGCGCGGCGATCGCTCAGTTCTTCCGGCAACTCAATCCGAACGACATGCCGGTCGGCGGCACCGCGATCGCTCGCGCCCTAGAAGCGGGCAAAGAGCTCCTGGAACGCGATCCCAAGTCAAAGGACCACCGGCGGGTGATGCTGCTCGTGACCGACGGCGAGGATCTCGAAGGCGACCCGGTCGCGGTCGCGGAGTCCGTCAAGCAAGCGGACGTCACGATTGACGTGGTGCAGATCGGCGGGCGCACCCCCGAGCCGATCCCGGACGTCAATGAGGCCGGCGAGTCACACGGCTACCGCATGGACGAGCAGGGCAAGCCGCTCACCACCGCCTTGTCCGCGGAAGGTGAGGAGCAGCTTTCGAAAATTGCCAGCGTGACCGGCGGGGTGATCGTGCAAAGCTCACACGGCGAGACCGGCATCACCGAAATCTCGCGTCGGCTCGCGCGCCTGGTGACCGAAGAGCTCTCGGAAAAGGTCGAGATCGTCTATGCGGACGTGTACATGTACCCGCTCGGGCTCGCGCTGCTGCTCGTGCTCGCGGAAACGTTCGTGAGCGAAGCCAAGCGCCGCAGCAAACCGAGCACGGTCCCCCCGCCTGCTCGCAAGCGGCGCATCAAAAAGCGCCTCAAAAAAGCCGCGGCGGCGGCCAGCGCGGGACTGTGCTTGTCACTCGTCTTCGTGGCGGCCTGCGGTAAGTCGACGGACAAGTTGTTCGAGCGCCATGCCCCGAGTGTGGACCAAGCAATCTCCGCGTATGACGCGGGCGACGCAGGCAGCGCGGTCTCTGTGCTCGAGGGCTATCTGGCCACGGGCAAATGTGAAAACGGCGAAATCGGCACGCCAGATCCGGTGCGCGATCGCCCGAACGCCAGTTTTGATCTCGGGCTCGGCTTGTTCAAGCTGGCGGAGCGGTTCGGGCGCCGCTTTGGCGATGAGGAGCCGGTCGGGGACGCTGGCACCACTCCTCAGCAAGACGCGGAGATGGGCCAACGCAACCAAGGCGTGGAGTGTGCGCTCCGCATTCTCAAGGCCATCGCGGGGGACTCCACCACGCCGGTCGAGTTCCGTGCTCGCGCGCACTACCTTGCTGGCAATTTGGAATTTTTGCGGCGCGACTACAAGGCCGCCGTCAAAGAGTACGAGCTCTCGCTGCGCCTGCTGCCTGGGGTGCCCCCCGATGCCGGCGACAGCGTCGGTAGTGACGCGGCGTACAATCGCGCCATCGCCCTCCGCCGCATCGAAGACAAAGAGAACAAGGACAAAGACGCCGGGCCCCCCGATGGCGGGCAACCCGACGGCGGCGAGCCGGACGGCGGGGAGCAACCCGACGCTGGCAAAAATCAGCAAAAAGACGGCGGAGACGACAAGAAAAACGACGACAAGAAGAACAGCGACAAAGATCAGGACAAGCAGAAGGACGCGGGCCCCGACGGCTCAGCGCCGAAGCCCCAAGATCAACAGCCGGACGCTGGTGCGGATCAGCAGAAACCCAAGCCTCAACCGAAGCCATCGGAGGCGGCCAACCAAGACGACCGGATGCTGGACATGCTGGAGCACGCGCCCACCATGCAAGAGCAAGACGCCAAGAATCGCTCGG
>JBDTYJ010000383.1:0-5231 GCA_040005755.1 Pseudomonadota bacterium
AAATTCGCAAAGAAATCGAGCTTGCTCCAGGGGCTACGCTGAGCCCCGCCAAGCGTCGTAGCCTGGTCACGCGCCTCGGCAACCGCGTGATGGACGAGATCAATCGTGTCACGGCCGTGACGCCCGGCGCACTCACCGCGCTCAGCTTGCTCACTCACGAACAACGCGGCATTGGGCACAGCGAGCTCGTGGACTATTGCTCCAAGCTGCTCAGCGTGGCCGAGGGCATGGGCGCGCGTACGAGCCAAACCTTGCGCACCCCTTCCGGCTCGCTTCGCCCGGAAGCGCTGCGTGAGGCGTGCCAAATGTTCATCGACGCCGAGATCGTGGAAGTGCAGTTTTTGGAGGATCCAAGCGCGTCGGGCAAGCAAGCCGGCGCCGGCGCAACGTACAGCGTGCTGCGCAACAAGCGGCTGTCGCTCGATACTTCCAAGAATATCATCGTCCACTTTTTCGTGGAGCGCGCGCTGGTGGCCATGGCGCTACTCACGGCGCCCGTGCAGCCCCCCGCCACGACGTCCGGCCCAGCCACGTTCGAATGGGTTCGGGAGCGCGTGCGCGGCCTCTCCAAGCTATTCAAGTTCGAGTTCCGCTTCCGCGCTGACGCGCCGTTCGAGGCCATTTTCGAGAGCACCGTGAGCGCGATGGCCAACGCTGGTGAAGTCGTGCGCGAGGGCGAAATGCTCGCCGCCGGGCCCGGCCACGATGGCTGGAGCGGGCATCTATGGCTGCGCACTTACGCATCCATCCTGCAGAACTTCATCGAAGGGTATTACGTTGCGGCGCGCGCGTTAGAGGTCTTGGAAAAGTCACCGCTAGCCGAAAAAGAGCTGACCAAGAAGGCGCTCACACTCGGTCATCGCTTGTTTTTGGAAGGCACGATCGAGCGGGCGGAGGCGGTCAGCAAGACCATCGTCCAGAACGCCTTCCAAGCCTTCATCGACCACGGGTATTTGACGGTACGAGACACCAAGCTGGATCTCGCCGATGGCATGGCCGGCCGCGACGCTTTCGTCGAAGTGGCGGAGAATTTGCGCGCGTGGATCCCCGGGCGCTCGGCGTGACACGCGCGCGCTGCTGCGCGTTAGCGACGGTCTTGGGCCTGGCCGGCTGTTTCAGCTCGCCCACGCCGCTCGCGCCCGGGCTACATGGCAGCGTGGGCGTGCCCAACCAGGGTGTGCTTACGGATGCGGAGGAGCTGCCCGTACGCGGTGACGGCTTCGCCCGTTATCGTCCGCTGAGCAGTCACTACTTCGCCCGCCCGCGCTTGGTGCAAGCGCTGGAGGCCGCGGCGGCCAACGTGGCGCAGCAGGCGCCCGGCGGCGCCCCCTTATATATCGGGGATTTGTCGGCCAAAAGCGGGGGCCGCATCCCCGGGCATGACTCGCACCGCAGCGGTCGCGATGTGGATTTGCTGTTCCTGGTGATGACGCCCTCCGGCGTGCCGGTGCCCTCGCCTGGCTTCGTCAAATTCGGCAGTGATGGCCTGGCTCTTCCGCAGGGCAGCAAGGACTACGTTCGACTCGACGTCGATCGCGAATGGTTGCTGCTGCGTTCCCTGCTCACCTCCCCAGACATTGGCGTGCAATTCATGTTCGTGTGCCACGAAATCGAGGCACTGCTGATCGACCATGCCCGTGCTCGCGGTGAGCCGGATGAACTCGTCGCGCACGCAGAGACCGTGATGCTGCAGCCGAGCGACAGCTTGCGCCATGACGACCACGTGCACCTGCGCATCGCGTGCTCGGCGGAAGAGGCGGTTTTCGGCTGTAGCGGTGGCGGTCCGCGCTGGCAATGGCTGCCGCCATATGCGCCCCCGCTGTCTCTCGAAACGCAGGACTTGCTCGAGATCGCACGCCAAGATCCGCTCGAGGCTGAGTGACGGTGAGCGCCCGCCTCGGCCGCGGCCAAATAGTGCATGGTGATTGCCTTGCGGTACTTGCTGAGCTCGACCTGAAGCGCAGCGTCGATTTGGCGTACATGGATCCGCCCTTCAACGCCGGGGGCGAGCGCGGCGCCCGTCAGAAGCAGGGGGAGCGCGTGGCGGGCGCGAAAGCATATCGCGACTTTTGGGGCGGGTTGGACGCGTTCTTGGCGATGCTCGAACCGCGCCTGGCCGCCGTGCGTGACACGTTGAGCGAGCAGGGCAGCCTCTGGCTGCACCTCGATCATCGCGCCGTTCACGACGCTAAAGTGCTGGCGGATCGCGTCTTTGGACGCGCTTCATTTCAGGGTGAAGTGATTTGGGTACCGGGCAACGGCGGCAAGCGCCGCAGCGGCCCGAGCGTGACCCACCAAACCTTGCTCATTTACGCGCGCGGCCGCGAAATGATCTGGAACGGTGATGACCCCGCTTTGCGCGAAAAGCACGCGACCACGAGCCTGCGCATGCACTTCACGAATGTGGATGCAGACGGCCGCAACTATCGGGATCGCGTGGTGGGCGGCAAAACCTACCGCTACTACGCCGACCAAGGTCGGCGCCTAGGTAGCGTCTGGACGGACCTGCCTTCCATGCGCGCAAACACGCCCTTGATCAAAGAAGCCACCGGTTACCCTACCCAAAAACCAGAATCGCTCTTGGAACGCATTATCCGCGCGTCCACGCTCCCCCAAAGCCGCGTGCTCGATCCGATGTGCGGTTCCGGCACCACGCTCGCCGCCGCCGAACGCCTCGCTCGCCCGTGGCTCGGCATCGATCAGAGTGCGCTTGCCTACCGCACCGCAAAGGCGCGGCTCAGCGCGCTCACCAAAAAACTCAAGGCTTAGCGCGCAACTCGGTTGCCAGGCGCGCGAACTGATCGAGCGCTGCGGGGTTCGACAACGTGTCACGGCTCGCCACGCTTTCTGGCGCTGCGCCCAGGAGCAGGCGTTTAACGGGCACTTCCAGCTTCTTTCCGTTCAGAGTGCGGGGCATTGCGGGCACGCTCAGGATCTGATCGGGAACGTGGCGCGGCGACAGCTCGCGGCGCACCTCAGCTTGAATCCGCTTTTTCAACGCGGCGTCCAGCTCGGCGCCCTGCGCGAGCACCACGAATAAGTAGAGTGTGCCCGTCGCATCTGTGAGCGAGCCAGTGTCGACCACGAGGCTATCGGCAATTTCCGGGATCTGCTCCACGACGCGGTAGAATTCACTGGTGCCCATGCGCACGCCGCCGCGGTTGAGCGTGGAGTCCGAGCGGCCGTAGATCACCGCGCCACCGTCGGCCGTGATCTTGAGCCAATCCCCGTGCCGCCACACGCCAGGATACATGGCGAAGTAACTCTCCTGGAAGCGCACGCCCTCGGCGTCGCCCCAAAAATAGATGGGCATGGCGGGAAACGGCGCGCTCAGCACCAGCTCGCCCACCTCACCCATTACGGGGTGACCCGCTTCATCGAAAGCCTCGATTTTTGCGCCCAAACCGCGACATTGAATTTCCCCGGCGCGCACCGGGAGCAAGGGGCACGACAGCAAGAACGCCGTGCAAACATCCGTGCCGCCGCTCACCGACCCCAAGAGCAGATCCTGAGCTACCTCCGCATATACCCAAGCAAAGCCAGCAGCGGGTAACGGCGCACCGGTCGCGCCCAAGCCGCGCACGCGACTCAAGTCGTGGTGCTTGCCCGGGTTGGTGCGGGCTTTCTGGCACGCGAGGAGGAACGGCGCGCTGCTCCCGAAGTAAGTGATGCGCTCTTCCTCAGCAAGCTTCCACAGCGTGTGAAGCCCAGGATGCGCCGGGCTGCCGTCGTAGAGCACGATCGTTGCGCCCACGAGCAGCCCGCTCACAAGCATGTTCCACATCATCCAACCGGTGGTGGAAAACCAAAAGAACACGTCTTTTTGCGACAAATCCAGATGCAAGCCGAGCGCTTTCAGGTGTTCGAGCAACATGCCGCCATGACCGTGCACGATGGCCTTCGGAAGCCCGGTAGTGCCCGATGAATAGAGCACCCAAATCGGATGTTCGAACGGCACGGGCTCGAAACTGAGCTCCTCAAACTCGGAAAGCAGCGTGTCGAACGACAGCGCACCCGTGAGCCGCTCTTCCCCCCCAGCCACGCATACCGTCGCTGTCAGGCTGGGCAAGCCCGCGACAATTTCTGCGACCTCGGCGCTGCGCTCGAAGCGCTTTCCGCCGTATTGGTAGCTGGTGACGGTGAGCAGCACCTTGGGCTCGATCTGTCGGAAGCGATCCAGCACGCTGCTCACGCCGAATTCCGGCGCGCAGCTCGACCACACCGCGCCCAGGCTCGCGGTCGCCAGAAACGAAATCAGCGCCTCGCCCCCGTTCGGCAAAAAGGCCGCGACACGGTCGCCCGGCCCCACGCCTAAGCGCTTCAACCCAGCGCGCGCGCGCGCCACGTCGTCCGCCAATTGCGCACGCGACCAGGTACGGCGTTGCCCGACCTCGTTTCGCGCGATCACAGCGAGCTCCTCACCGCGCTCACGCAGCGCGTGTTCGGCGTAGTTCAGCGTCGCACCAGGAAACCAATGTGCGTGAGGCAGCTCGCCCATCGGACCGGGATCGGCGGGCAGCGCGAAGTGCACGCCGAAGTACTCAGCGATCGACAGCCAGAATTCACCCAGCTCGGCGACCGACCAGGCGTACAGGCTCGGGTAGTCCTCGAAATTCAGATCCCGTGTGCGCGCGAGGAAAGCGAGGTAATCGCTGATGCGGCTCTCGGCGCGCTGCAGCTCGCTGGGCTGCCACAGGACTGCGCCCTCTTTCACTGGCTCGGGCATCCTTCCCAGCATAGCGCGCAAAAAGAGCCACGCAGAGCTCCCAAACAGGCTAAATTGTCGCGGCCGATGGAAAACCCGCTGCTAAACCCCACGTTCCCCATTCCGTTCGATGCCATTCGTGAGGAGCATATGGAGCCTGCGGTGCGCTCGCTCCTGGCGGAGGCCAACCGCGCGATCGACGCGGTGGCCGCGAGCCCTGGGCCGTACAGCTACGACTCAACGCTGGGCGCTCTAGAACGCGCCTCCGAAAGGCTCGAGCTCGCGATGTCCTTGATCGAACACCTGGAGAGCGTGGCCACTACGCCTGCGCTACGCGAGGCATACAACGCGGTCTTGCCCGACGTGAGCGCGTTGTGGTCGAGCATTCCGCTCAACCCGGGCCTGTGGCACGCGCTGTTCGAGTTCTCGAAGACCAGTGAGGCCGCGGCGCTGGATGCGACCCGCCGCCGCTTCTTGGACAAGAGCCTGGCGGATTTTCGGCGCAGCGGCGCGCAGCTGGATCAGG
>JBDTYJ010000384.1:0-5225 GCA_040005755.1 Pseudomonadota bacterium
CGCTGCCGGAGCTGCCGTCCACTCGGCGGCGCTTTGCGCGCGCGCCCTACGTGACACCCGTGCGCATCTTCAGACCTGATGGCCGCTTGTTGGACGGGCGCAGTGAGGACATCTCGGCGGGCGGGTTGTTGGTCCTCGCGCCGCAGACCTTCGACCAGGAAGAGCGCGTTACCGTACGCTTTGCGTTACCCATTACGGGTAAATTACTGGAGGTTCCGGCCACCGCGCGCTGGGTGAAGATGGCGCGCGGTACCGGCGCGGTCGGGCTGGAGTTCCGTGCATTGACCTCGGAGCACCTGACCGTGATCGAGACGTTCGTGACCGCGATGGGGGGCGAGTGAGCTCACTTTAGTTACGCACGGCGCTGTACAGATCAAAATCTCCCGGGTGGCCGTTGTCAGAGCCGAAGTAGATCGTGCACGCGTCTTGGGACAGCGCCGGGTCGGTCTCACTCGAATTACCGCCGGTGTTGTTCAGTGAGGAGAGCGGCACCGCTGGG
The DNA here is from genome assembly GCA_040005755.1 of Pseudomonadota bacterium. Lineage (GTDB taxonomy): Bacteria > Myxococcota_A > Polyangia > Polyangiales > Polyangiaceae > PMG-095. The sequence continues at coordinate 500 of JBDTYJ010000384.1, forward strand.
GCGAGCGGCGTACCCGCGGGCGACAACGGCGCGGCGAACAAGTCAGTGGCCATGCCGTCGTTCACGTTGCATTTGTCGTCCGTCGACAAACTCCGGAACAGCAGCAAGGTGCCGTCGACGTTGACCCAGGGCGTGGCATCGACATTCAGGAGTGCGGCGCATTGGTTGGAGGCGCCGACCTTCACTTTCAGGTCCAGCACTGCTGGCGTGGTGGCGCCCGCGCCGAACTTTGCCCAGATCAGCTGCGGGCTTCCCGTCTTGTTGCGCGAGCTCATCCAGTACACGCGACGCGCGACCTCGGCGATGGCCACGCTGAAGTCGTCGTTGCCGCCGTTCAGTTCGGGGACGCGCAGGGGTGCGCTGAGCTTTCCACCCGCCCAAGTGGCGGACCAGATCTGCCGCAACAACGTCGTCTGATCGGCGCGGTCGAAGTAAAAATTGCCGTTTCCCGGCGAAAATTTGGGTGCGAACAGCGGACCACTATCCAAACCGGCGTCCAGCGCCGAGAACAGCTGGTGACCGACGCCGCTGATCGGGGCCGCCGCATACCAAAGCGCGGGTGCTCCGTCGCTGCCCGAGCGGTAAAATAAATCCGAAGCGGCGCTCGCCGGACGCGGGAAGCGTTGATTGCCTGTTTGGTTCAGTGTCGCGAGCTTTTCTGGCGTCGCGAACTCTAGCGCCGAAAAATCCGTACACGAACGGCAGGTTGTGGTGCCCATTTGGCAATAGCTGCCCGCGGCGCAATCACAGGTGGTGGCGGGCTTCCCTGCGCTACCGCCGTTACCGGCGCTCGCCCCAGCTGCACCGCCAGCGCCCACGCCACCGGTCGTGGCTCCGCCTCGACCCCCGGTGCCGTCCCCGCCGGCGCCTGCGCGATCGGCATCGCCACCAGCCGCGGCTTGGCCGGCCGAACCAGCTTCGGCAGTGCCCGCGACGAATTTGCTGCCGCCGCAGCCCGCGAGCAGAAAAATTGCGCAGATCTGCGCATGAACGGTCTTAACTGACGGGAACCGCATCCGGCGAAATGATGCGCTAGCCATGCCGCCCTGGCAAACGGTCGTGGCTCATTTGGGCGCGGCTGCGGCCTTGGCGCGTTTCATTTCAGCCAGCTCGGCGAGGTTGGCCTTTGCGCGTGGATCACTCGGATCGAGTGCGACAGCACGCTGATAGGCACGTTCGGCGCCGGCAAAGTCCCCCTTTTTGGCCAGCGCGGTGCCCAGGGTGATCCACGCGGAACCGAGCTTTGGGTCGAGCGTGGTCGCTTTGGTTGCGGTGCTGACAGCGAGATCCAACTGGCCCGCCAGGAAGTAGGCGTACGACAGGTTCGATACGAAGGTGGCGTGGTCGGGAGCCAGGGCGACGGCGCGATTCAGTTCGGGCAAGGCTTTCCCTGGCTGGTTCAGCGCCAAGTAGCACGCGCCCAAATCCCCGTGCACGCGCGCGTCACTCGGCTCCAGCTCAGCGGCGCGCGAAAACGCCTGGATTGCCTCCGGCACTTCACCTTGAATCAGGCGCGCGGTGCCCAGGTTCGTCAAGCGTTCGGCGTTGTCCGGATCTAGTTCAGCGGCGCGTTTGAGACGGGTAAGCGCTTCGGCAGGCTTGCCCGTGGCGAGCAGTGCCACGCCCAAGGCAGACTGCGTTTCCGCATCGTCTGGCGCTAGGCGCTGGGCGTGATCGAGGGCGCCCAACGCTTCGGGCGCGGAGCCCAAGATCAAGAGTAGGCGCCCGCGTTCGACGTACGCTGGCGCATAGCTCTCATCCAGCTTGAGCGTCGCGTCCAACTTACGCAGCCAGCCGAGCACCTTGGGGTTCTTCGGAGCCGACGCAAAATCAGTCGCGATGTCACTTTCGGCTAGTGCAACGCGCAGCAGCCCGACCTGCGGCGCGGGATCCTTGGGTGCCAAGCGGCGCGCGCTCTCGTAGTGGGTTCTGGCGGAGGCGAGATCATCTGCTTGGTACGCGCGATCAGCCTGCGCCAGCTCCGCGTCAGCGGGCGTGGCGGCGCCGCGGGCGAGGCCGCTTTGGGGGGGCCGCTTCGGGGGCGCGGGTGGCGGCGTCGGCGGCACGCTCGCGAGCGGAGCTGCCGCGGCGCTTGGTGCAGGCGGTAGCTTGGCGTCGCCGCAGGCGCTGGCGACCGCGCTGGGGCCGCACTTTGGAGCCGCCGCCAGCGCTGGCGCGGGCGCCGCGGAGAGAGCGGGCGTTTGCAGCGGCAAGGCCGAGCTGCCGATCGAGGCAGGGGCCGCGCTGCTCGGCGCCGCGGCTGGGGCATGGTTCGCCGCGCAGGCGCTGAGCACGGCGCTCGCAGCGCACAGTCGCAGCGTGCAGAAGGCATACTTTGCATGAGCGCGCATGAAACTCTTCCGGCAGGGTGCAGGCTTACGGCGCGTCGTGACGCACGCCGTGCTCTTTACCGTCGAAGCGCAGCACGGCGCGTTTCCCGTCGAGCTGGGTCGCGAGCGATACCGGTCGCTTCCAAATGCGAACCAGGCTGGACATGGTTTCTCGCGCGTAGTCGCTGCGCAGATCGACGCCGCGGTGGTCGTGCATCAATAAGAGCTCGCCGCGGTTCTCGTAGTTGGCGTCTTCGACGAAGATGAACGGGTTACCGAAGTTCGTGAGTTGCGCCAAGAGCTTCTCCTTCACGGCCTGGAACTCGCGCGTGTCGATCTCGTAACGCTCGTTGCGGTTCGACCAGTTGAAGGTGAACATCTTGTTTTCCATCGCAAATTCCGGCGTCAGGAATTCATCGATGAAGGTGACGTCGTTGTACAGCTGGCGCACTTCGAAAACCTTTTGCTTGCCCAGCCCGAGGCGCAAATCCCAATTCTTCTTGACGTCCAAATCGTCGCAGTCTTCCCACTCTTGACCGAATTGGCCCTTGTCCCAGCGCTCCTCGATGTTGCGGTACAGTTCGACGCCCAACTTGTACGGGTTCAAGCGCCCGCCGCTGGTGGCCATGACGCCCGCGTTGTTCTCCGCGTAATCGACGATTTCGCTCCAATCACAGACGTGGCCGCCGGTCATCATCTTGGAGTGCCAGTATGACGCCCAGCCCTCGTTCATGATCTTGGTCTGCATCTGCGGTACGAAGTAATAGCCCTCGTCGCGAATGATGCTCAGGATGGCGCGCTCCCAGCGTTCGAGCGGGGCGTTCTCCAGCAAGAACAAGAGTACGTCTTGCTCGCGTTGGGCTGGGAATTTACCCTTGTCGCGCTCGCGCTCCGCCTCAATCTTGCGCTTTTGTTCCTCGATGTATTCGCTCGGGTTGATGAACTCCTCCATGTAGTCCTTCGATTTGAGGCGAGGGACTTCCACTTGTTCCGGTTCTTCATCGGGGCGTGATTCGCGCCGCCGCACCACGAAGCGCGACCACGGATCGATCAGATTCTCGAGCGACAGACAGACATCCACGAACTCTTCGACCTTGTGAATGCCGTAGCGGTCGACGATGCGCCGCACGGCCGAGCCGTGGTTCGCCATTTTGTCGACCCAGCGGCGATTCGGATCGTAGCGATCTTTACTGCGACCAATGGGATCGCTGATGTGCTCGCCCGCGTCCAAATCCGTAGCGCGAAACGCAAAATTGTTCTTGAAGAAATCCACGTGGCCGAACACGTGGCACATCACGAGCTTTTGATCGGTGAAGCTGTTGCCTTCGAGGAGGTAGGCATACGAGGGGTTGTTGTTAATCACCATCTCGTAGATTTTGGACAGGCCGTACTCGTAGCTCTTGCTCAGACGCTCGTATTCCATACCGAAGCGCCAATGCGGGTAGCGGTTCGGGAAACCGCCGTAAGCGGCGATTTCGTTCATGTGGTCGTAGCTGAGCATCTCGAACACGACCGGAAAGAAGTCCAAGCCGTGCGCTCGGGCAATTTTTTCGATCTTGTCTTGTTCGTCCTTGAGGTAGCGCGGCAGCGTGGTGTTCGTTGCAAATTGCGACATTACTTACCCTTGCCCAGGAACTCTTTGATGCTGCCCACGACCGCGTCACGATCGCGAATTTCACTCGTGATCACTCGCTCGTCGCTGGAGAAATGCTCGCGCAGGTCCTTCACGAACTGCCCTGACCCATACGGGCTTTCAACCTGCCCGTAAGCGAACATGTTCACCTTGGGCAGGATTTCCTTTTTCATCAGCTCGATGCAGGTGAGCGTGTCATCCATCGACCAGTTGTCGCCGTCCGAAAAATGGAACGGGTAGATGTTCCATTCCGTGGCCGGGTAATGTTCATCGATGATCTGGGCGCATAGGCGGTACGCGCTGGAGATCATCGTTCCACCGGATTCACGGGTCTTGAAGAACGTGTCCCGGTCCACCTCCCGGGCCACGGCATCGTGAATGATGTAGCGCGATTCGAGGCCCTGGTACTGGCGGCGCAGCCAGGTATCGATCCAAAAACTCTCGATGCGGACGATCTCTTTTTGCTCGTCACCCATCGAACCGGAAACGTCCATCATGTACAGGATGACGGCGTTGGCGACCGGTTCGTTGTCCTCTTTCCAGGAGCGAAAGCGCTTGTCTTCCTTCTGCGGCACGATGACCGGGTTGCCCGGGTCGTATGCACCGCTAGCGATCGAACGGCGCAGCGCTTCTTTGTACGTGCGCTTGAAGTGGCGCAGCGACTCCGGCCCGATGCGTCGAATGCCGGTGTAGCGATCCTTTGCGGCAATGATGCGGCTCTTGCCCTTGTTCTCGATCGCGGGCAGCTCGAGCTCTTCACCCA
>JBDTYJ010000385.1:0-5220 GCA_040005755.1 Pseudomonadota bacterium
TTGTACTTCTCCGCGTCTGGGTCCGCGGGCGGCACGGCCGGGGGCGCGGGGGGCGTTTCGGAGGCGGGCGGCGTGACGACCGCAGGCGCGGGCTCCGGCGCAGGCGCAGGCGCAGGCGCCACGGCAGCGGGCGGCGCTGTGGCCTGCGCTGGTGCGGGCGCGGCGGCGACGGGGGGCGGCGCTGGTGCCGCGGCGGGCGGCGGGGGTGCAGCTTGCGCAGACGCGAGGCCCGCATAAAGCGAGGGCAGCGCCGTCGCGGCGATCACTAGCGACCGCTTCGCAAAGCTATTTCGAAAGTTCGCTTCCATATTTTCTCCTAATCAGTTCCATCCAAAATTGAGCGTTGTGCCAATCAGCACACACGCCGCCTCTGCCAGTGCCCACTCGTTACATTGAGCTGTATGAACAGCGTGTTTCCAACCTAGGTGTGTTTACGAAAATCAGGCGCATGCATCTCGTCAAGACAGCGCTTCGAGAATTTTTTTCGAATCAGACACCCAGCCGAAGATGCCGCCTTGTGCCTTAATCATGCGCAACCCCAGCTCGTGGAACTCGGGGAAGTACGAGGCGCAGCAATCCGCCGGCACAATGCAGCGGAAGCCGCGATCATTGGCTTCACGCACGGTGGTGTGGACGCATACCTCCGTAGTGACGCCGCAGACAATCAAGCTCTCGATTCCCTGGTTCATCAGAATTGGATGTAGTTCCGTCGCGTAAAACGCGCCTTTTCCCGGCTTATCGATGATTGGCTCACCTGCCAACGGATACAGCTCGGGGATGATGTCGTGTCCGGCTTCACCGCGAATCAGGATCCGACCCATCGGCCCGGGCGCGCCGATGCGCAGGCTGGGGGCGCCTCGCTCCACTTTTGCTTTCGGAGCGTCGCTCAAATCCGGCCGGTGGCCCTCACGGGTATGGATCACCAGCATTTTCTTTTTGCGCGCGCATTCCAGCAAAGCCTTGATGGGACCGACCGCTTTGCCGAGCAGCGATACGTCGTTACCCAGGGACTCCCCGAAGCCGCCGGGCTCCAAGAAATCACGCTGCATGTCGATGACGATCACTGCCGTGCGCTCCGGATTGACCGGAATGCCCTCTGGTTCAGCGTCGATGATGGTCGCCATCGTGAAACCCACTTTCTCGCGGCCCGGGGGCACGCGTGTCGCGAATTGATCGCGAAAGTAGTGGCCGGTCGTTTCGGTGGCTTTTCAGCGTCGTAAAATGTCCTCGCGTCGCGAAACAAAAGTGCGTTTTTTCGCGTGGAGCGCGCTCTTTTCGCGCTCAGTGCGCGCTGATCTCGGCAGCGCTAGGCTTTCAGAGCTAGACTTAGACCCGGTGTCGCCGAGCTGGCCGCCAGCTCAACCAGCCCCCGGCAGCAAAACCACCGTCGTGGCGATCAGCCCCGGTGCGCCAGAGCGCACCAAGTCATGAGGTTGATTTTTCTCGGGAAATTTGCGCGTTGGCGGCGACGCACGCTTTGGCACTGAGTTTGCGTTAGGGCGCGCAGGAGACTCATGACCATGAATTCAAAGCAGCAAGGCAGGCGCGCAAGCAAGGCGGGCAACCCAATTAAGCGGGCGGTTCGCTTGATCCGGGACAGTATTGGCGGCGAGCAAAGCGCGATCGAACTGCTCAAGAGCCAGCACGATGAGGTGAAGGCGCTGTTTAAGAAGATCGAGAAAGCGTCCACGCGCGCTCAGAAAACCAAGCTGTTCGACGAGCTCGCCGGCAAGCTGGTCGGGCACGACGCCATCGAGCGCGAGATCTTTTATCCCGCCTGCGAAAAAGGCATGGGAATGAACGATTTGCTGGGAGAGGCGCTAGTGGAGCACGGCGTGGTCGAGTTCAGCCTGTTTCAGGCGGACCAAGCGCGCCAGGGCAAAGACTTCTCGTTCAAGTGCCAGGTGCTGAGTGAGATTGTCGAACACCACGTGCAAGAGGAGGAGGAGGAATTCTTCCCGAAGGTGCAGCGGGCGCTGGGCAAAGAAAAGCTCGTGGAGCTGGGTGCTCGCATGAAAGCCCGCTTCGAGCAGACGCAGGCTGAGGACTTCCGCCCGCCGTTGCACAAGAATCTGAATCAGGTATTGGCAGGCGCGCTAAAGACCAGCAAGCGCCGTCCCGCTAAGCGCAGAGCGGCTTGATTTCTTGGGTTCGGGCGCGTTGGGTCCCTACGCGCCCCGACCTCAGCCTTGCACGCGCTCACGGCGCGTGCGCTTCACGCGGCTGAACCCGCCGATGCTCCGCAGCGTGATGTACGACCAAAGCGTCTTCGTCCACGAGCTGTGGTGGAACAGCGAGTCATAGTACTCAGGCGCGAGCGCGCGCAGCTTCGCCAAGCGAGACCCGGGGATATACGGGAAATCATGATGTTCGTTGTGGTAACCCACGTTAAACGTGAGTTGATTTAACGGCCCGTAGTACGAGTACGTCTCCTGCCCTTCGCGAAACACGTAGTGTTCGGAGATGTAATGGCCCGCCACCGGGTGCAAGCCCATCACGATCAGTGAGCTGATGGGCAGGTACGCCAGCGCTTTGCCGCCCCAGCAGTACCAAATCAAGCCGTTGAACACGACCTGGAGGGCCAGATTTGCAAGCTCCGGGGCGCTGGGACGCTTGGGATGAACGAACAGCGGGCGCAAGGCGTAGGCGAACCCCTGCCCGATTAGCCAGAGCAGTTTGACCGGCGGACCGCGTAGGGCCCGCGCTTCACGCTCGGTGGGTAGATCCGTGTCCGTGCCTTCTTCACCTTGGTGCACGTGATGCAGCAGATGGTAGTAGCGAAATGTTTCCGCAACGGGCACCCCCACCGGCAAGTTGATCAACACGGCGAATAGTCGGTTTTTCCAAGGTTTGTGAAAAGCCAGGTTATGGCTTAGCTCGTGAATGGCCAGCAACAGCGCCTGATTCACTACGCCGCCGAACGCATAGGCGACGGACACGATGAGCCACCACGGCGCGCCGCGCAGCAGGTAAGCCGAAACGAGCTGTACGGCCACGAGCGCAGTGCATACGTATTTCGTGCGCGGGCACGGCCCGTACAAGGCTTTGATGTGCGGATACTTGAGCAGCATCTCGCGGCGGCGTTGCGCGTGCGGCTCACGCTCCGTAGACCAGATGAAGCCGAGGCGCGGCGCGTTCATGACGGAAGCCATTGTCGCACAGCCTCGTGGGCGCGCCGACGAATGTGGAGAAATATCTAGTAAACGCGCGCGAACGGTGAAAAAGCTACGTTGTTTCGCGAAGGAGCCATGTTGTGACTACCCTGCCCGAGCTCGTAACCGCCACCAACATTCTCTGGACTCTGCTGTGCGGCTTCCTCGTCATGTTTATGCAGGCCGGGTTCGCACTGGTCGAAACCGGGCTGTGCCGCAAGAAGAACGCGGCCCACGTAATGGCCATGAATTTCTTGGTCTACTCGGTCGGCATCCTTGGCTTCTGGGTGATGGGCTTTGCTTTCCAAATGGGCGGGGTTGGCGCACTGAACACGTTTGGCGGTGACGCGACGCTCTCGCATGAGTTCGCGCTCACGATTGGCGGCAAAGCCTTTGGCCTGTTTGGCACGCAGGGCTTCTTCCTCACCTTTGCCAACTACACGCCGGCCGTTGCCGCGCTGTTCCTGTTCCAGATGGTATTCATGGACACGAGCGCGACCATCCCGACGGGCGCCATGGCCGAACGCTGGAAGTTCCTGTCGTTCGTGTTGTTCAGCTTTGCGATTTCGACCGTGATTTATCCCATTTATGCCAACTGGGTCTGGGGTGGTGGTTGGCTTTCCACCTTGGGTACCAACTACCACCTAGGCCACGGCCAGGTGGATTTTGCCGGTAGCTCGGTAGTGCATTTGACCGGCGGTGTCGCGGCGTTGCTCGGTTCGCGAATGATTGGGCCCCGGCTCGGCAAGTTCGACAAGTTCGGGAACGCGCAACCGATTCCGGGACACAACATCCCGATGGCGCTCCTCGGCACGTTCATTCTTGCTTTCGGTTGGTTCGGCTTCAACGCGGGGTCCACGCTGGCGGGCAGTGACACGCGCATCGCGATCGTGGCGGTGAACACCATGCTCGCCTCTGCCGCCGGCGCGTTCGCGGCCGCGCTCTACGTCTGGATCCGCTACGGCAAACCCGATCCTACCTGGCTCGCGAATGGCATGCTCGCCGGCCTGGTGGCGATCACGGCACCGTGCGCTTTCGTGGGAGCGCCCGCGGCGGTGTTGATCGGCGGAGTAGCCGGCGTGCTCGTGATTGTGTCGGCGAATTTCGTGGAGAAAACCCTCAAGATTGACGACCCGGTGGGCGCTTCCAGCGTGCACGGCGCCTGCGGCATGTGGGGCGTGGCCTCAGTGGGGTTGTTTGCAGACGGTTCGTACGGCGACGGCCTGAATGGCGTGGCCGGCAAAGTGACGGGCCTCTTGTATGGGGATTCAACGCAACTCCCCGCGCAGTGCATCGGCATCGTTGCCAACCTGGTGTACGTGGGCGCCATGACCACGCTCGCGCTGTGGGTGATCGGCAAACTCGTGGGCAATCGCGTATCTAATGAAGATGAGCTCGCCGGTTTGGACATCCCAGAGATGGGATTGCTTGCCTACCCCGACGACGCGATTCCGCAGAACCTGAGTGAAGCGCTGGAGGAGCAGAGCCACTATCGGGAGTGAGTGGCGCAGCCGCGCACGGGGTAGGCCCCCCGCGCGGCGCAGCCGCGCTTGCCGGGGGCCCGCGCGCGCAGCGGAGCGAGCACGCCGACCGAGCCACGCGCCCTTCGTCAGGGGGCAGCCCAGCACCCCTGCGCTGGTGCTTCGGAATCTGGCCGTGGGGCAACCGGGGTGCCATCCAAAACCGCAAATCGACGTTGGGCTTCCAACTTCCGTTTCGCCTTTTTTTTGGCGCCGTACCGGGGTGCCTTCCAAAACCGCAAATCGACGTTGGGCTTCCAACGTCCGTTTCGCCTTTTTTTGGCGCCCTACGTGACGCCATGGAGCGGGCCGGGGCGGATGGATGCCGCAAGCGCTTCAATGGCGATGAACGAGGGAGCGGCTCAACGAGGAGTAAGGCGTCGCGGACGCCCGCGAGCGCGACGACACCGGACGCGACGACACCGGACGCGACGACACCGGACGCGACGACACCGACCTTTGCTGCACGCCGAATTGCGCTGAGGCGCGCGGGCGCTTACCGCCCCGACAAAAACGGCAAGCGCTGAAACAGCCACTCCGGCGTGTTC
>JBDTYJ010000386.1:0-5118 GCA_040005755.1 Pseudomonadota bacterium
GGGTGAGCGCGACGAGCGCGTAGTCGAAGCGGGTGATGAAGGAGAGATCGGAAAGATTACCGAGCGTCGATAACGTGAAGGTGTGATTGTCGAGTGAGTACGGCGCCGGAAAGCTGACGTACAGCGCGGCGTAGTGCCGACCTAGATAGAAGAAATTCGCCGAGTCATTGAGGCTCGTTGCGTGCGGCAGCACCAAGCCGGGATAGGCGGACGGGTCCGCGTAGCCGAGCGCGTTGTAGAAGTACTCGCCACCTACCGTGAACGCATCGTTGTCGTTGTACTTGCGGGAGTAGCTCGCGCCGCCGACGAGTTGCGGTTTGTAGCTGTTCGAGCGGTACACCGGGTAATACGCATCCACCACTTGCTCGAGCTGCGCACGCGCTTCGTCCTCGCTCGCCGGCGCGTTCATGGCTGGCGGCATGGCGCCCGCGTCGTAACGCACGCGATCTATTTCACTTCCGGAGCGCAACCCGAGCTCACCGTACAGATCGAAATCGCCCAGCCCGAACGACAAATCCGCGGCGAATTTGGGTTTCACGGAGCGTTGCGCCAGCGTGCCCAAGCCCAGCTCGGCTGGACCGAGCACGAGCTCTGCCCTGCCCGCAGCAGCGACCTTGCCCAAGGTGGGCGTGGAAGTGTTGCTCTCGGTCAGCAGGTAGCCGTAAAAGTTCCAGGCCCGCGATTCGATGGGCAGATGCAGCTTGAGCATCGTGGTCCCGGTGCGGGCATCGAAGACATCCAACGGGTTGCGTGGGCGCAAATGCAGAAAATCCGTCGGCGCCCAAAAATGCCCGGTGCCCCAACGCACGTGCTGCTTGCCGGCCGTGACGAATAGCGTGTGTGCGATATCGAAGCGCAGCCAAAGTTGATCGAGACTAGCGCTTGGGCCGCGCGTGGGGCGCGCGAACAAGGACGAGAGAGATTGGCTGCCCGAGGTACCGCCGGTAGCGCTGACGGCGCCGATCGACTGCGAATCCGAGGCGCTCGCCGGCAGCGTTGGGTCGAACACCATGCGACCGAGCGCGAAGCCGCGCACGCGATCATTGGGGCGCGCGTCCAGGTACAGGTCCAACAATGAGGGCGAGCTGAAGCTCCAATCACCGGGGGCTTGGCCGCGCGTAGCGGTGGTCTGAGCCCGCAAATACAGCTGCCCGCCCATTTTTAGCGGGTCATCCGGGGCAGCCTCTTCGCTGAACATCGCCCGCGCAGAGCTGCCCAAAATTTGATTGTCGCGAGACTCCGCAACGGCGCCGCTCGGAGTCGCTGGTTCCCCGGTGGCGGCGGGCGGCGCAGTTGCGGTTGCAGGCCGCGCAGGAACCGCCTCCCCGGACGGCGCCGCGGAAGGCGCGGCGGAAGGCGCCGGCGCCGGCGCGGGCGCAGCCGCAGGCGCAGCCGCAGGCGCACCGAACAGGTCCTGTTCGGACGGACGGTCCTGCGCCCGCGCCTGAGCACTGAGTAGCAGCCCAGACAGTACAACGCCGGCGCACACGCAAGTGGAACGGCGCAGCACTCAGCGCGCCTTGCTCTCGAGCCAGGCCTTCGTGAACAAGTTCGCCTCGAGCGGCTTCAGGTCGACCGACTTGATCAGGATCAACGTGGAGTTCTGCTTCTCCACCTCATCATAAAAGCGAATTTCCTGCGGGTACCAAACGGCCGCGCCGCGCGACTCACTGAAGACTTTTTGCCACTTGGGGTAGTAGGAAGTACGCAAAAGACGGCCAGAAAGCGCAAATTCTTGGCGCTTGAGCACGTTATTCGTCGCCTTATCCACCCACAACTTGAGCACCGGAAAGGCCAAATCCAAATTCGGCTTCCCCTTCAACGTCATCACCTGAGCGGTGTACACGCCCAGCTTTTCTTCACCGTTGTCTTCAGGGTCATACTCTTCCGCCAATCGAGATTCGTCGAAGTCGGAGCGGCGTGAATTGGTGCCGCCGATGCGCTCGCGCTCCGTGCGGCGCTCCCACTTGCCAACCGCGGGATCGTAGAACCACAGGTTCTGATCGATGCGCAGGTAGCCCTGCCCTTGTGAGGCCTTCGGCTTGGTGAACAAGATCATGAAGCGTTGGTCGGCGCTGCGCCGGAACACCAACGCCTCGTACACGACCGCAACCTTGTCCTTCTCCTTTTGCTCCATGTACACGTTGGAGCGCCAATCACCTTGGTTGCGCTGGCGGTCATCCACGATCTTGAGCAGCGCGACCATGTCCGCCTTGGAAGGGGCAGCCTGGACCACTTTAGGCAAGGCGCCCGCCGAACCCAGCGCCGATGCCGCGAGCAATGATTTGACCAGAGTTCTACGTTGCATGGGAAAACCTCAGCCGAAATGAGACATGGCGTCCACCGGCTTCAGACGAGCCGCGCGCAGCGCCGGGTACAAAGCCGCAAGACCGGTAACGATGGAAATCAGCGCGATGGCGCCGCCCAATGCTGTGGGCAGAACGGACAACTTGAGCGTGTCCGACATCAGAAACAGTTGCACTGACAACGGCACGTGAATGTTCGCGGAGTTCAACACTCCGGCAGTCATAGCGCCCACGACAGCGCCAACAATGGCGCCGAAGACGCCCAAGAGAAAGGATTCCCACAGGAACATTCGCACCACGCTGCCGCGTTGCATGCCGATGGCGCGTAGCGTTCCGATTTCACGAGTCCGCTCACGAATGGCGATCCACATGGTGTTCATGATCCCGGTGATGACGATGGCGACCAGAATCACCATCAAAACTGCACTAATTCCGTTGAGCGCGCTGAGCGTCCACATCATGAAGGACAGCTCATCTTCCCAAGAGGTGACGTCCAGCTTTTGACCCGTCCAGTCTTCGCGAGTCACGCTCTCGAACTTCATCCAAAATGGCCTCGGATCGGGCGCCATCATCCGATAGCCCGCTTTCTCGAGGGAGGCGCGGAGCCGCGCGGCCAGCGGCGCGAGGTTATTTTGGTATTGCGGCTTCAGATGAATCTGAATCGCACCGGTGACGCCCGGGCGCAGCTGATACAGCGCACGCAGCGAGTCGTTCGAGACAAACACGTTCCACTGGCTAAGCAAGCCCACGTCTTCTGCGACCGCGACCACGCGGCAGTCGATGGTGTTGGCCACGCCGCGCGTGGTTTGCGCCGAGATAGTGATGGCGTCCCCCACCTTCACCTTCAGCTTTTTGATCTGGGCTTCGAAGAGCAAAATCGTATTGGGCTGCGCGAGGTCGTCAAGGTTGCCGCTCTTGATACGTAAAACGGCTTTGAACGCGCTTTCACGGGCGATATCGATGCCACCGATGCCGGCCTGCAGTGCGCCAGAGTCACTCACTACTTTGCCCCAGCCACGCCCTCGCTCGACCGTAAAATCCAGCTCCGGCAGAGCCTTGACCACGGTTTCTTTGACCTTCTCGTAGTCGACCACCACCGGCCCTGCTTGGCCTGAGGTTACCTTGTAGAAGCCGCCCACGTTCAAATGGCCGGTACTCAACGTGGTTGCGGTGTCCACGAGCGTGCTGCGGATCCCAGCGGACAAGCCATTGAGCAAGACCAACAGCGCGGTCACAGCGGCCACCGCCGCCCCCAAGAAGAACGCGCGACGGCGATGCTCGAGCAAGCTGAGGAACGCGATGCGCAAATCCAAAAATAGTGAAGACATCATCATTCCTCCGATTGCATGGCTTCACGTGGGCTGATGCGCATGGCGATCCAAGCTGGGTAAACACTGGACACGATGCTCACGAGCAGCACGATGCACAGCGCGGCGATCAAGTTGTGAGAAGCCAGCGCGGGATAGAGCCGCGGCCCAGAGAAGAAGAACATCATCACGTCATTGCCGGCGGCGATGCCCACCTTGCCCAACAACGCGATGAATCCAGCGCCAAGCACGGTGCCGGCGGCGCCGAACAGCAAGCCCACGGCCACGGATTCGAGCACCAACATGGCCATAATGAAGCGGCGCTGCGCTCCCACCGCTCGCAGGGTGCCAATTTCGCGCACGCGCTCGAGGGTTGCCATCACGAGCGCGTTGTTGATGATCACCAGCGCAACGACGAAAATGATCAATACGGCCGTGTACAGCACGACGCGCATCAACGTCGCGAACTGACCAATCAGACCGGCCGCTTTTTGCCAGCTGATGGCTTTGAGCGGCAAGCCCGCCTGCTTGCCCGCGGCCTCGATGGCCGTAATGGTTTGTGGGACCTGCGCTTCATCCTTGAGCATCACCGCGGCATTCAGGATCACCCCTTGCTCGAGTTGCGAGGGGTCATACGGCTTCATTTCGTCGTGACGGCGGCTGCCGGCAAGGCCGGATAGCTGTTCCGCCAGATCACCGGCGGCGGCAGCCGGAGCGGCCGGGCTGGCCTCTCCCGGAGCGCCGAACAGCTCACTCTCCGCGTTCTCGCGCGAGACTTCTTTGGCGCCGGAGTTGGCACGCAGCGCCGCAATTTCCTTGGCGCGGTCGTCCGTCATGAACCCGTAAAGCTCGCGAAAGGACACCAAATCCATCATGTTCATGGTGCCGGCCTGGGGTGATTTCTCGAGCCCCTTAAAGGCAAACGTGCCGTACACCTTGAGGTTTGCGGACTGCACATAGCCGCTGCGCGTGAAGGCCTTGATGGTCAAGGTATCCCCGATGCGAACGCGGTACAGCTCGAGTGACGGCGCGAGCTCGCGATAGAAGAAAGCGTAGCGTTCGTCGAAATTTTGATCGTTCGTGTTCAGGAATTGCCCGAGCAGCTTGCCCACGTCCGGCTCTGTGGAGTGGAGCGCACCCTGCAGCCGTTCACGAAATAGCCGAGTTTTCGGCGCGTCCAACTGCAAGAGCAGCTCTTTCACCTGGGTGGAGGCTTCACGCACCAAGCGCTGCAGCTCTTCATCCTTGGCGATCAGCTTGCCGCGCATGCGGAGGGCTTCGTGGATCTTGTCCAAGCCGCGCGCCGTCTTGAGCTTGACCTGCTCTTCGTACACGTACTTCGAGAACAAGAAGCCGCGCTTGCCTTCGGGAATCGGCTCCCCTTCCACGATGGCCATGCGATCGAACGACTGAGCGAATACTTTCGGGTCGGTCCCCACGTAGCGCAGGAACAGCATGTCCGCGTCCGTCGCGAGCGGCGCAATGTGGTTCTCCAGGAACTCCAA
>JBDTYJ010000387.1:0-5117 GCA_040005755.1 Pseudomonadota bacterium
CATCGGAGACTCGCTCAGCATGGCACTACAGATTCAATTGGCGACGGGCGAGGCAAGCAGCGCCGTCTGTGACGCGCTCATCGTTGGCGTGTGCCACGGCGCATTGGCTACTCACCCGGCGCTGATCGCGCTCGACAAGATGCTAAGCGGCGCCCTGTTCGAGCACATCAAGTCCGTCGAGTTCGAAGCCAAGCTCGATCAAGCATTGGAGCTGCCCTCGCTCGGCAAGCTGAAGGCGAAGAAGCTCGTGCTGCTGGGCCTCGGGAAACCTGCCGAGCTGGACGCCACCCGCGTGCGCGCTTCGCTCGCGGGCGCGGTGCGGGCCAACTCCGGCGGCGCGACGCGCATCGTGCACATAGCCCTACCGGAGGTCGAGCTCGACCTGCGCAGCGTTGGCGAGGGCGTGGCGCTGGGCGCGTATCGCTTCACCAAGTATTTCACGGGTGACCGCAAACCAAAGGCGGAGCTCAACAAGGTCGCGATTCACCTGGCCAAAGGCAACGCCAGCGCGGCCCAAAAAAAGCAGTTGGATTTGGGCGTCGCCATCGCGGAGGCCGTGGCTATCGCGCGCGATGCCGTAAACGAACCGCCGAACGTGCTCACGCCCGAAGGGCTCGCGGAAGTGGCCCGTGGCGTAGCCCGCAAGCACAAGCTCAAGATCAAGGTGTTGGACAAAAAGGCCATTCTCGCCGCGGGCATGAACCTGCACTACGCGGTCGGTCAGGGCAGTGAGAACGAGCCGCGTTTCATCCACCTGAGCTACGTGCCCAAGAAGAAGCACAAGAAGATCGTGTTCGTGGGCAAGGGCATCACGTTCGACTCGGGCGGCCTGTGCATCAAGCCCGCCGCGGGCATGGGGGAAATGAAATCGGATATGGGCGGCGCCGCCGCAGTGCTCGGTGCCATTGCCGCCGTCGCCACCGTAAAGCCGGACGTTGAAGTGCACGCAATCATCGCCGCAGCTGAAAATATGCCTGACGGCGCGGCGTATCGCCCCGCGGACGTGTTCACCTCGCTCGACGGCAAGACGGTGGAAATCGTCAACACCGACGCCGAAGGGCGCCTCGTGCTGGCAGATGCGCTCACGTACGCCACGCGGCTCAAGCCCGACATGATCATCGACGCGGCCACGCTCACCGGCGCCGCGCTGGTGGCGCTCGGCAAGACCTGCTCCGCCTTTTACGCCACCGATGAAGACATGGCGCGCTCGCTCGAACAGGCCGCGCGCACCGCGGGCGAACAGTTTTGGCGCATGCCGCTCTTGGAGGAGCTCGGCGAACAACTCAAGAGCGACATCGCGGATCTCAAGCACACCGCCGATCGCTGGGGCGGTTCCATCAGCGCCGCGCTCTTTTTGCGTGAATTCGTCGGGAAATTTCCCTGGATCCACTGCGACGTTGCCGGGCCCGTGTTGGCTGATCGTGCCAAGGGCATGTATCCCAAGGGCGGGACGGGTCATCCCGTGCTCACCTTCTTGAACTTCGTCGAACAGGCTGGGCGCGCCAGCAAGTGAGCGAGCTGGGTGCCGCCCGGACCGATTCGGGCCCGCCCCCTCCAGCGAGCCCGGTTCCGAATGCGTTGCGAGCGCTTCGGGAACGGGCGAGCACGGTCTTGCCGGGCTTGTACGCCTGGCTAACCACGGTCGCACTGCCCTCTGCCCAGCAGCGCGCGTCGGGGGCAACGCGAGTAACCGCGCTGCTCGCGCTGGTCTCGCTGCTCGCGGCCCCGCTATTCGTCAGCCAGCGGCCAGTCCTCGCCCGCTGCCTGGGGATTTTTTCGTTCCTCGGCTGCTCGCTACTGACCTGGGTGTTGTTGGGGGCTGGCCTCTTGCAGAACCCGAATGACCCGTTGCTGTCGGCGCTCGGCGCCGTTGCCTTCACCCTGTACGCCCTCGGCTGGGGCTCGCTGCGGAGGCGCGGTGCCGTCCCGGAAGATGGTCCGAACGTCATCCCTGGCCCGCCGCTGCAGCCGCGCGGCAAGCCCCAGCGCGGCACCCCCATTGTGTTCGGGGTGATCGTAGCCTGCGCGTTTGTGCCGATATTTCTCGCTTTTCGGGTGGCAGAGCCCGAACGCGCCTTGTTCGCTCACGCGGCGGCCATCCTAGCTGCGATCCTGACCATTACCGTCGGCGCGCGCGTCGCTATGTCGGTGGGTCAACGTAAAGGGCTGCCCCCGGCTGGCGAGCGCCTCAATTCTGCAGCAGTACCGCTGGCGCTGCTTGCGCTAGTCTTCGCGCTCGGGTTCTTGTGGTTAGTCGTTCGTTAGGGTTGAGTTGCGTAGCCCCGATGGGCGCCTGGGCGAGCTTTCGGTTCTGCACATGAGCAAGGTGATCGACGCACTCAGCATCCTCCTGGTCTTGGGGGCAGGCTTGGCCTTCGCGATGGGTGTAGCCGCTCTGGGCGAGCGTCGAGACTTGGCAGCGTTGTACTGGCTGGCTGTTGGTGGCTTGGTCCTGCGCTCTGCGGTGGAGCTGCTGCGCCCGAGGTCGGGCGCGCGATGAAGCCTTGCCGGCGCTGGCTGTGCGTGTCGTGCGTCGGCGCGCTCGCTTGCTCCGCGAACGGCGCCGCGCCCGCCCCGCTTTCGCAACAGGCGCACCTGCCCGCCGCCGTTGCCGCCCAAGTCGGCTCAGATCCGATCGCGCTCAGCACCGTGGCGCGCATCGCCCAGGTCCAAGGGGTATCGCTCCAGGTTGCTCGCGCTCGCGCAGTAAGTGACGCGCTGTTCGCCGCGGCCGCTCGCTCGCGGCTGGCCGAGCGCGGCCTGCTCCCTGTCGCCGAACGCAGCGCGTTCGCTCGCGCGGTGTTGGAAGGCTTGAAAGCCGATGCTCTGGCTCGCGGCCCCGCCACCGAAGCGGAGCTCACCGAACTCACCGCGCGCCGTTGGCAAGATTTCGATCGCCCCCCGAGCAGTCGCACCATGCACGCGGTGGTTCTCGTCGACGCTCCGGCGTCGGACGCAAAAGCGCGCGCGGTCGCGGAGCGCATTCGCAGCGCCGTGCTCGGTATCACCGACCCAGAAGCGTTCATGACAGCCGCGCGCGCGGTCCCGCATGAGGGGGTGGAGGTGCGTGTCGAGCGCCTGCCTGCGGTCACGCCGGACGGCAGGACTTACTACCCCGAGGGCGCGCCGCCAGACGCCGCCGACCAGCGTTTCGACCCTGCGTTCGCGAGGGCCGCGAATGAGCTCGCCGTCGGCCAGATCAGCGAGCCCACGAAATCAGCCTTCGGTTACCACGTCATTCTGTGCGAGGCGCACCTCCCGGAGCTGCGCGTATCGGCCGCCGAACGGCGGGTTCGCCTGAACGACCAACTGCTCAAACAACGCGCCGAAGCTGCCAAGCAAGCGCTGCTCAAGGAGCTTTCCGCGCGCGGTTCGGTGCAGATCGCCCGCTCAGCGGATGACTTAACGGCGCGTGTTCAGGTCATTGAATGAGGGCGCGCGGTCGCGTGGCCGTCGACCGCGATCAGGAAGCATCGCCGTTCAGCGCAATTCTCTGGCGGTTGTGCGAGGGCTGCTCCGCGCACGCCGCTGCGCTCGTCGACAAAGAAGGTGAAACGGTCGACTACGCCGGGCGGATTTCCCCATATGAAATTCGCGTCGCCGCCGCCGAGTTGCGGCTAGTGCTCGCTTTTACGCGCACGGCAGATGTACCCGGCTTCAGCGACGTGCATGACATTCGCATTCGCACCGGCACGCGCAGCTACGCGATCCTCGGCCTAGGCGATGGTTATGCCATTGTGCTCGAGCTGCTGCGTCATTCCACGTCCGTATCGCGTCGCGCGGTGCTGCAAGCAATTCGCGAGCTCGAGTCGGAAGCGGGCATCCAGAGCGTGCTCAGGCCAGGCGGCGCGCGTTGGTCGCGCGTGCGCATTCGTCCGTCCCCACAAAACCCACGCCGTCCGCACGCAATCTGGCTAGAGGGGTCCTGGCACGGTGTCACTGTGCTCGGCCGCTACCGCAGCGATGATCTCGCGCCCCGCGAGCACGGCTACCTCGCACGCCTGCCGAATGGCGCAGAGCTCTCGCTCGTGCGCGAACCCCTCGGCTTTTGGTTTGCGGACGACGCGACGTAGTTCATTTGCCTACATGGCGTCGTGACTCGAAGCGAACGCTCGCTCTCGATACTGCTCGACGTATTCCTTACGGTAAGCGCGGTGACAACGCGTGCACGACTGCAACAGCGCCTCATCGTCGTGAGCACGCGCGGCTTGTTCGGCGGCGCGCGCGAACGAAGTCCACTCACTCCAGCCGACGGGGTTTGGGTTCAGGGCGGCGAGGGCGGCGGCGTTTCGCGCAAGCTGGTCAAAGTCCCGCGTCGCGTACGGCCTGGCGAATTGCGCGCGCATCCAGGCTTGAAGAGGACAGGGGGCTTTCCCCGGGCGTCCGCAGGCCGTTGGGGGGGAGGCAGCCGCTGGGACTGCGTTGGCAACGCCCACGCACACCCACAGCAGCAGCCCAAAGGCGCCGACAAACCGCATTTTGAACCTTCCGATCGGCCGATCACTGTACAAAAGACGAGTCTTTTCGGATCGGAACCCCATGAAACTGCGGCGTTTTTTGGAAAATGACAGATAGTGACAAAAGTACTTGCCGGCAGGGGGTAAGCGGGAGCATACACCGCCTCCCGCTTCGGACCCCACCGAAGCCCAGCCGCCTCGGCTGGGCCCGGAAAGATTCGAAGAGGGACGCGGAAAAAAAGTTTCAGAAAGTCTTTGACAGCAAAGACGACAGAGACTAGATACCGCGACCCGCTTCGGACCCCCGACGCCCCGAAGTTCCGCAAGGAACTCGAGGCAGAAGACCCGGCCCGCAGCGGAAACGGTGAAAAGAAAGTCTCACAAAGTCTTTGACAGCAAAGACGAGACAGACTAAACACCGCGACCCGCTCGGAAGGAAAAACCTTCCCCTCGGTCCTTGAAAACTGAATCCTATTACCCGCGATGAGAATCGTCGTGGGTCCTCGTAATAAATCATGAGGTTCGCTTCTCCGTTTCGGAGAGCAGCCGAGTGAGTATTCGAAACTAAGAGAGCATAATGGTAACGCGGTGGTTTACTCCGCTGCGTTCACCGAAAGATTCAAACTGGAGAGTTTGATCTTGGCTCAGAACGAACGTTAG
>JBDTYJ010000388.1:0-5085 GCA_040005755.1 Pseudomonadota bacterium
TTGCCGCTGTGCTCAGCGAGGCGCTGGTCGTAGCTTGTGGCATCGCGCTCACGCCCCGCGGCGTGTTCGATCGCCGGCTTGTCCGCACGCTGCTTCTCGCGCTCGTTTCGGGTGGCGTGATGGCGGTTGTCTCGCGCCTATTGCACCCCTTCATGTCGCCCTTCGTGAGCGCGCCGATCGCGGTCGTTGCCTATGGCTTGGCCTTGTGGGGCAGCGGCGGACTCGAAAAAGAGCAAATCGCGCGGATCAAGGGCTTCGTGGCTCGGAAGCTAGCTCGCGCGCGCTGAGCGCGAGCTCTGCTCAGGCTCACTCAGCAACCAACACGTCGCCTGTGCGCAGCGGAAATTCCGCAGCGCGCCCGTCGTTGTGCAAAATCGCCTGGTATTCAAAGCGAATGCGCTGAAACGTCGGGAATTGACGGAGCACGAAGATACGTGATTTGTCCGCGTAATTACTCGGCCCACCCGCTTGCGCGACGGCGTCGATCAGGCGGGCCGGGGGCTCGAGCGTGATCGTTCCGCCTTTGCCGAATTCACCGACCGCCGCGACCGAAATTGGCTGCGAAGTTTCGACGTTTACCGTTACGCGCGGCGTGACGACGAACTCTTTCAGCTTGCCTTCGATCTCCTTGCTGAACTCCGATGGCCGCTTGCCAGCCGCGACGACCTCGCCGGCGAGCGGCAGCGCGATGCGGCCGTCGCGACGAATCTTGAACGTGCCCGACAAGTTTTCTTGTTCGTAGACCCGAATCGCAATGCTGTCGCCGACGCCAATGACGTACTCGCCCGGTCCGGCACCCCATTCCGTCGGGGGCACGTCGTAAAACCACACGAACTGGCCGACGCTAGCGCAGCCAGCCGAAGAGACGACCAGCCCGGCCAGCAGCGCAACGAGCAGCGAAGACTTCTTGAAAGGAGGCACGTTGCGCCGATGGTAGCCCGGCACCCTGCCGACCATCAAGCCAGCGCTCGCGAAAGAATCCGCCGTTCCCGGATTCCCGCTCGGTTTCGTAACAGCGACGGGTAAACGTACATTCCAGCCTCGAAGGACGCTTACGCAGCTCGCCAGCGTGCCGCCACTCCGCATCACGCAGCGCAACTGCGTCGTCCCTGCCGACCACTTGCTTGCGCGGCGTGGGTCCTTTACAGACCGAAGCGTGAAAGTCGCCTTGGATCTGTTGCTCTTTCTCGCAAGCGTGCCGGTGCTGCTGGGTACGGGCTACTTGTTATGGGCGACTCTGCTGTCAGCCCGGCCGACGCCGCCTCGCGCCGTGGGCGCGCCGCGCCGCTTTCGTTTCATCGTCCCAGCGCACAACGAGAGCGCCGGCATCGGTTCCACCGTGCACAGCCTGCTGGCAATCGACTATCCGCGGCAAGCGTTCGACGTGCTGGTCGTCGCCGACAATTGCGTGGACGATACGGCCGAGCAAGCGCGTGCAGCGGGCGCCGTCGTGCTCGAGCGACAAGACAAGGAGCTTCGCGGCAAAGGCTACGCGCTCCACTACGCATTCGAGCAATTGCCGCCTGAGGTCGACGCAGTTGCGGTCGTCGATGCTGACACGCTGGTCTCGCCCAACATCTTGCGTGCGTTTTCCGTCCGCCGCGATCTCGGCGCGCATGCGGTCCAGGCGGACTACGCCGTCCGCAATCCCGATGCAGGGTGGCGCACGCGGTTGATCGCGATCGCTTTCGGCGCGTTTCACATCGTGCGTTCGCGCGCGCGTGAGCGCTGCGAGCTTTCTTGTGGTCTGCGCGGTAACGGCATGTGCTTCAGCGCGGAAATCCTGAAGCAGGTACCGCACAACGCCTACTCGATCGTGGAGGATGTCGAATACGGCATCCGCTTGGGTGAAGCCGGGCAGCGCGTGTTCTACGCGGACGAAGCCCACGTGTACGGGGAAATGGTGTCCACGGCGAGCGCCGCAAGCTCCCAGCGCCGGCGCTGGGAAGACGGCAGAAAACAGCTGATTTCTCAGCACGCTGGCCGCTTGCTGCGCGCAGGGCTGGCTGGCAACCGCGTGCTCTTCGACCTGGCGTGCGATCTGCTGATTCCGCCGCTCTCGCGGCTGGCCGTGGCCTCTGTCTTTGGCTTGATGGTAACGCTCGCGCTCGCCGTTGCGCTGCACTCCTTCATGCTCAGCACGCTGAGCTTCGCGTTCTCTGTTTCGACCGTGATGCTGTACGTGCTGCGCGGCTGGATGGTTTCTGGCACCGGCATGCGCGGCTTGTTGGATCTCGGGCTCGCACCCGTTTACGTGCTGTGGAAGGCTGGCTTGCGCTTGCGCGGCAGCAAGACGGCGCCGTCTACCTGGGTTCGCACCAAGCGCGAAGACTCGGCGGGCCCCCCCTGAGCCGAGCTGCGTTCAAAGCTTGGGATTCAGCGGGTCGTACTCGCTAGCCGCCTTGGCTTTGTTATTCTTGCCCGCCGCTGGGCTCGCAGTCACCGACGCGCCGATCGCCGCATTGAGGCGTTCGCGTGGCGACATGTCCGCGTCGTTCTTGGGAGCCGCTGCCTTCTGAGCAGTCAGCGCCTTCGAGGCAGATGGCGCCTTCGGGGCGGGTTCTGCTTTGGCGACTGCGGCTTTGAACACCGGAGTAGGCGCAGCTGCCTGAATTTGGGGTTTGGTTGGCGCGGCTGGTTTCGCTACTGCATCCGGGCGAGCGGCGGCCAGCGCGGCCTTCGCTCCCGTCGCGTTTTCTTGTCGTAACGACTCCAGCGCGACTACCGGCGGGCTCTCCGTGTTCGCCGGCGCGGGGCTGGGCTCGTGCCTCGGGGCTGCCAGCGCGGCTGGCTCGGCGATGGTTGCTGTCGCCGCCGGCAGCGCCGCCGGCAGCGCCGCCGACAAGCGGCTGACCGTGCCGCTCTGCTCGAGCGATGCCAGTGTGCCGAACGAGGGACCGCCGAGCGACTCCTGCAAGCGCGCGTACAACCGATCTTGATGCAGTGAATGCGCGGCGTCGCGCAGCACGTCGTTGCGATAGAGGGTGACGCTCACCCCCGCGAGCAAAGCCAGACCGACCAACAACCGCCCGAAGCCGCCACCGCCCGTTGCGGCTTGCCGCGGCGCGTGGTTCACGACTAGCGGCTGGACGCTGGTGATTCGTGGCGCGACCGGGGCCACGAACGCGTTCTGCGTTTGCGCGAAGGCGAGCGGCTGCGCGTACACCGGCGCGGGGGCGACCGGCTGCGCGTACACCGGCGCGGGGGCGACCGGCGCGCGCGTCGCCGGCCTGGGTGGCGGCGGGGCAGAGCGCGGTGACGGTGGCTTCGGCCGGCTGCGTTTTGGCTGTGCTGGCGGCGCGTCGTCTTCAATGCCCGCGATAACGCGAAGCGGTAGCCACTCGGTCATGCCTTCTTGCCAAACCTTGGTCTCCGCATCCACGATCGAGAGCCGGAACAAATCATCGAGCTGCTCGAGTGAGACAACTTTCACCTCGTCCGGAGCGAGCGCGACGTGCCATTTGTCCGCGTCTTGAACCGGCGTCGCATTGCTCGTCGACCAATCGTCCCAACTGACCGCTTCAGCCCTCATGCGCCCGAGTTTAGCAGTCTAAGTTCCGCGCCGCGAGACATCGCTGCCACGATAGGGCATGGTTTTGCGCGAGCCTGCACTTTTGAACCGCTGAATGCTCGCAAGGTGTTCAGTGAGGTCGCCTTGCGCTGGTCAAGCTGCGGCGAAAAACGTCTAATCGACGCATGGCGCGTAAAGCAGCTTGGGAAGACCTCGCCGATTCCGATCTTGGACCCTACGCTCAATCGCGCGGCACGCGCTGGGGGCGCGTATTCGTTGGTTTGTTCGTGGTCGGAGCGGCCACGTTCGTCGCTGCTTATTACCTGCCGCTGTATCGCGCTCATCAAAAGCTCGACGCGCAATACCGCGACCTGGCTCAGAAGTCGCAGACGCTTTCCGACGACGCAGCCAAGACGACCGCAGAGCTCAACGCTGCGCTGCTGGAACGCGATCATTTGCGCGCCGAACGCGATCAAAAACTCAGCGCTCAGAACAGCGCCGCAGGTCATCAAGAAGGGGCGCGCGCGACGCTCGCCAGCAAGCTCGACAAGCTCGTGAAGAAGAACGCAGTCGCCATTGTGGCGAACGGAGGCACGCTGCTCGTCGCCTTGGACAGCGCGCTGCTTTTCCAGCCGCAGCGGTTGGACGTCACGCCCGCGGCGCGTGGCGTGCTGTGTGACATCGTTAAAAGCTCGGGCGCAAAATCGCTGGCGGTGGGCGCTTCCATGGCGCCGGGTTCTGCGGTCCCGGCCGCGTTGAGCAAGAGCTACGCGAACGCGTGGACGTTCAGCGCCGCGCGCGCCGCAGCCGTCGCGCAGACGCTGGCTGAGCAATGCGCTTTCCCAGCCCCACAGCTGAGCGCGACCGGCAACGCCGATCACGATCCATTCGCGAGCGAGCTCGCGAGCAGCAAGCTGCCGGCTGATCGCATCGAGCTCGATCTCACGCCGCGTTGAACGGCTGGTGTAGTCGGCGCTAAAAACCGCAACGGCCGCTCAGAAGAGCAGCCGTCGAGGTATCCTGGAGATTTTGTGGAGCCTATCGGGATCGAACCGATGACCTCCTGACTGCCAGTCAGGCGCTCTCCCAGCTGAGCTAAGGCCCCAGGAGGTGCGGGTACTTACACACAAACTTCAGAGATGGCGAGCGCTTTCGCCCGCCAAAGTGCTACTGGGGCGCTGCCCCGGGCGCGCGAGCCGGCGGAAACTGCAAACCAGCGGGCAAGCGCATCGCCGGCCGACCGGCCGCCTGAGCTCGCGCGGGCGGCGCGGTGGGCGCGGGCACCGCCGCGGCCGACTGAATGGCGGCGGGCGCGCTGCCGTCCGCGGCGGCGTCACTTCCCGTGAAGACGAAGAAGGCCAGGATTCCAGCCAGAAACAGCAGCCCGCCGAGCAACGGCAGCCAGCCTGGCGAGCGCGGCTCGTCATCGGGAAAATCGTCCGAGGTCGTTTCGTGGTGGTGGTGGTCGTCGTGGGCCTCGTGGGCCTCGTTGCCGTCGTCGTGACCGTGACCGCTCATCGCCCGCTTATGTCGCGCTTTTTCGCGCGTGGCAAGTGCGCGCCGGGTCCCAGAAC
>JBDTYJ010000389.1:0-5073 GCA_040005755.1 Pseudomonadota bacterium
GCTGTCCTTCGCCCCTCTTTGGCGCCCCGCCCGGCGCGCCGTCACGCCCCTGTGGCTGCCCGCGCAGCCCACCGCCCCGCGATGGAGTTCCCGGCCACGGTCGTCGTGGCCCGTGGCCCCCGCAGCAAGAATGCGCGCGGCATGGACCCGCAGATCAGCGCCGAGCTGCTGCTTCGCTACGAGCCGTTGGTCCGCAAGATTGCCGGCGGGTTCCAACGCAAGCTGCCGCGTAACGTGCTGCGTGAAGATCTGATTGCCGCTGGCATGAGCGGGCTCTGGGACGCCATTCGCCGTCACCCCGATGGCCCGAGCGAAAGCTTCGAGTGGTACGTGCGGGTGCGCATTCGCGGCGCAATCCTGGATGAGCTGCGCGCTCAAGATTGGCTCCCGCGTCGGGCTCGTGCTGCGGCCGAAGCCGCCAGCGGCACCGATGCCTACGTGCCTCCGCCCGCCGTTGTGCGCTTCGACGACGTAAGTGAGTGGGAGCAGAACCGCTGCCTGGCCGATGCCTCCAGCAGTGAAGCCGCCGTCGCTGCCAAGTTCGCCCAAGAGACCCTCGCGAAAGCCGTCGAACAACTTCCCGAGCGCGAGCGTCACATCGTGTCGCAACACTACTTCCGCGGCGTAAAGTTCAAGGACTTGGGCGCTGAGCTCGGCGTGAGTGAACCCAGAATTTCTCAACTTCACTCGCGTGCCATTCAGCGCTTGAAGGGCATCATCAAGTCCGCGGCGTGATAGTGATCCGATAGTGATTTGCGTTCCAATGCGGCAAACACCCAAGACGCTTCCGGTATTGGGTTTGGTGCCGAGCAGGCCGCGCACAGTGCCTTGCTAAAGGCTGCGCGAAGCCTGTTCTGAGGTTGCCACACCGTTGACGCGTTCGCAGACGCGCGGTGTCGTGACGGTGACGACTCGGGATCTCCAGCCGGAGATACCCACAGGATCTGGAGAAGCTGGGGACGGCGCGTGATGCGGCTGCTCAGGGAAAGATTTCCCGCTCCGCATACACCTGCGTCAGGCGTTGCAAGGCGACGGCGTAGCAGGCGCGGCGGTAGTCGCAGTTGTGAAGTTTAGCGAAGCGCGCCATGCGGTCGTAGGCGTCGTGCATGGCAATTTCGAGGCGTTGGTCGACTTCTTGAAGCGTCCACTGTTCGCTGCGTCGGTTCTGGACCCATTCGTAGTAGCTGACCGTGACGCCGCCCGCGTTGCACAGCACATCCGGCAAGATCTCGATACCGCGGCGCTTCAGGATTTCTTCACCCTCGGGTGAGCACGGGCCATTCGCACCTTCGGCGACTAGCTGCACTTGCAAGGCTTCGGCTTCGGCAACGCCGATCTGATTTTCGAGCGCAGCCGGCACGAAGATATCCGCTTGGGTAGCAAAGAATTGTTCTCGGGAAATCTTGGCGCCGTTCGCGTAGCCGGCAATCGAGCCGTTTTGCTCGACATACTGCTTGAGCCGGTAAGCGTTGAACCCTTCTGGGTTGTACAAGTAGCCGGTGTGATCACCCACCGCGGCCAATGAAACACCGAGCTGGCTCAGTAACACCGCCGCGTTCGCGCCAACGTTGCCGAACCCCTGCACGATCAGCTTCTTGCCCTTGACGTCGAAGCGCGCGCGATCCGCCCAGTCCAAGATGCAATGCACCAAGCCTTGGCCGGTGGCTTTCTCGCGACCGTAGGTGCCACCGCTGCTTACCGGCTTACCGGTAACCACGCCCATCACGCTCTGCTTGGACACCATGCCGACCGAGTTCATGTAGGTGTCGAGCGCCCAGGCCATGGTTTGGGCGTTGGTGCCCACGTCGGGCGCAGGAATGTCGTAGTCGGGGCCGATGTTCGAACCGAGCGCGTGCACGAAGCGCCGGGTGATGCGGCTCAGTTCCGGGCGTGACACGCCGTGCGGATTGAACTTGATGCCGCCTTTGCCGCCGCCGAACGGCAGATTCATTAGCGAGCACTTCCAGGTCATCATGGCCGCGAGCGCCTTGAAGTCGTCGAGCGAGGCATGCTCGTGATAGCGAATGCCGCCCTTGTACGGACCCAAAATGTTCGAGTGCTGGATGCGGTAGCCCTTGAACACGCGGTACTCGCCGCTGTCCATGCGCACCGGGAAGTGCACGATGATCTCGTTCTTCGGCTGGCTGAGGATGCTGCGGATGTATTCCGGCATCTGGATCAGCTTGCTGGCGTCATCCAGGTAGCCCTGAATGACCTTGAAGAACTCGTACTTGGGCGCGTGCGGGGCGAGTGAAGGAGCAGGGCTGGAGCTAGGGGGTGCAGACTGCATGCCGTTATTGTTCCAGTAACGGAACCGCTCGGCAAAAAGGTAAGCTATGTTTCGCGTTTAGCGCACTCGCCGGCGGCGCGCACCACGGCCACGTCTCGCTGGTACCAGTCTGGGATAGTCATTCCCGCGGCGCGAAGGGAACGACCCCGGTCACCCCAAGCGATGTCTAAACGCGGACGCCTGCCCACAGGAAGTACAAATAAACCACGGGCGAGACGATCAGCAGCGCGTCGATTCTGTCGAACATGCCGCCGTGCCCCGGGATAATGGAGCCGGAGTCTTTGATGCCGGTCGAGCGCTTCAATAAGGACTCGACGAGATCCCCGCATTGACCGAGCGCGCCGCACACCAATGCCAGCGGGATCACGTGCGTGAGCGGAATGCTGCGTAGGTAGAAGAAATGACCGAGCAGCCCGCCGAGCTCTGCGCCCAGCAACGCGCCCACGAAACCGGCCCGCGTTTTCTTTGGACTCACGGCTTCATACAGTTTGGTCTTGCCCAAGAAGCGACCAAAGAAGTAGCCGCCGGTGTCGGCGAGCCACGCGAACGTCAAGCACATGAACACGTAGTGCGGGCCCACCGCTCCTGCGTCGCGCCGCAGGAGCGCGAGCGCCGTCAGCAGACCACCGATGTATAGCGGCCCTCCCACTCCGGCAAACGTGCGTGCTGCCGCGGTCGTGATGTCGCCGAGCCGCCACAACGGAACCATCAAGCCCATGAGTGGGACGATGAAGAGCACGGTCAGCAGCACGCGCGGATCCGTGCCCCACAGATACAAGCTGACCGACACAGCGAGCGTGGTCGCGATGCCGATCGCACGCGCCACGAAGTCGTCGGGATGCGTCATGCGGAACAGCTCATCCGCGGTGATGGCTGCTGCCAGCATCACCAGCAAGAAGAAGCCGTAGGCCGGCCCCAGGAACAAAAGCCACATCAGCGGAGGCACTACGACCGCGGCGGTCAAGAGCCGTACTTTTAGGTTACTCGCAGCCAAGACGACCTCCGGTTATCAGCGGGCACGACTCGTCACAAGGGGGGTGAGCGCGATTCGCGACCGGTACTTGCGCCGAAGGCCTGCCGAAAGTAGACCCGCGGGGCTTTCGTGATGAAGTTTCCGTCGATCTTTTTCCAGCGGCGCGGGCTCCTGCTCGGGCTCGTGGCACTCTGCGCCGGGGTGCTGCGCTGTGCTGCGCCCACGCCCCCCGAACGCTCGGTGGAGGGTCTGGCGAAGCTGCTCGGCGGCGCGACCGGCGGCGTGGTCCAACCGGAAGAGGTGATCTGGGAGGAGAGCCCGGGAGCCCTCGAAGAGCTGGTGCTGGGCCGGCACGTGTTGTTCTTGGGCGCGCCGCGCGCGGGCGAGGCGCGCGATCTGTACCGTGCACGCGTGCGCGTCACCCTAGACGGGCAACCACTGTCGGTGAATGCCTTGCGCAACGTGACGGACACACCGGTTGGTGATGACGCCGCGCTCGAAGCCCGCGGCAACCGGGCAACGTTCGCGACATTGTCCTACGGTCGTATTCAAGGGCTCAGCGTGCTGGATTTGAATGGCATTCGCCGCGCGGACAAGCCCGAGAAATTTTTGGATCGCATCCTGCTCGCGATTAACTCTTATCAGGACACAGGCAGCTTCGCAGGCCTCGGGCGCACCAACATCGTGCTGGATGTTCCGGCGCAAAGCGCCAAGCTGACACTCAACCCGCCGAGCCTGGACGTGGATTTCGGGGACAAGGGTCGCGGGCTGCACTACGAAACCGAGCAGCGCTCCTTGCGCGCACTGGATGGCGGGGAGCCGTACGCTGCACGCGCCGTGCCCGAAGTGCATGTGCCCAAGCCGCTCATCTTATGGTTGGTCGATACGGTGCGTGCCGAGGTCGGGGCGGAAGTCGTGACCTGGCTGGAAAATAAGGTTTTTGGCGCAAAAGACGACCTCAAACGCATGAGCTTCAAGCTCTTTGCGTCCAAGCAACAGAGCGTGCTTTCGACGGTTGCACCGGAGCAGGTCGTCGCCAAAGTGCTGGACGGCAGTGACTTCGAGCACGCCGCTGATTCGTGGCCGCCGCCGCCCGTGCCGTCCATTTGGAAGGATCCGAAGCCAGGTGAAGGCGCATGGACGCCCGTGACGTATGGCTTTTTGAAGCCGATGCTCGGCGTGCCGGGCGGCGTGAAACCGCCGGCCTATTTTTATCGAACCGTGATTCGCCCCGATCCAGATCGCCCGTATTCCGAGCTGGTGTTGATCGCGATGGACATGCGGCAGCTCGAGCTCGGCATGCAAGCGGGTTACGAGGATCCGAAGCCAACAACCGGCTCGCCCGGTGAAGGTCACCTGCCGCAAGACCCGGCGGTGTACGGCCGCGTCGTAGGAACGTTCAACGGTGCCTTCAAAACTCAACATGGCGCGTACGGCATGATGGTGAACCGCCGCGTGCTGCTGCCACCAGTGAAGGGCGGCGCCACGGTGATCGTGAACGACGCCTCCGAAGTGGGCCTCGGCAGCTGGCCACCCAGCGCTGAAATTCCAGCAGATATCCTGTCTTTTCGCCAAAATCTGGACCCGCTGGTGGAAGACGGCGTGGCCAACCCGACCGGCAGGCGGCTGTGGGGCTGGCAAATCGAAGGCACCAGCGTGATGACCCAGCGCACCGCCCTGTGTGTCACTGCTGCAGGTCACCTGTACTACGCTTGGGGTGAAGAAATCGACGGGCCGACGCTCGGCAAGGCCTTACGCCAAGCCGGCTGCTCGTACGCGATGCACTTGGACATGAACCCCGCGCACAGCG
>JBDTYJ010000390.1:0-5061 GCA_040005755.1 Pseudomonadota bacterium
ACCTTCTTTGCGCGTTGCCTGTGCGGCGCGCTCACAGACCCCGCACGGCGCGTGGGCTTCCGAGCGTTCGACTTGAGCATAGAACTATCCTACCCCAGGTAGGACAGTTCATCAAGCCCAGGCAAGGCTGAACCGGGACGCGACGCCGAAGGCCACGACGAGGTGGGCCGAGTCGCGTGGCCATCCGAAAGAGCCACCGTTGGTTGGCTTTTGGGGTGGTGGCGTGGAAGAGGCTCGCTCGGCTAGCGGCGACGCTTTTGGAGCTCGTCCAGCGTCGCGCGGAGCAGCACGAGCATGGCTTGATCCTTCGGGCGGTTGAGTTGCTCCTTCACGACGATCGCCATCCGGCACGCGCTTGGCTTTGTGCACGAGGTCGATCGTTCCCTGCACGTGACGCAGGCGTTCGCCCGGAGTCAAACTGAGCTGGGAGCGACCTTGCTCTGAGTGTTCTCCAGCGGGACCGGGGCTTTTTTTGCGCTTGCCGGGGCGGTGGCCTCCGAACCTGCTCGTCAATTCCAGCGATACCTCCACCTCGCTGTCAGCCACGTGCTCGCTGCGGCGCCAAACCGACATTCCGGCCGCACTCGGCGGCCGCCCGAGTTACCGATGACAGCCACATGACAAGCTAACGCCGTGATTTTCGGCGTCGACGCGGCTAGCGTTGCACATGAAGGCGATCGCACCATGAAATCGATTCACGCAAGCTCGGTGGATATCCGTCACGCGCTCACTACCAATGGCGGCGAGCGATTCTTCCACCACGTTCCATCATCACTACTCGAACGGAGAAACAAACATGAAGCGTATACTGTTCGTGGGCCAGAAGCCTGAAACGGTCGATTTCTCGGACCCCTCCTTGCCGCCGGGGTTCAATGCCGAAAAGATCAACGCCGGGATTGCGCTTGGCGTCTCGAAGATTGAGCAGCGGGGTTGGCAAGGCGACACGTGCATGATCACGCCCGATGCAGCCGGAAGCGCCCTGCTGGAAAGTGCGCTGAAGGGCGCCGCCTACGATTGCGTGGTGATCGGGGGCGGCCTGAGGCTCCCGCCAAAAAGCCTGGCGTTGTTCGAGACCGTGGTGAACATCATCCACAAGGCCGCGCCGAACGCGGCGATCGCCTTCAACACGCGACCCGAAGACACCGCTGACGCCGCCGCCCGGCAACTCGAGCGTGGCTGATCGAAAACCGTCGGATTCTTCTGACCGACGCCGCTTCGGCTCAGCCCCGCGATCCAACCGCGAGCTCTCTTAGTATTGGACGGCCTTGCGAAGGCACTCGCGGCGCGAGCGCACGAAGTTCGTTTCACTGAGCCGCGAGCGCCATCGCCCGTGGGCGCTTTCCGTCCACCTCTCAGGTGTCGAGGTTCCGTCCCCGCCTCGTCGTGAGTGCCAAATTCTCCCGCTGTGCGTGGCTGACGACAACTCGTCAGGCGCGCCCGGACCCGGCTTTCGGCATCACGATCAAACCGGCGCGCTTCGGCCGCATGCTCACGGCACTGGGAATGGCCGCGTGATCGGTGGCGGCAGGCAGTGGTTGTCCGTGCGCCCGTATTTACCCGCGTTCAAGAGCCCGCGGAGCGCTTCGGCTTGTTCTCGATTTTCGACCACGGCTCCGATGCAGTCCTCTTGGAAACAGCCATGGCGAACGAGCCGCAGTTTTCGAAACCCCGGGTCGCCCTGCAAGCCGCGGTGCAGCAACCGCTTGGCTTGCTGAACCGTGATGCTGGTTTGCGACTCGGCAGCGGGCTCGAACGGGCCCAATGCTAGAAAATTGGCGAATGGATGCGGGCAACCTTCTGGCTCCTGAGTCATGGCCTGAGTGATGGCTTGGAGCTCTTCGGTAGTCGGTAGCTTGCCGACGAGCTTGCCGGCGGCGGTGTTCCACACCGAGCATCGGAATGAGGGCTCCCCGTACTTACCGGCGCACCCGACCAGCCACACGTCGTTTGCAGCGCGCTGCCAAACCGCTTGCCACTCCTCTACAGAGGGATTGCTGGGCAATGTCAGTGATGACCAGCTGGCACCATCCCAATGCTGAAGCCGACCGGCAGAGAGCCCCCAAAGCTCGGCCGACCCGGGTGCGTCGAGGACCGTGAAATCTTTGGGCACCGCCGCGAGCGTCGCCCACTGACCGGAGTCGAAGCGAGCCAAGCGCCGTGGCTTTCCCGTTCCAACGTGTTCGGGCAGCATCACGGCCAGGCCCTTGGCGTCGGCCGCGACGGCTTCAATCGATGCGTCGATGGGTAAACGCTGCGCACTCTGGGTTTTGGATCCGTTCTCGGACCAGGTTTCGATCATCAGCTCATCGAGCGGACGGTTGAGACGATCACCGCAGTTATATCCGAACACGCTCACCGCGCCATCGTGCAGCCAGGTGGCTGCCAAGCCTGGATTGGCCCAGGCCTGGCACAGCGCGGCTGGCTTCAGATCGCGCAGACCGGCGCGTGATAAGTAAGCGACCTCATCGGGGACCAACGCGCCGATGGCTCGCAGCGAGCCGCGCAACAGCACGCCTTCGCGCCACGGGGCCAGACCGAAAATCCAGCGTGGGTACTGCAGCAACTTTTCCCACAGCGCGCGCGCAGAGCTCCAACGGTACACCTCAGCCGCGGAGGGACCCGCATCCGAGGAGCTGCTCAGCGCGATCCACGCATTGTCAGGCCAGCTGCCCGCGCTGGCGCTAATGAAGTAGATGCTCGCATCCGATGGCGAGTCCAGACGCGAAAGCTCCGGCCGAAACTGCAGCGCACCGTCCTCGATCAGCAACGGGGCGCCTTGCAAGGCGCCGGCGATCAGGAGCGCATTGCTCGCCAGCGGTTGAAGCGCGACGGCGTACGGCACCTCGGCAACGAGGTGAAAAGGCGAGCTCGCCTGCGACGGCTCGATCGGCTTTGGCGCGGCAGGCAGGACAGTCAGCGCGGGCGCGGACGTCGACACCGAACCGGCTGAGCGGTGCGTCACCGGCGCACACCCCGCAAGCGTGACGAGCAGCAGCGCGGACCTCAAGCGGAAAGCTCCCATGCTGATGACACCCCTACTCCGCCCTTCGGGTGTCCGCAATTTGCGAGCCGCCGCGATTTCCGCATTTCGAACCCGAGTTAAGAGCTCACGCGCTTGGCTTGCCGCCTGCGCCGCCGCGCGCCGGCGATGACGAGCATTAGGAGTGAAGCCGCCGCGCCTCGGCCGGTTCCGGAGCCAACGCGGCACGAGCAGCCGCCGGCATTTCCCGCGGAAGCCGCGCCGCTGCCGGCGGCGGCACTACCGCCCGCGGTGTCGTGAGCGCCAGCGCTGGCAGTGGCAGCACCAGCAGCGCCCGAGACGCCTGTTGCGCCGCCGCTAGCGGCGGGGCCGCTGCCACCGCCGCCACCAGCCGAGTCGCCGCCGTGCGCAGTTGCGCTCCCTGCGCTGCCGGCCGCTCCGCCCTGCGCCAGGCCTCCCGCTCCGCTCGTGCCACTGCCCGCCCCGGCTGCGCTCGATCCGCTCGATCCGCTCGATCCGCTCGAACCGCCGGCGCCGGCTCCGCCATGCCCGCCGGCAGCTTCTGCGCAGGACGCGGCGTCGCCGTTATCGCAATCGAACTGCACGCCATCGAACGGCACGACCAAAATCTTGCTGCCGCCCGTGTTCACGGCGCTGGTATTTTTATCCGCGTCCGTGACGGCGAAGGTAAAATACGTCACGTGACCGTTCTCTTGGTAAACGCCCGGGCGCTCCATGTTGTGCCAATTGTTGAGCGTGCCATCCGAGTACCGGAGCCAGCCGGAGTTGGCGTTCGCGGGTGATTGAGTGCCCTGATACGCGAGGCCAGTGCTCGTCCAATTGCTGATGCCGTCTTTCGACATGATGTGATAGGCGCGCTGCACGTTCCAATAGTTGTAGACGATGTGAAAATAGCCGCCGCTGTACCAAATGACCTCGTCTTCAGCGTTGTTGTTGGCGTTGTTTTCCAGGTTTGGCAGCACGCTATCGGTCTCAACCTTGTAGGGCCCCAAAACCTGATCACTGTCCATGACGCAGCCGTTGCGGGAGGCCGCCCAAAAGCGGTTATTGGGGCCGACCGTGAACGTAAAGTTCGACGAGAGCGTCCCGCATGACGCGTGACCATTGGCATCGGTCGTTGCGAGCCCGAGGAGCTTCCAAGGACCATTCGCCGAGCTCGAGCTAAACATCTGACCGGCGACAATTTCACCCACTGAAAGCGTGTACGGGGCGGTGCCGGACGGCGCTACGAGGGCCGTCGTGTTGTGCCCCTTATTCGTGCCCTCTTGATTGTGCGTGTAACAATCGTTCTGAAAAACGTAAGGCCCCATCACGTTGTCGCTAACGGCTTGCATAGGGACCGAGCTTTCCCAGCCGCTTCCGCCAGGGCCAGACGGCGGTCCGAAGCCGCCGCTGTAAGCCCAGCGGCTCGCGTACATGTGGTACTTGCCGTCCTCGCCCTTCACGATTTTGCCGTCCCAGAAGTAATTCGTCTCCTGGTGCGGAGCGACGCCGCCAGTGTCTCCGTGATCCTCGAGCCCGTTGGCAGGATCGCGCGCGCCGACGGCCGACGCACCCCAAACCGTCGTCGATAGCTTGCCCACGATGGGCATCGGCTGGAAATACTTGATAAGGGGCTGCGGCGCAGCCAACGCGCTGCCAGCAATGAGCGAGAGCCACGCAAGGGTGAGGACGCTTGGCAAGGGACGCGGTTTGGTCATGCGCCCTGAACTATACCGCAAAAACCAGCTCCCTTTCCGTAGCCGGCGGCGACAATGTCGGCTTGCACGGCGTCATCGGCTTGATGCGAACGCCTTTGCTCCAGGAGGCGTTTTATCCCGGGGGCGGCTACGCGCTGGGCTGGACGACCTATGCGCGTTCATTCTTTGCGTTGAGCAGTAGCAATCAATCTAGCCAGACCTCGCTGGGCAACAGACGGTTCATGGCTGCGAAGTGCCTCTCTGCTACCGGCATCTGTAGCCTCGCCAGTGGGTTACGCGCGTCCGTAATCACCGCACCAGCTGGCACATGTTTCAGGACTTCCCAGTCTTGGAACGAGCGCTGCGTCTGTTCGCAGACCT
>JBDTYJ010000391.1:0-5059 GCA_040005755.1 Pseudomonadota bacterium
GCGCCGCCTCGTCCGCCGCCTCGGCCGCCTTGACCGAAGCCACCGCCTTGACCGAAGCCGCCGCCTTGGCCGAAGCCGCCGCCTTGGCCGAGCATCGATCCGTCGAAGCACCGGTACGTGCCGGCGTTTCTGCACACGCAAAGGGTGGTGTCGCCCACGCTGCAGGCATTGAAAGCGCCCATGCCCATGCCCATGGCCGGGGTGCAGGGATCATCGGTTTTTGGCGTCCCAGTGCATGCGGGGGGGGTCGGCAGGCCGCCGCCGCCGCCCAGCCCCATGCCGCCCGCCGTGCCCATGCCCGGGCCGCGGCCGCCCGCGCCAGCGCCGCCGTTGAAACGACCTGCAGTGCCGTCGTTGCCGCTGCCGGCGCTGCCCGTGGGGGTCGTTCCGGAACCGGCGCTACCCGTGAGTGAGCCGGCGACGCCGCTGCCCGGGGTGTCACCGGTTGAGTCTGCGCCCGCGATGTTGCTGCCGCTACCACCGTCCGACGTGCCGCCACCACCATTTGAATCGCTGCTGCTGCCGCCGCAGGCCGCCAGCGCAATCACGCCGATGAGCGAGAAGCCCAATTTTGAATCGATGAAAGCCATATCTTCCTCCGCGTCGTGCAGAATGGAGCCTTCCCGCCGCGCAGCATGCGCAGGGGGGCTCGGCGCCGATACCTACGTTTGACTCGTACCTACCCGCACCGAGAGCAGGCACCCCTAGCGCCTCTCCACTCACTTTAGCGGCCCGGCGCTGGATTTTTCAGTCTCGGATGGACAGCACCCAGGAATGCGCAAAGAAGCCACTCTGGCTGGGGCGCCCTCGGTCCCGCCACGCACCTCGCAGCCCGTTCAGTGCCCGGGCACAGCGGTCGCGGTTTCCGCCGCAGGGCTACGCCTCAGCGAGCGGGATCGATTGAGCGGCAAGGCCGAGCGAACGGCGAACCGTCGCCGCCAGTGTCTCCAGGCTGAACGGCTTGGCGAGGTAGGTGAACTCGAAGCGAGCCGGGGAAGCGTTCTCGACCAGTTCCGAGCTGTAGCCGCTCATGACGATGATCTTGAGCGCGGGTTTGGTGCGCCAAAGCCGCTCCGCCAGCTCGAGACCGTTGGCCTGGCCCGGCATGCGCATGTCGGTGAGCATCAAGTCGATATCATTGGCGTGTAACTCCCAGATTGCCATGGCCTGCCGCGGGTCGCTCGCGGGCAGCACTCGATAGCCGAGCCGAGTCAGCGCTCGGGTGGCGATTGCCAGCACCGCGGCCTCGTCTTCAACGAGCAGGATCGTTTCACCCTTGCCCTGTACGTCCACAGCAGGGCGGCTCGAGGCCGGGGTTGCTTCTGAGTTCGTGCGGCACGGCAGGTACACGCGGAAGGTCGTGCCGTGTTCGGGTCGACTCTCAACCTCGAGCCAGCCTTGGTGTTGCTGCACCGTCCCGTACGCCGAGGCGAGACCGAGGCCGGTTCCTTTGCCCGCCTCTTTCGTCGTGAAGAACGGCTCGAACAGGTGCTGCAACACCTCGGCATTCATGCCGCACCCGGAATCACTCACTCGCAGGCAAGCGAACTGGCCCGGGCGGGCCTTCGGGTCCCCGCGCGCACTCCGCGCGTCGAAGGTGACCAGGCTGGTCTCCAAGGTCAACGCGCCGCCGTTGGGCATTGCGTCGCGGGCATTGAGGCAAAGATTCATGACCGCTTGCTCGAGCATTGCCAAGTCCGCGTTGACCCACAAGACGGGCACAGAGGCCTGAAAACTGCAGCGAATCTGCTCACCCAACAAGCGCTCGAGCATGCCGAGCAAGTGAGTTAGCGCGCCGTTTAGCTCCACGCTCCGGAGCTGCATGACTTGGCGTCGGCTGAACAGTAGCAGTTGGCTCGTGAGGCTCGAGGCACGCGTTGCCAGTGCATCCAGACTATGCAGCGCCGACTCGGTCTCTGCCTCGGCCTCGCCTTTCACCGGAGACTCGACTGCTACTCGCAGTAGGCCAAGGTTTAGGATCATCGCGGCGAGGATGTTGTTGAAATCATGCGCCACCCCCCCGGCGAGTTGACCGACCACTTCCATCTTTTGGCTCTGGCGGAGCTCATCCTCCAACGCCTTTCGCGAGGTGATGTCTGTGAGCACCGCGCGGCCGCACTGCCCGTCGACGGAAAGCTGCGCTTCGAGCCGCGCGGAAAGCGGTGCTTGGTTGTCTCGCAGAAGCAGGACTTCACACGTGCAGTTGTCCTGGCGCTCGAAGATGCTTGCGAGCCAAGCGTCGAATGAGCCGTGAGACCCTTGGGAAACGAAGGAGCGCAGGCGCCCACCGACGAGGCGTGTGCGCTCGCGGCCCAAGGCGCGCGCGGCCGGCAAATTCAGCTCGCGAATCGATCCCTCAGCAGACAACGTTAGATAGCCTACCGGAGCGAAATCGTACAAATCAGTGTATCGCTGGAGGCCCGTCTCCACCGCTGCGCGCGACACGCGCAGCTCCTCGTTCTGCATCTCGAGCTCAATCTGGTGGACACGCAGCTCGTGAAGTAGCCGCTGCGTCTGTGCCGACGACTTCCAGCCGTCCGACTCCGTCGGTTCGGTGCCCGGGCGTGTCGAGCGGCGCGGTGGTGGCTGAACATTCTCAGAAGGTTTGCTCATTCGGATTCCTTCTTGCGTGTCACAAGGTCGGCGGTTCCGTTTTTCGGGCGCTCGTGCGAGCTCACCGAGGCGCCTGGGGGCTCGCGTCAGCGGCGGCCGTGGCTTGCAGCGTGAAGCGCGCCTCCAAGTCGGATTGCGCTTTGCGCAACGCGGCCTCCAACGCCTTGGACGTGGTGATATCGGTCAACGTGATCACCACGCCATCCACGCGGTTGTCGCGCGTGCGGTACGGCATGACGCGCACCGTGAACCATTGCGCGTCCCGCGCCGAGAGCTCCTTTTCGAACGGCACGAGCGTTCGAAGTACTTCGAGCGCATCGACCGCAAGCGACGGGTAATCCAACACCGAAACGAGATCCGTAATTGGGCGGCCGATGTCCCCGGGAATTAGGCGAATGATGCGGGCGGTGGCCGGCGTGAAGCGGCGCACGAGCAACTTGTTATCCAAAAACAAGATGGCGATATCGGTGCTGTCGAGCAAGTTTTTCATGTCGTTGCCCGTGCGCGATAGCTCGTCCAAGTTGGTCTGCATCTCTTGATTCACGGTCTGCATCTCTTCGTTCACGGACTGTGATTCTTCTTTGGAGGTAGTCAGCTCCTCGTTGGTGGACTGCAATTCCTCGTTCATGGATTGCAGCTCCTCGTTGGTGGAGCGCAGCTCTTCTTGCGAAGTTTGCATCTCCTCCCGGGCGGCTTGCAAGTCGTCACGGGCTTGCTGCAGTGCTCGCGTCAACTCGGGCGAAGGCGCACCGCTGCGCGTGGCCTGTTCGGCGAGGCCGCGCTCGGCGACGCTGGCGGGTTCCGCCACATCCTTGAACAGGACCATGACCATTCCGCGCAGCGCCTGCGGGTCCATGGGGTGCACAGTCACGTCTACCAACTGAGTGGCGTCGCTCGACTGCAGCGGCAAATTCGTGAGCGTGACCACGGCGTTCTCGCGTAAGGCCTTGTGAAACGCCTCGCTCAAGGCGTTACTGAGCCCGTCTCGCGACATCGCAAACAAGTTCCAATTGGCCTTGCCTGCAGCGGGTTCCAGGTATTTGCCTGTCTTGCCGCTGACATAAAGGATGTCGCCTTCCTTGGTCACCAGCACGGCAGCCGGGCAATAGCGTTCCAGCAGCAGTTGCTCGGCTTGAACTTGGAGGCTGGGAGGCGGCGGCGCGGGCTCTGCGCGAGACGGCGCGGGCTCGAAGCGCGCGCCGGTAAAGGCGAATGGGAACTCACTCAAATCCGCATGGCGACCGCTGTCGAGGCGCCGGTAAAGCCGCGACGTTCCGGGCAGCGGCGTGAAAAGGTCGGTCGCCCCGCCGATTGTTTCCGAACTGCCGAGCAGCAGAATTCCATTCGGATTCAGACCGAAGTGAAAAAGCGGCATCAGCTTTTTCTGCAGCTCTGCGTCCAGGTAAATGAGCAGGTTGCGACACGTGACGAAGTCGAGCTTGGTGAATGGCGGATGCATCACCAAGTTCTGCGGCGCAAAGATGACCGTTTCGCGGATCTCTTTCTTCACGCAATAGCCGCCGAGCTCATGTTTGACGAAAAAGGCGGCCAGCCGTTGCTCCGAGACGTCTGCGCTGATGTTCTCCGGATACAAACCCGCGCGCGCTTTGTCGATCGCGTCTTTATCTAGGTCCGTCGCAAAAATCTGCAGCGAAAAATGCTGCGCGGGTTTGATTTTGTTCAGCGCCTCCTTGAACACAATGGCCAGCGAGAAGGCCTCTTCCCCACTCGAGCAGCCAGCGCTCCACGCGCGGAGAACCCCACCCTCAGGATGAGCCGCCAAGACCTCCGGAATGACGCTGTCCCGAAGCTCTTCCCACACTTTTGGATCGCGAAAAAAACTCGTGACCCCGATCAACAGCTCTTTGAATAAGAGCTCGGTTTCTTGCACGTTTTCCCGCAGATAACGCGCGTAATCGGCAATTTTCGTGAGCTCATGCAGGCCCATTCGCCGCTCGATCCGGCGATAGATCGTGCTCCGCTTATAAAGCGAAAAGTCATGGCCAGTCTGGGCGCGGAGCAGCACCAAGACCTTTGCCAGGGAGCTCTCGTCCTTTTCCGGAGCGCTCGCCGAAACGTGAAATGGCGCATGTTTCAGATAGGCGATGATCTTTGCAGGTAGTTCCTGCGCTGACGCCGTGACGTCAGCGAGCCCGCTGTCCACGGCCGTGCGCGGCATGCTGTCGAATTTCGCCGACGCGGGCGTTTGCGCGAAGGTGCCGCCACCCTTTTCCTTGATCGCGCGCAAGCCCAGCGCGCCATCCGAGCCCATGCCAGAAAGAATGACGCCGATCGCACGTTCCCCCAGATCGGCGGCGAGTGAGCGAAAGAAGAAGTCGATCGGCAGGCGTAGGCCACGCCGTTCAACCGGCTCGATCAAGTGCAACACGCCCCGCAGAATAGATAAATCCGTATTGGGCGGGATGACATAAACGTGATCCGGTTC
>JBDTYJ010000392.1:0-5044 GCA_040005755.1 Pseudomonadota bacterium
GTCCAAATCAGGCGGCCCGAGCAGCGTTTGATCGCACAGCACGAGGGCCTTCTTGATGCGATTTTCTAGCTGACGAATGTTGCCCGGCCAGGGATATTTCTTTATCGCCGCCAGCGCCTGCGGCGAGAACCCGCGCACCGCGCTCTTCAGCTCGTCGGCGAACTTGCTGAGCAGCGCCTTGGCGATGATGAACACGTCATCCCCGCGCTCGCGCAGCGGCGGCAGCCACAAGTTGACCACGTTGAGCCGGTAGTACAAATCCTCCCGGAATTCCCCGGTCTTGATCATTTCATCGAGGTTGCGATTGGTAGCCGCTACCACGCGGATGTCGCACTTTTCCGGGCGGTTATCGCCGACGCGGAACACGATGCGTTCCTGCAAGGCACGCAGCAGCTTGACCTGCATGCCCAGAGGCAGCTCGCCGATTTCGTCCAGAAACAACGTGCCGCCGTCGGCCTGTTGGAACTTGCCTGCGCGGCTGGCGATGGCGCCAGTGAAGGCGCCCTTCACGTGGCCGAACATTTCACTCTCGATCAGGTTTTCTGGAATTGCGCCGCAATTTACCGTCACGAAAGGGCCGGTTTCGCGCGTGCTGCGACGGTGCAGCTCACGCGCAATGAGCTCCTTACCGGTACCGGTTTCACCGGTGATCAGCACGCTGATGTCCGTGGCTGCCACCTTGGTCAGCTTGCGAAAGACCTCCATCATCGAAGCACAGGCGCCGATGATCTCACCGAAGCGCTTGTCCTGAAGATCCGCGCTCAGCTTTTCTTTGTCGGCGCGCAGGGCGCTGAGCAACATCGCGTTTTGCAAGATGAGCGAGGATTGCGCCGCGAAAATCGTCAGCAACTCGAGCTGCCCGCGATCGAACAGGTGCTTCACTTCATCGTTCGCAACGTACAGCGCGCCGATCACGTCACCCTGGCTGACGAGCGGCGCGCACATCACGCTCGACAATTTCAGCGAAATCACGCTCTCGCTCTTGCCGAAGGTGGTGTCCGTCAAGGCATCGCTGACAATCACCGGGCGCTTGGTTTCAATCACCTGGCGCACGATGCTGTCCGAGATCACGCCGGAAGCATCTTGAATTGCTTCGCGTTGCACGTTGCGAGACACGCGCACTCGCGGCGTGCTGTCCTTGCCCTCGGAAGGATCCACGAGCAACACGACGCCGCGCGCCGCGCCCGTGAGATCGATGATGTCATCCAGCAGCGTTTCCAGGAGCTCGTCAACGGAGCGACTCATCATCAACCGCTCACTGAACGAGTGCAGGCGGCGCAGGCGCGCGATGTCGCCGGTGTCGCTTGTGGCATCGCGTTCATCCGCCTCGGTGTGTTCACCGTGCTCGGTGAACATGCTGAAACCGAGTAGCGCTTTGCCCAAGGTGATGCGATCACCATTCGCCAAGCGCGCGCGCCGCTTCTTCTTGCCGTTGATGAGGATCTCGGCCTCGCGATCCACTTCTTCGAGCTGAAAATCACGACCGTTGAATACGATCTGTGCGTGGTGGCTCGCCACGCTCGCGTCTGGCAGGTGAATGTCGTTGCCCAGGGCGCGACCGATCGTCGAAAGCGGCTTGTGCAGCGCTACGAGCACCGGCGCGCCCTCCGACGGAAAGAAACGAATCGTGGCCATAGGAGCCCAAAGGCTAGTGCTCTACCCCCAAAATAACAATACTTTCGCGGGTTATCGCGGCAAAGGGACGGTTACTCGAGCCTGCCGCCAACGGCGAGCTGAGCGCCGTGGGCGATCGGCATCGGCAGGAAGTAGTCGAGGTGCGCAAAATGCGAATCGGACTCGAAGCTCGCGCTGTCAGGGGCGGTTCCCGCGAGCAAAGCGCCCGCACCAATGCCCAGCATCGTCGTCACGCCGCTGAATACCAAACCGTGTTTGGCAGGCGGGCTATTCTTACCCGCGTACGCGAAGTACACGGGCAATGACGCCACAGCACCAATGCCCGCTCCTGCCCACATGTATGTGAGCGCGCGGTACGTTGGAATGTATACGGTGGAAAGGCCCGCTGCCGCCGCCAGGCCCACGTTGAAGCCGACGAGGCCTGCGAGCGCCGCGCTGTCGTTGGCCCGGCTATAACCCTCTCCAGTTGCAGACGCGCCATACCCGAACATGGTGCCGATGGCCGCGCCCCAGACCACGCCACTCGTGGTCAATAGGCTGCTCTTGGGCGACGGATCTTGCAGGTAGCCGAGCGCCACGCCGCCCGCACCACCCAGCGTCGCGCCGATCAAGGTGCTGCGCGAGAGCCCGCGGAACCCCCAAGCCTTTTCGGAGCTGGAGGACACGAACTGATAGCTAGCTACGCCAATGCCCTCACCCGCGCCAATCACGAGCCCGCTGGCGATGGCGCCTGGCACACCCCGCGGCATGCGCGGCTGGTCGAGAAAATAAACCCCAACCGGGC
The DNA here is from genome assembly GCA_040005755.1 of Pseudomonadota bacterium. Taxonomy (GTDB): domain Bacteria; phylum Myxococcota_A; class Polyangia; order Polyangiales; family Polyangiaceae; genus PMG-095. The sequence goes on from JBDTYJ010000392.1 coordinate 2,420, forward strand.
CCGCCACGCCTAAGATCGCCGGCGCGATCAGAAACAAGCCCGGGTCATTGATGTGTGCTTCGGAGCCGAACCACACCCCGAGGCCCACGCCGTACACTGCTGCGGTGGTGTACAGCACCGTGATCTCAGTGCCACTGCGCGTGTTGGAAACAGGCAGGTACTGCGGTTGCTGTACGACGGGGAAAGGTTGGGTCATGGGCTGCGCGGCGGGCGCCGGTTGCAGCTGCGGGACTTGCCCGGGCAGCGGCGCGGTCTGCGCTCCGGCAGGCGCGGAAAGCGAGCACAACAACACGAAGCCGAGGCCGACCTGGAGGCGCATCATCATTCCTTCTTCAATGGCCGTGACAACACCGCGCGGACGGCGTCACTGACCGGCTTTTGCTCGAACAGCACGCGGTACACCTCGCCACAGATCGGCAAGTCAACCGCTAGACTCTGGGCCAAGTGGTACGCGCTATCCGCCGTCACCACGCCTTCAGCAACGTGGCCCAGCCCGGCCAGCGCTTCAGTCAAACCCGAGCCGCGGCCGAGCTCGTAGCCCAGCGTGCGATTTCTGCTGAGCTCACCGGTGCAGGTCAAGACGAGATCGCCCAGGCCCGCTAGGCCGGCGAGGGTCAAGGCGTGACCTCCCTTGGCGAGGGCCAAACGCGCAATCTCGGCCAGGCCCCGCGTGATCAGCGCGGCGCGCGTATTGTGGCCAAAGCCGAGGCCATCACAAGCGCCCGCGGCGATCGCGATCACGTTCTTCAGCGCGCCGCCGACCTGCACGCCGACCGGATCGGCGCCCACGTACACTCGAAAATGATCGCTCGACAGACGCTGCTGCACTTGCGTCGCAAGCTCGGAATCGTGCGCGGCGGCCACCAAGCTAGTAGGCAGCCCCAAGGCCACTTCTTTGGCGAAGCTCGGCCCCGAAAGCACCACCGTGCGCTCGCACGCGCCGGGCCCGAGCACGGAACCCACGACCTCCGTAAGGAGCATCAGCGAACCGCGTTCGATGCCTTTGCTAGCGATGATCAGCGTGGCATCAGGCTCGAGAAATGGGCGCGCCTGCTGCAAGGTGCTGCGGAAGGCCGCCGTCGGCACAACGAGCAACACGGCGCCAGCCCCGCGCAAAGTATAGGCCAAATCGGCATTGGGCTCGATCAGCTCTGGCAGTGCAAAGCCGCGCAGGAACTCACGGTTCTCCCGCTCGCGCTGCATGGCCGCGGCGTGCTCTGGCTGCCACGACCAGAGCCGCGTGGTTTCCGCGCGCTCGGCCAGCACCCGCGCCAAAGCGGTGCCCCAAGCGCCGGCACCGAGAATCGCAGAGTGGCCCATATTTCCGGCGTAACTTTTCGTGTTAACCCCTGTTCTTGTCAACTCAGGGCTGGCTCGGTCAGGAAATGTTGGTGTTATGCTGCGCTCACATGCCTGTCTTCGGTCGTTCTGGATTCGCCGTTGCTGCGACTTTCGCGGCCTTGTCTTTGGGTGTCCCCGGTTGCGCATCGCGTGACTCGCTCGGCACGAGCGCGATCTCCGTGTTGGGCGCCGGCGTGGTGAACGACCCGAGCAACAAGACCCTCCGCTTCGACATCCTGAAGTTCGGACTAGACAGCTTTTGCGCCGAGATGCTCAAAGGCGGCGCGCCGCTGAAATTCGGTGACGATGAGCCCGTGGTGGGGCGCTTCTTCGCCGATTCCTGTCAGTCACAAGTACTCGACGACGACGAGCACAAGTCCTTCGTCGTTCAGTATACCGGCCGCGGCTACGCTTGGACGAACGTCACGCACCGCATCGGCTTCGCGTCGCGCGGCGTGATCGAGTATCAGACGGACTTTCAGCTGCACGACGGCGCAATGTACGTCTATTTCAGGCCGCTTTCGATCGACGGCGCGCAGTTTCAAACCACGCTCGTCGAGTCAGCGCTCGCGCAAGGCGGCCTGGCTGTCGCTGGCGTGAACGCGAATGATTTGGGCAAGCACATCGTGGAGAGTCAGCTGCGCCGCGGCTTCACCGTCATTCGGCGGGACTCCTCGGGCGCGACCGATTTTGCGCTGGGCTTGCTGCCGGCGGGCGAGTTGCCGTTCAAGCCCTTCGAGGTGAAGCACACGAACAAGGCCGTGGTCGCCAACGAGCGCACGGAAGTGCACGCCGGGCAGCAGGATTATGTGGGTGCGTTCGAGGTCACAGACTCCGGTCAAGCGCTGTACATCACGGCAGCGCTCGACGGCGTGCGCAACGCAGACCTGCTCGTCGTAGCCAAGCCCGCGGGCGACGCCCTGCTCGATCATTACCTGCAAAACGCCGGTGGCGCCGGCCTCGCCGCTCCCGCGCTTTTGGACGACACCGCCACTCAAAACAACCTGTGGCAGCGCTTCGTGAACGTGGAACCGGGCCGTTACTACCTGGTGATCGACAACAGTGCACAGCTCGGCAAAACCGCCCCGGACACGAGCGCCAAGGACGATGCGGCTGCCAAGCTGGATTATTTGATCCTAGTAGGCGACCGGCAGTGAATAACCAGAGCCCAAGCGCGGTTCTATCCGCGACGCCGTGCCCTCCGCCCCCAACGCCCCCCCCACTCCTCCCCGGTGCGCGCGAAGCGCCGCACGCCACGCCCCAGCGTGCGCAAAACGAACCCAG
>JBDTYJ010000393.1:0-5032 GCA_040005755.1 Pseudomonadota bacterium
TTTTTGATCAGCGACGCCCCGCGCAACACTGCATCATTTTTTTTGGTGGCCACGCACGGATTGGACTCCAGCTTCCGCAAGCACGCAAGTGCCCGTGAGCGATGCGACCTTCAGCGACAAACAAGCCGCTCCGCACAAAGCGGCGGCCTTTCGTTTCTGGATGCGTGACAGATTGCCTCGCTGTGCTCGTGAGCAAGCCAAGTTCCGGCCGCGAGGAGAAGATTTTTTAGCGCAGGTGACTGCGCACACTGGTGCGTTGTGGAGCACGGGTTACTTTCGGGGTTCGCCGTTTGCGGCAGTGCCGCACGTCAACGCAAAGGAAGTGTAATGAAAAGAATCTTTTCGCTGGGTTCGGTTGGTTGTGTGTTGCTCGCTCTAGGCTGTGGAGACGTTTCACAGCTCGACCACGGTTCAGATGAGCCTTCGAGCACCGCCAGCGCGCTGGACGCGCCGCAGGTTTTGGAACCGGGGGTCGCAGTGACGGGCCTCGCGGGCAGCCGCGGACAAGAGCGCTTGTTTTCGCTGGTTGTTCCGAGCGGCGCCAGCCAGCTGCACTTCGCGATCAGTGGCGGCAGCGGCGACGCCGATCTGTACGTGCGCTTCGGCGCCGCGCCGACGCGCACCGTTTACGACTACCGACCGTACCTGAACGGCAACAACGAGTCGGTCGATCCCAGTCCCGTTCGCGCCGGCACCTATTATGTGTTGCTGCGCGGTTATGCGGATTATTCAGGCGTTTCTCTGCTCGCCTCTTTCCAAACGGGCAGCACCGGTGTGGGTGGTGCATCTGGTGGCGCGGGCGCGGGCGGCAGTGCAGGCGGCGCCGCGGGTGGCGCATCAGGCGGCGGCGCGGGCGGCAGCACGAGCAGCGGTCCCGATTGCACTGCGCCCGCCACGTGGCCCAGCGCTTGGGTGAGTTTCGAAGCTCAGACGCTGGAGCTGGTCAACGCTCAACGGGCCGCCGGCGCGACCTGCGGTGGCACGGTCATGCCGCCCGTCGCGCCGATCGTGATGGAAGATCATTTGCGCCAAGCCGCGCGCTGCCACAGCCTCGACATGGGCGTGAACGCGTACTTCGATCACAATAGCCAAGACGGCCGGACGCCGTGGAATCGAATTGCCCAAGCCGGTTACACGAATGCCTCGTGGCAAGGTGAGAATATCGCCGCTGGCTACGCCACGCCGAGCGCCGTCGTCACAGGATGGATGAATTCGCCCGGCCACTGCACGAACATCATGGGCGCGAACTTCAAAGAGACTGGTCTCGGCTATGCGCTGGTCACGGGCTCGCCCTATCAGAGCTACTGGACGGAGGATTTCGGCCGCCATTGAGCCCGAAAGCCGACGCGCGGTGTGGCGTACGCAGACTCAAACGCACTCCGCGCGTCGGCTCCCCCCGCCCGAGCTGACAGCCCCGACTTCAAGCCGTGATTGACGGGAAGAATCTTTGGTAATGACCGCGCGCCGCCGCTTGCCCTAGTGGGTCGCTCTAACCGCCAGGCGCGGCGCAAAACCGGCGAGCGACCTACAAAGAAGGCTTGCTGACTGCTGACATCTTGACGCACTCCAATGGAGGCATCAAGATGCACAATGCGCACGACGCTGACCATCGATCCCGACGTGGAGAGCCTGCTCGACCACGAGGTGCGGCGTTCACACAAACCTTTGAAGCAGGTCGTGAACGAGGCGCTGCGGCGTGGCCTAACGCGTACACAAGCCAAGCCGCGTCGGCTGGAGCTCAAGGTTCACGATAGCCAACTGCGGCCTGGCTATGACCCGGCGTCGTTCAACCGCCTCGCCGATGAGCTCGAAGATACGGAAACGTTGCGCAAGTCGCGCTGAGGGTCAGCGTGATCATCGTCGACGTCAACCTGCTGCTGTACGCGAGCATCTCAACATTTCCGCAGCATGCGGCTGCGCGCCGCTGGTTCGAGCAGGTACTGAACGGGAGTGATCAGCTGCTGCTCCCGGCCGTGAGCATCTTCGGCTTCGTTCGCATTGCCAGCAACCCCCGCATCTTCGACGCTCCGCAGTCCGTCACGGACGCGCTCGACTCGGTCGAGGGCTGGCTTTCACAACCCCACGTTCACTTCTTAGCGCCCGGGCCTCACTACACCGAGATCGCGTTTCGGCTGCTGCGTGAGCTGGGAGCCGCCCAAAACCTCACGACTGACGTGCAGCTCGCGGCCCATGCCATCGAAAATCAAGCCACGCTTTGCTCGAACGACAGCGATTTCGCTCGTTTCGAAGGCTTGCGCTGGGACGATCCCATCGCGAAAAAAACACCCGAGGGAATGCCAGGAGCTTCGCGGCGTGATCGAAAACACGCACGCTGATCACGGGTTTCGGTTGGGTTCAGAGCCGTTGCTATTTCAAATCACCCCCAGCTCAATCGCGCGGAGCACTGCGCGGGTCCGATCCCGCACGCCGAGCTTGCTGAAGATGCTCGAGGCTTGGTTTTTCACGGTTGCTTCGGCGGTGCCGAGTGCGTCGGCGATTTCTCGGTTGCTTCGTCCGCTGGCGATGAGGCCTAGAACGTCGAGCTCGCGCTTGGTGAGCGCCACGGGAACGGCCGACGCGGGGACGTTTGCTCCGAGACGGGCAAGCCCGCGCACCACTCGTTCGGTGATGGCGGGGTTGAAGAGCGTCCCCCCTGCGGCGACGGTGCGAACTGCGTGCGCGAGTTGATCGAGCGACACGTCTTTAAGTAGAAAGCCGCGCACGCCAAGCTTAATCGCTTGAATGGCGACCGCGTCGTCATCGAAGGTGGTGAGCAGGATACACGGCGGAGGGGACGCCGTTCGCGCGAGCGCGACCAGAACATCCAGGCCGGTCAGGCCCGGCATGCGAACGTCGAGGAGTGCGACGTCGACCGGCGTCGTCGTCAGAATCCGAAGGGCCTCGGCTCCATCGGAGGCTTCCGTCACGACGCGGAGGTCGGGCGTGAGATCGAGCAAACTCTTGATGCCCTGGCGAACGAGGGTCTGATCATCCGCGAGCGCGACCCGGATCATGACGCTCCTGCGCGCGTCGGAAGGACCGCCCTCAGCGTCAATCCTGCGCCTGATCGTGCCTCGATTTCGATCTTCCCGCCCATGCCCTCGATCCTTTCGCGCAGCCCGGAGAGGCCGTGCCCAACGTGCACTTCGCTCGCGCCTCGCCCGTCGTCCCGTGCCGTGACACGAACCGTCTCGCCTTGCGTGTCGATGTCGAGATAGACGTTCTCCGCTTCCGCGTGCCGAACGGCATTGGTGAGCGCTTCCTGGACGCAGCGGAAGATCGTGTGCGCCATCGCTGCTTCGACCTGAAGATCGCGCTCCACTTTCAGATGAACCCGCGGGTACGGAATCCCAGCGACCAGCGTGCGGAGCGCGCCCGCGAGGTCGAGTCCCGCGTCCTCGCGCATTGAGCTCACGACCGAGCGAAGCTCGACGAGCAGCGTCTTCGTCAGGGCGTGCGCTTGCGCGACGGGTTCCTTCGCCGACCCGTCGACCACGTTTCGCGCCAGCTCCAGCTGCAGGCTGAGCGCGCTCAAGTGATGGCCGAGCGCGTCGTGTAGCTCGCGAGCGATCCGTAGCCGCTCCGCTGTGCGGATACTGTCGACCAAAAGCTCCTGCGTCGCGAGCAGCTCGGCGTGCATCTGGCCGAGCTCCACCCTCGCCGCGGATTCGCGTACGGCAAGGCGAGACGCCCCGAAAGCAAAGAGCTGAAAGCCCGCATACGCCAACGCGGCAAGGTGATCCCGTCGACCGTGCGATGGCATCGCGAGGTTGACCGCTACCATCCCAGCGCACTGGGCGAGCAGCCAGACGAGCGCCCGCCGCTCGCCGACCAAGAGCGGAGCTTCCCCCGCGATCACGCACAAGAGCGCGCCCTCGAATCGGGTGTCGCCGAGCGCGAACGCCGCCAGCGCGGCCACGCTCTGTACCAAAAGCGCCGCGCTCTGTACCGAAAGCGCCGCCGCGCGTCCACCGACGCCGTGCACGCCAGCCGTGCCACGCGCGCGTTCGAGCGCCGGCGAACGCGCTGTCGCGAGCCGAAACGCGATGACGAACACCCCATATGCAACGCACCACAAAAGCGAACGGAGCTCGAAGCGCGCTCGCCCCGAGGCCCAAGCCAGCACCTGCGGCAGCCCCGCCGCCAGCGACGCGAACCAACCCGCGACGACGAGAAGTCGCTCCGAAGAGGCCGGCCGCATCGCTCGATCGTACTCGCGTGCGGCCGCTCTGACCATGGGCCGAAAGTCCCATGAACAATCGACTTGCCGCTAGGACATCCGGCTCATGTGGGGCCGGCGGGGAGAACGCACGATGAGCGTGATGGCGCTCATCTTTCGCATCGTGCTCGGTATTCACATCATTGCGGGCGCGGCGGCGCTCCTCGTCTTTTGGATCCCGCTCGTAACCAAGAAAGGCGGGCGGGCGCATCGCCGGGCCGGATGGGCGTACGTCAGCGCCGCGGCGATCGTCGCGCTCACCGGCATCGCGAGCGCCGTTCGGTTCATCGTCTTTGATCCGCGCCCTCGCGCCTGGCGCGCCGGCGTCTTCCTCGTCTACGTCGGGCTCTTCGCCGCCGAGAGTGCGCTGCTCGGTGCGCGCGTGCTACGCCCGTGGACGCGAGCAAGCAGTGTGCAGAGTGCAGTCGCTCTTGTCCCCTCGCTCTTGCTGATCGCCGGTGGAGTCGCTCTCGGGGCTTTCGGCGTCTGGCAATCGCGGCTGCTTTTCGTCCTCTTCGCCGCGCTCGGCGTGGGGCAGGGCGCGCTGCACGCGCGATCCTGGCTCACGCAGCGAAAGAGCCGGGAGGACCGCCTACTCGCGCACCTGAGCGCGATGGGAACCTCGTGCATCACGACGCTCACCGCGTTCGTCGTCGTGAACGCGCCGCGCCTCGGACTGCGTAGGTTCGATCCGCGGCTGTGGTTCGTCCCCATCGTGGTGCTCGGCCTCGGGCTGACGATCGCGCGGCGTCACTACGCGAAGCGCTTCGCGCAGCGTGGCGCGCCGCCGAAGCCGATTGACCGCGCGATCCG
>JBDTYJ010000394.1:0-5029 GCA_040005755.1 Pseudomonadota bacterium
CATTTCACCTGCAGCGCCGCCGCAAGCTAGGCCGTCACTCACGTCCAAAGGGCTTGTCGGGCGCGTTTGTCGTCGGATATTCGGTGCTCGCCATAGGCGGCTAATGGCGCCTTTGCGGCGGTGCAGGCTAGGCGGATAATGGCTGCGAGCGGGTTGGCGCGCCGGAGCTGGGGTTTGCGGGGGTGGGGCTCTGAGTGCTGGAACTGGAGTTGAGGACCGCGTTGCCGAACGCGGGCTGCGTACTCGAAAATGGGCGGGTTAGGACAGCTTGCGGCGTAGGTGGTTCAGCACATCCATGCGCGTGATCAGGCCGGAGAAGTGCTCGTGGTCGCGCACGATGGCCACGAGGCCCTGATCGAACAGGGGCATCAGGGATTCGAGCGAGGCCTGAGCGTCTACCGTGGTGAGCTTGGTGCTCATGAACTCACGTACGGGGCTGCGGAACACCGCAGCATCCCCGTGGGTGGCCAGCAGCAAGTCGGATTCATCCAAAATTCCCACAATTTCACCGTGCTCCAGCACTGGCAGCTGCGAGACGTCATATAGCCGCATGCGTGAGTAGGCGATCAGCAGGGTATCGGTGGGCGCGACGGATACGACAGCGCCCGTGTCTGCGCGGCGTGAAATGACGTCGCGCAGATCACCGTAGTTGGTGCCGGGCAAAAAGCCCTGGTCGCGCATCCAATAGTCGTTGAACATTTTCGACAGGTATTTGCCGCCGCTGTCGCAGATCAGGCTGACCACGCGTTTCGGCGTGCTCTGTTCCCGGCAATAGCGCAGCGCTGCGGCGAGCAATGTGCCCGACGAAGAACCGCCGAAAATGCCTTCGGCCTTGAGCAGCTCGCGCGCGGCGCGAAAGCTCTCTTCGTCCGTCACGGTGTACGCCTTGTGAACGCGGGACAGATCGCAGATCGAGGGCACGAAGTCTTCCCCGACGCCTTCCACGAGCCAGGAGCCGGCCGTGCCGATTTTCCCGGTTGCGATGTAGTCCGCAAGGATGGAGCCTTTCGGATCGGCGAGCACCAGTTCTACGTTTGGGCCCACCTTCGCGAAGTAGCGGCTGAAGCCGGTGAGTGTGCCACCCGAGCCCACGCCACACACCACGGCATCCAGCTTGCCGTCCATCTGCTTCCAGATTTCGGGGGCGGTGGTTTGCTCATGCGCGAGCGGATTGGCCGGATTGGCGAACTGATTGATGAAGTACGCGCCGAGCTCTTTGGCGATACGCTCCGCGTAGTCCTGATAATACTCCGGGTGCCCCTTGCCGACGTCGCTGCGCGTCATGCGCACTTCAGCGCCTAACGCGCGCAGGTGGTGAACCTTTTCTTGGCTCATCTTGTCCGGAATCACGAGCACCAACTTGTAGCCCTTGCGCGCAGCCACGAGCGCGAGCCCGAGCCCGGTATTGCCCGCCGTGGCTTCCACCAAGGTGGCGCCCGGCCGTATTGCGCCGCTCTTTTCGGCCGCTTCGATCATCGATAAACCGATGCGATCTTTGATCGAGCCACCGGGGTTGTGATTTTCGAGCTTCAGATACAGCTCGCATGGGCCGGTATCCATCCGGCTTACGCGCACCAGCGGCGTGTTGCCGATCAGCGATAAGACATCCGCAAACGGAGGCTCCAGCTCGGGCATCCTCAGATCGTGACGCTTTGCAGCCTGCTCCGCAACGCGCACATTCGCCACCCCTTTGGCCCGCCGCCCGCCGCGCCGCGCCCGACCTCAGCTTGCAGCTGCGTCGAGGGCTCCTTCGAGGTCCCGCCACAGATCTTCGACGTTCTCGATGCCGACAGACAGGCGCACCAGGGTATCGCTGATACCCAGGGCCTTGCGGCTCTCGGCGGGAATCGAGGCGTGAGTCATCAGGGCGGGGTGCTCGGCGAGCGATTCAACACCGCCGAGGCTCTCGGCCAGCGCAAAGATGCGCAACGCCTGCAGGAACTTGCGTGAGCCGTGCAGATCGGTAGCGAGATCGACTGCGATCATGCCGCCTGGGCCGGACATTTGGCGCGCGGCAAGCTCGTATTGCGGGTGGGTTTTGAGTCCGGGATAGTGGACTTTCGTGACCCTGCGGTGGGCGGCGAGCCGGACCGCGAGCTCCGCCGCACCGGCGACATGCGCCCGCATGCGCACGGGCAGTGTCTTGATACCGCGCATGACGAGGTAACAGTCCATCGGGCTCGGCACGGCGCCGATCGCGTTTTGTAGGAAGGGCAGGTGCTCGCACAGTTCCGGGTCGGAGGTAATGAGCGCGCCGCCAACCACATCCGAGTGACCGTTGATGTATTTGGTGGTCGAGTGGAGCACCACGCTGGCGCCGAGCTCGAGCGGCCGCTGCAGCACGGGCGAAGCGAACGTATTGTCGACCACGACTCGCACGCCGCGGCGCGCGGCGATGGCGCTGATCGCGGCGATGTCTGCGAGCTTCAGCGTCGGGTTGGTCGGCGTCTCGAACCAAATGAAGCGCGTTTTTGCAGTGATTGCCCCGTCCAGGCGCGACACGTCACTCAGATCCACGAAGCTTGACTCGATGCCGAACGGCTTCATCACCTTGTCGAACAGGCGGAACGTTCCGCCATACACGTCGTCCCCGCTGATTACGTGGTCGCCTGGTTTCAGCGTGTGCAGCAGCGTGGTCGCGGCCGCGCAACCGCTGGAGAAGGCGAAGCCCCGCGTGCCGCCTTCGAGCGCGGCGAGCGCGCTTTCGAGCGCTGCGCGCGTGGGGTTGCCGCTGCGCGAGTAATCGTACTTGAGCGGCTTACCGGGTTCAGGCTGCGCGAAGGTGCTGGCCATGACCACCGGTGGCATCACCGCGCCATGGCTCGGATCCGGCTCGTACCCGGCGTGAACGGCGAGGGTTTCGAAGGCGTAGCCGCGCACATCTTGGGTCATGCTACGAGCCTAGCGCATCTTACTTCTCAGCCCACGCGCCCAACATGCACAGGCCGTTCAAGCAGGTTGCCGGCGGGCATTGTCCGCCGGGGCGAAGGCTGACGGGCGGTTGCAAGGGGCACCCAGGGCAGGCAAGTGCCGCCAGATCAGCCACAAAAGCCGGGGCAGACTCGCGCAAAGTTGCCACGCAGGTCTGTTCACAGGGCGTGTTGAGTAGCGCGCTCGAGCAGTCCGCGTCTTCCGTACACAGCGCGACGTACTGGTCGACGATGGGCTGGCGTTGCTCGACGTATGCCTGTTGCTGGCTGGCGCACAGGGCGGGGTCGTTCGGGACGCAGCTGGAACAACACTGCCCGGGGGCCAGCTCATTGTGCGCCGCCGAACCGCACGCGAACGGCGGACAAACGTTCTTCTCGTCCCTCGCGCAGATGCGGCAATAAGGGCAGTACCGATCCGCAGAGGTGACGAGGGCCTCACCCACCGCGCACTGTGACGGCAGCGTGGTGGTGCAGACGGGCAACGCGCCGGGCGCACCTGCGTCTGCATAAGCCACCGGCACCCTGGCTGCGCCCGCACCACCTTCACTCTGCTGGAGCGCACCCGCGGCTCCGCCCGCGCCGGCATCGGCGGCAGCCGGTGCGGAGCCGCTCGACTCAGTACAGGCGGCCAGCGCGAGCGCACCAAGCAACGCAAATAGCGAAGCCCCAACCCAATGCGCGCCCGTCATTTGCCCCGGACAGTAGCCCACTCTGACCCTAGATTTCCCAATGTTTTGCATACCCTGACAATATGCTGTCATGGTGCGCGGCTACGCCGGGGGGATGACCTCCGCCTCGTTGTGCATCACCACCGCCCGGTAAGGCACCGCCGCTTCCCCCTTGCACAGCGCGGGCGCCCGCGCTCGGAGGGGCCGGTGGGCTCGAGCCGCACGCCCATAGCATGCCGACCACGAACAGTGACGAAAGAGGAAATGCCGCGCGCAACCTGCGGCTAGTTAACGACGAATTGAGGATCTTCATAACAAGGTGCGCATGGTCCTGGAACTGCTTTGGGCTCATAGTCAAAGCTTTGATCGACCAACAAACCTCCGTCCGTCGTGACTTGGATTCGCAGCGCGCCGCTCGGGGGCTCTTGCCAGGTGACGCTCCGGAGTTTACGCGCGGCGATGTCGACATGCGTGATTGGGCCGCTGTTCGGGTCGCAGCTCGTTTCGCCGGTCGGGCCTGTTGTACAAGTCATGGCAATATTTCCAGGCTGCACCTTTATTTCGAATACGGAGCCCGTGGGTGGACTGGCAAACTGGAAGCTGACCTTACGAATACAGAGTGCCAAGCAGCCGCCATCAGGTTGACTGCCCGCACAAGCCGCATCGGCGACGCCGCCCAAAAGCAGCGCCATGCGCGCCCAACGGAAAACCGGATCCCATCGCTTCAATGACAATTGGCCCTGTTTACGTCGCACGTCGGCACCCACGCGGCCAAGAATGGCACGGCTTGGAACCAGCGGCCTTGATGAAGCGTTAAGGCATCGACGAAAAAATTGCCTGCTTTCCGTACGGCAACACGTACCGAGCCACTTCGCTGGGTCCGAACACGAATGGAAGGGCGAGAATGCCTGGCCATCTTTCCCTGCGCTGTCCGATCGCATACGAGCCACGAGCTAGCAGCTTCTGCATTACGGGGCGCTTTAGCGAGAGGGCACGCCGAGACGTTGCCGCGGATCATGGATGCAAGGACGCACAATCTCCCGTTCGCGCCGCGCAGGAGCACCCCCAAACAAAACACGAAACCCGCTGAATCTGCGCGATCCAGCGGGTTATCGAGTGTCCGGCGCCGTTCAGAGCGACGTCGAATCAGCGATCAGGCGCGGGCTTGCGCCTTGCCCTTGGCCTTCTTGGCGGGGGCCGCGGCGGCTTCGGCGCCGTTGGCCTTGCCGTTGCTCTTTGCGCTGCTGCCGAGGAGATCCGCGGCGAGCTTCTTAGCGCGGTCGGTCTTCTCCCAGGTGAACTCGCTGCGGCCGAAGTGACCGTAGCTAGACGTGGGCTGGTACACCGGGCGAAGCAGATCCAGCTCCTCGATCAGCGCGCGCGGGCGCATGTCGAAGTTCTTCATCACGTAGGCGGCCAGCGTCTCGTCGT
>JBDTYJ010000395.1:0-4982 GCA_040005755.1 Pseudomonadota bacterium
ACAACCCTGCGCGCGCGATGCAAGACACGCTGCTCGCCTCGATGGTGTACACGCTGCGCGTTGCCGACATGATGTCGTACGCGCTTGCGCTCGAGACCGATGCCGAGGGCATCGCGATGGTCACTGAGAGTGAGGCCGCCCAGTACCTCGAAATTTCCGAGCCGCAGGTGGCGGCCATGTGGAGTGATTTGCGGGCTCTGGCCGACCGCAGCCGGGCGCGCTCGCACGGTCAGCCCGATCTGGAGGTCGTCGCTCCGCGTCGCCTGGACGTGCCGCGCTCGCTTCGGCCGCGTCGTTCTGGGGCGCCGCGTTCGCTGCGCCCGGGCGATGTGCAGTCGATTTCGCCCGTTGGCGCGAAAGTGGCAGCGCATGACAAGGCCCCTGGCTCCGAGCCCTCGCGTACCAGTGAGGTGAACGAGGTCCCGGTACATTTTCCTTGCGTCGCCTGTAGTAAGCCGAGCTTTGGCAATCTCTGCGCAGCCTGCGAGGGCTACGTGTGTCCGGACGACCAGGTCGGCCTCGAGCACTGGTGCGTGCTGTGCGTGGCCGAGTACGACAAGTTCCGCACCCGCAATCCCGTTCCGGGCTACCTCAAGGTGACGGGCCTCGCGTTGGCGGGGTTTTCGGTGAGCGCCTCGGTTACCGGCGTGTTGTTTTCGCAGACGTTTGCCGTCTGGAAGCTGATCGTCGCTCCGCTCACCATGGTGCTCTTGTGGGGGGTACTGCTCCCGGTTGCCCATCGCTTGTGGCAACGCACGCGCTTCGTGCGCACACGACCGAAGGGACGCGTACCGCTACCGATCAAGTTGCCGCGGCCGAATCCCGTTTTCATCTCTTCGCTGGATGCGAACCTCGAGAACGAAGGCTTGATGGGGCCGAGTATGCCGCCGCCGAGCCAGGGGTCGCTGTCGATTGTTGCTGCTGCTCCGCCAGCAGCTGCGCCATCAGAACCTGAGCTGCCGCTGCCTCCGGCGGCCGTGTTGGTCAGCGTGCCCAGTGCCGAGCCGGAACATCTCGGTGCGTCGACCACGGATCCTAGCCCGACACCTGAGGCAATGAAGAGCGAGATCAAAGCCGTGGTTGCGCCGCTCGAGGCACCTCCGCCCAGCGAGCGGGAGCTTGACGACGCGGCGGCTGAGTTCGAACGCACCAGCGACGTGATGCCGAAGGCCGACGCTGTTGTCGGTCCGGCTGACGCAGCACTCGATGCCGTACCGGGCGGGCCGCTCGTGGGCGCCGCGGCAAGTTTGAACCCGCCGCCCCAGTTGTCGCTCGTTCCTAAACCCGCAACGGACTCGATTGCGCAGCACATTGCAGCGCTACTCGGCGAGTCCATGGCTGAGCCCACCGGTCTGTCTGAGTTTCCAAGCTTGGGTAGTGGCAACGAGCTGGAGCAGGTGGTCGCCTCCGTTTCGGCCCGCTTGGTCCGTGAGCTACCGAACAGCGACGATTATACCGGCCCGAGCGCGGAGCTGCGCGCCGCGACGATGGCGCCGATCCCGGAGTCGGAGAGCGCCGACGCGGTGGTTGCGATTACACCTGCGGCAGAGCCCGTCGTCGAAGCGCCTGTCGTCGAAGCGCCTGTCGTCGAAGTGCCTGTCGTCGAAGTGGCGCCCATCGTCGAAGTGGCGCCCATCGCCGAAGCTCCTATCGTCGAAGCTTCTATCGTCGAAGCTTCTATCGTCGAAGCGGCGCCTGTCCAGCCTGCGCTGGCGACCACGGCGGCGGTGGAAGCCCTTGAGCCCGCGTCTAGCCCGCCGCCCGCAGCCACGCTCAAACCGCTGGTCGTGCCGCGTAAGAACTTGAACCAGTACTGCGTTCCGCGTCGCTCGTACAAGTGCGCGGCGCCGGTCGCGGAAACCTGCGCACCCGCACCGCGCCGCAGCAGCTTACGTCCGCCGTCTCCGGACTTCGGCGCAGGCGAGGGAACTGTCTCCGGGCCCGCCACCATCCGCGGCCTCGGCTGACCCATCATGGGACGGGTAATGGCGACGACCGGCTAGCGATCGGAGGGTTGGCGGGCTGCGAGCGCCAACCCCAGCTCGCGCGGATCCGCATACGCCCACGCGGCGCCGCCCTGGATCAAGATCTCGTTCGCGTCTCCGATGCCGGCGCGGCCCCGCTTGATCACATGGCCCAGCCCCCTCAACTCGCGAAGTAGCGCGGGGGGTGGCGCGTTGCGCGGCTCATAGCGCACTTCGTCCGGCATGAAGGCTTGATGAACGCGGGGCGCATCCACGGCGCCGACCAAGGATTCCCCATGATCGACGATGTGCCGCAACACCTGCACAATCGTGCCCGGAATGGTGTCACCCCCTGGAGTGCCCAGCACCAGCACGGGCTCCTCCGCTTGCAGTACCAGCGTCGGCGCCATGGAGCTAACTGTGCGGCGACCGCCGACCGGCATGTTTAGGCCCTGGAGCGCGAACGACGCGACTGAGTTGTTGAGCACGATTCCGGTCCCCGGCAGCACCAGCTTGGCGCCGTATGAGCCGGATAACGTCGTCGTGCAGCTCACGACCATGCCGTCCTTGTCGACGACCGAGAAGTGCGTGGTGTGCTCGGGCTCGTGCGATGCTTCGCCATTCAGCGCGTGCACGCTTGCGGAAGGCGTAGCGCGCGCCGGGTCGATAGGCGTTGGGCGGAGCCAGGTGTCCGGATCGAGCCAGCGTGCGCGATTTTTGGCGTTTTCTTCCGCGCTGAGCGAATCCGGATCCACCACGCCGAAGCGGCGTTCGGCTTGCGCGCGGCGCGATGCTTCTAAGAACAGATGCCACTCGGCGGCCGAGTCATGAGGCAGCGCCTCGGCGTGCAACGCCTGCAGCATGAGCAGCGTTTCAGTCAGAGCCACGCCGCCAGCCGAGGGCGCTGGCATCACCTCCACCTGGAAGCCGCGGTAGTCGAAGCGGAGCGGGTCACGCCAAACTGCTCGATAAACCGCCAAATCATTGAGCGTGATCAGCCCGTGTTGCAACCCGCTTAGTGCGAGTGCGGTTGGGCCGGCATAAAATCCGCTGCTCCCGTGCTCTGAAATGCGATTCAGCGTGCGCGCCAGATCGCGCTGTACGAGGCGTTGACCGGCCGCGAGTGGCTGCTTGTTGCGGCTGAAAATGTCGCGCGCGGCGGGATCGCGCATGAGCGCGTGAAAGCTGCCCGCAAGCAGCGCGGCTTGATGCGCGCCGAGCAGGTGCCCTTCTGCCAGTGCGATGGCCGGGGCCATCACGGTGGCGCGCGGCAGTTTGCCGAAACGGTCGTGTGCGAGCTCCAGCCCAGCGACGCTGCCTGGGACGCCGACGGAGACCGGCCCGCTGCCGCCGCGGTTCTCCATGGCCTCGAATTGGGCTCGGGTGAGCGCGGCGGGCGCGGCCTCCCGGAAATCCAACGCGGCTGTTGGGCCGCCTTTCGGGCGCACGAGCAGAAACCCGCCGCCGCCCAGGTTGCCCGCACTCGGGTGCGTGACCGCGAGCGCGTAAGCCACGGCCACCGCCGCGTCTATCGCGTTGCCGCCTTGCTCGAGCATCTTGATGCCCGCGCGGGTGGCGTTGGGCTCGACGCTGGTGACCGCGCCAAATTCGGCGCGCACGGCCTTGGGGCCACCTTGGAGGGAGAGCGTAGGGTGGGCAGGAGCGAGGGCGAGCGCGGGCACGCCAGGTGCGGCGGGGACGGGGAGGAATTGGGACAACGCCAGCACGGGCTCGGGCGTGGCACCAGGGCCGACAGGTTCCCGCACCGAGTGAGAGAGAGCGGGGGACCGCGTGGGCCCCGGCTCCGGGCGCGTGCACGACAGCGTGAGGAGCAGCAGGGACGTCACGGCGCGCAGCACGGGCTCAGCATACACGCGCGCGGAAAAAACGCGCTAGTGTTCGCGGCCATGGATCTGGTGCCGACCCCACTGCGAATTGCGATCATCACCGTCAGCGACTCACGCACGCTCGAGACCGACAAAAGCGGCGGGCTGCTCATGGAGCAACTCTTGGCCGTGGGGCACGTGGTAGCTCAGCGCCGCATCGTAAAAGATGATCTGGATGCCATTCGTAGCGCGTTCTCGGTCGGCATCGACGACCCGGGAATTGACGTTGTAATCAGCACCGGCGGCACGGGCATCACGCAGCGCGATGTGACACCGGAAGCATTTGGGCCGCTGGTCACCAAGGCCATCCCGGGCTTTGGTGAGCTGTTTCGCTGGTTGAGCTACGCGGAGATTGGCGCGTCCACCATTCAATCCCGCGCCGAGGCAGGCCTGTGCGGGACAACGCTCGTGTTCATGTTGCCCGGTTCCACAGGCGCCGTGCGCTTGGCGCTCGAAAAGATCCTGCTCCCCCAGCTCGATGTGCGCACCAAGCCGTGCAACTTCGTCGAGCTGCTGCCGCGCGTTCACGCCGAGGGTTAAACCAGCCGAATGCCAGGGTCGGCGGCGGCCCACGCCGGCAGCTCGCCGGCGCGCACGGCGACCACGCGCACGCCCAGCGCGCGCGCTTCGCGCACCACGCTCGGCGCGCCCTCTTCCGGGGAAGCGCTGACCAACACGTCGGCCGCAGCGATGAACAGCAGCGCCTTGGGGCGCGAAAGCCGGCCAGCAAACTGCACGGTAGGAAAACTGCGGCGCAGCTCGTAGAACTCTGGGCCGTCCCCGACCACAACGGCCTGCACGCCTTCCAGAAGCGCGATGGCGCGCAGCGCCGTTGTCACGCATTTGCCAGGAATGAGCCGGGCAACGATCAGCGCGCGCGGACGATCATCCCAGCCAAGTGCGGCCCGTGCCTGGCTGCGGCTCGGACAGGACCCAAGGTGGAGCGGGCTCGCCTGGACGCGCAACACTGGGCCGAGCTCCGGGTTTGCTTCGAGCAGCAGCTGGCAGAGCTCCACGCTCGTCACCCTGATGCGTGCCCCGCGCGTCAGCCAAGTGCGCGCGATGTGCGCGCGCAGCGGGGCAGGTAGGGCGCAAAACAGACGCACATCCGAGCCGTGTCCGACGAGCTCGA
>JBDTYJ010000396.1:0-4954 GCA_040005755.1 Pseudomonadota bacterium
AGGCGTGGGACGCCAAATACAAGCCGAATCTCGATTGGAACCACGCTTGGGGCGCGGCGCCCGCCAACATTTTGCCGCGCTACTTGCTTGGCGTGCGGCCCCTCAAACCTGGCTTTGCGCTCGCCGCCATTCAGCCACAGCCTGGCGCTCTTGCACACGTGGAAGGTACGGTCCCGACCATCCGTGGGCCGATCCGCGTCGTGGTCGACGCTCAACCGTTGAAGCTGACGGTGACCATCCCCGCGAACATGACCGCGAACGTTGCGCTGCCGAGCAGCACGGCATGCACGCCACTCCTGGATGGCCAACCCAAGCAGCCCACCGTCAGCGGCGGCGTCAGCTGGGTCGAAGGCGTCGGCTCCGGTGAGCACACGCTGCGCTGTCAGTAGCGGAGCGGGAGAGGGTGAGGCGCGCTGAACCCGCGCGCGCCGCCGGGGGCCTCTCCTGGCTCCTCGGCGTCTACGGACGCGCGTCGACAGAGACGACGTCGAATTGCACGAGCTGGCCGTTGTAGGGCTCGGGCGCCGGGGCAATGCCGGGGACGACTAGCTGCTCGCGATTGGATGCGTCGTGGCCGTCGGGCATCGATTTGCCGCCGTTGACTTCGAACGTCAAGGTCGTGCCGCCGCGCATGGGAATGGTCACTTCGTAGTCGATCAGGAAGTGCATGTGGCTCGTGGTGGCGTTGTAATTGAAGAAGTAGACCTGCTGCGGGTCGGCTACCGTGAGCATGTACGCTGAGTAGGTGGGCGCGGAGGTCTCGCCGCCGACGTAAAACCGCCCGTTTGGATCGAGCTTGCCCTTCACGTAGGTGTTTGGCTCGGTGTCACCGCGCACGCGCAGCTTGACGTCGTAAACGACGTTGACGTCGCCAGCGAGCTTTTTGGAGTAGGTTTGGTGTTCCACGCTTGGCGCGTTGTTGCAGTTATCGATCTTGTCCAGACCGAAATGATCGGCATCGATGCAGGGGCACTCGAAGCGAAATTTGTCGAAGGACGAAGCGATCGCGAGCAAACCGGCGCCGCCCGCCGCGCCCGCCGCACCCGCATTGCCTGCCGCACCCGCATTGCCTGCCGCACCCGCGGCGCCCGCCGAGCCGCCAACGCCGACCGCACCGGCCGAGCCGCCGAGGCCGACCGCACCGGCCGAGCCGCCAACGCCGACCGCACCGGCCGAGCCGGTCGTCGACGAGCCGCCACCGCCGGTCGTACCGGTCGAGCCCGCGCTGCTCGGGCTCCCAGCGGCGCTGCCACCGGATGTACCGGCGCCCGCGCTCGAGGAAACTCCGCCGGAGCCCGCATTCGCTGGCTGTGAGCCGCTGCACGCGGGGATTAGCGCCAAACACAGCGCGATGCGGAGCTTATGTTCGATGAAGATTGTCATTGTGAATGTGGCTTTCTCGACGTTGACCCAGAAGTCAGTGTCGTCGCGGCCCCGGAGCGTTGCCAACTAATTACGACACACGACACGCCTTAGCCCAAGCCGCGCGCTCATCCCCCGATGCCCGCCACAGCCAAATTTGCGTCCGCCACTGATATTTAGATCGAACTTGCGTCAATGCAGAAAACATACGGTGGTGAAGCTGGTGCAATTGCGGGCCATTTCGCTCACTGTGGTGGCCTAGCCGCGCGGATGAGCGCGGCGACATGCTGCGCTGCTTGGGATGTGCCGATTGCCGATGGCTTGGATTCGACAATCGCTGATAGCCTGCCGAGGATGAGCCCAATCTCGAAAGCAGTCGTTGCTCAAACCGTCGCCGCCATCGCCCCACCGCCAGTCTCGGTCGAACGCATTCGGAAAGAAATGGGGGGCATCGGCACTCACCAACTTCCTGAACTTGTGGGCGTTCTGAAGGAACTCGTCAACGACGGGGAGCTCATTGAGCACGCCCCCGACGCTTTCGAACACCGAACACCGAGGTGATCGGTTTGCGGTCCCGTTGCCATTCCCAGGTTTGACCGACGGCGGCACGTTTTACTACCTGCGCGTGCCGGCGCCCCAATCTCCGGGCACATCTGCTTTGGTTCCGCGAGCTTCGCGCACGCCTCCTCGAGCATGCTCGAGGAGCGAGTCGTCGTCGACCGACGGCTCGGGACCGACAAAACTCTCAAGTCAGATCTTCTGGCAGGAGATCGAGCAAGAGCCCGTCGTGAAAGGTGCCGTCTGCGCCGCGTTCATAGCGACGCAGAACGCCGACGCGCTTAAAGCCGGCCCTCTCGTAGCTGCGGATGGCGCGTAGGTTTTCGACGGAGGGGTCGATGGTGATGCGATGGTGCTGACGCTCATCGATCAAAAAGCGGCACACCAGCCGGATGGCCTCCAATCCGTAGCTATAGCCCTGTGATGCACTGCTCAAGAACAAGTCGACCCCCGCGTGGCGGTAGGCCGGCTCGAGCTTCTCCCAGCCGCAGATCCAGCCGATGAGCGAACCTGCGAGCGTGACGCCGAACGTCGTGATGGCTTCCGCGCCGTCCGCGTCGTCGCCAGCAGCAGGCCGCGCTGTTCGTCCGCGTCGTCGGGCGGGGTCCAGAAGCCCGCCACCGAAGGCTCGCGCAGAATCGCCAAGAGCTGCGGTGAGTCGGCTTCGACGACCGGCCGCAAGGTGAGACGGGGTCCTCGTAACGTCATCATGGGCTCAATCGTTCGTGCACCGCGAGACGAATTGCACGCCCGTAGCATCGCGTCTGCTCGGAAGCCTTGCCCCACACCCGAAGCATTGGCTTGATCTGGGTCTTGCATAGGCCTCGGTCGGTTAAACACGTGCAGCATGACCATCGCCCCTGCTTCGTGCTGTATGCCCTCGCACCGTTCAAGCGCGAGCATGCTTTGCCAGCTGGCAGGGGCGATTGCGCTGTACGGCACATTACCGTACACTGTTCGAATCTCGGAGATCGCCATGGCACGACCGAACACTGCAGAGCCTCGGACCCACCGCCTAGAAGCGCGCATTGCGCCAAAGGCGCTCGACCTTATCAAGCGCGCTGCCGAAGCGAAAGGAAGCAGCCTGAGTGATTTCGTCGTCGCTGCCGCCCGCGAAGTTGCTGCTCGCGAACTCGAACAACAGAACATCATTCGGCTGTCAGCTCAGGAACAACGCCGATTCGTCGCCCTGCTGCTCGATCCGCGCAAGCCGAACAAGTCGCTAAAGCGTGCCGCTGCCGCCCGTACAAAGCTCATCAAGCGCTAACGTGTCACCGCCGTTTGCGATCGAACTCCTAGGTTCGCAGCACAAGAGGGAGGCGTTTGCGTGCGGTGTGGAACCGCTCGACCGGTACTTTCGAGAGCAAGTCCGCCAAGATGTTCGTCGACGAGCTACCGCTTGCTACGTGGTTCGCGAAATCGTCACCGATGCGATCGCCGGCTACTACACCTTGGCTGCCGGCTCGGTCTTGCTGACGCGCATGCCACAAACCCTCTCAAAAAAACTGCCTCGTTATCCGGACGTTCCCGTTGCGCGGTTGGGACGGCTTGCTGTCGGTCAGAAGTTTCAAGGGAGAAAGCTCGGCGCGGCCTTGTTGTGGGACGCGATCGAGCGCGCGGCGCGGTCGGAAGTCGTCGTCTATGGAGTGCTTGTGGATGCGAAGGATGATGAGGCTTTGGCATTCTACGAGCACCACGGTTTCATCACGCTGAGCGCGGCAACGCGGCAGCTCGTTTTACCGCTGGCCAATCTTCGCGAAGGCCTGGCTAAGAAATGATCTTGCGCGGCCTGCAATCGGGCCTTGGGGTCGTCGCCTCGTTGCATTTGTCGCCGAAATTTCGCAATGCGGAGGCGCGGCAACTGCCCCCATGGTCACGAAGTGTGGGGCACTGACGTCAGCTGGCAAAGATGGCTCGGCCCCACTTCGCGCCTCGGCATGTCATGACCCGTGGGCAAGGGCTCGGGCCGCTGCGGACAACCGACGGACCCTTCGGCCACAGGGCACGCATGCATTCCTCCGCATTCACCCATCTCCCACCACCCCCGCGCTGAGAGCCGGCTCACTCAGCGTCGGGGATGGGGCGTCTTCTGCGTCCCCAACGGGATTCGAACCCGTGTTACAGCCTTGAAAGGGCCGTGTCCTGGGCCGGGCTAGACGATAGGGACCTGGGTTTAGGGCGGCGGAACATAATCCGTGAGGTCGGGTTCGACAACCAAAGAATCGCTTGTTTCGGGTTCGGTGCGCGGATTGTGCGTCGAGCCAAAGGGCGCGCCGGAGCCAACGCTGGAAACGCGGGCGTTTTGTGCCGGCCGCTTGGTCGTTTGCCGCCGTTGACGCCTGCTCGGAAGTAGCTCGGCGAAGCGGGCGAGCTTGGGGTAACCCTTCGGCGCCGTTCGCGGGCTCGACCAGGGCGAAACGCGAGCTGCCGCTCACACCAGGTCTTGGCCAGTGATGTCGAGCACGCGGAGAGGCAGATTGGGGAGGGGGCCGCATTCGTAGTCGTCGCGGAGCATGGCGTACACGGTGACGTCGCACGCGCGGCCGTCCGCGTCCCGTGACACGCCGCGCAGGGTCCCTTCACTAATGAAGCCGAGCGCCTGGGGAATGCGGGTACTGCGACGGTTTTCGGGCCACACGCGCACCTCGACGCGTGCGGCGCCGTCGACTTCGAACCCCACGCGCGTCAGTGCGCGCGCGACTTCGGTGGCGTATCCCTTCTGGCAGTGGGCGCTCGCGATCCAATAGCCAATTTCGCGCACGCTGAGGCCGTGCCGTAAATGCAGGCCCGCGCCGCCGATGACTTCTGACTCGTCCGCGGAAAAAACGCCGTATAGGTAGTCGAGGCCAAGGTCGAACTCTCCGCGACACTTGCGCAGCCAAGAAACTTTTTGATCGACAGGCGTGGGCTCCGCCGCGGCCCATGGAACCCAGGGGCGCAAGTGCGCCAGACTCCCATCCACCGCAAGCTTCAGCGCCGCCGCGTCGCGCGGTTCCCAGCAGCGAATCACCAATCGCTCAGTCAAGATGCGGTA
>JBDTYJ010000397.1:0-4914 GCA_040005755.1 Pseudomonadota bacterium
TGGAGAACATGCCGGTAGCACCCGTTCGACGCGCGGATTTCCTCATGGCGCTTTCGTATGCAACCGACCTGGCCACCGGACACTCTCGTGATTTCGCGCTCAGGTCGTGTGTGTTGGCGATGCGACTCGCTGAAGCGGCGGGCTTGGACGAGTCGATGCGTCGCAACGTCTTTCATCAAGCGCTGCTGCGCTACATCGGTTGCAATGCCGATACTCACTTGCTGGCGGCTGCGTGGGGTGACGAGATCGCACTGCGACGCGATTTGCACCGGATCGATATGGGCAACCGGGCCGAGTTCGTCGAAACGTTCGTGCGAGCACTCACGCGGACGTTCGCCGATCTGCCGCCAGAGGGGCTCGCCCAGGCAGTGGAGCGTGGGCTTGCGGAAGCCGCACAGATCAACGTTCCGATCTTGTCAGGGCATTGCGAAGTAGCCCAACGCATCGCGGAACGGCTCGGCCTTTCGCCAGAGTTGCGCGAGAGCCTGGGCCAGATCTACGAGCGTTGGGACGGCCGCGGATTGCCGCGCGGCCTCGCGGGTGACGCGGTGAAGTTCCAGGTGCGGCTAGTGACGCTGGCGCAGGACGCGATTGCGCTCACGGAGTTGCACGACTTCCAAACCATGACCGCCCTGATCGAAAAACGCGCAGGCGGCGCCTACGAAAAGGAGCTCGTCGAACTGTTCCTGGCTGACGCCGAGCGGCTGCTGCTCGGCCTCGAGCAGCCCGTAGACCGAGAGACGATCCTGTCGCTCGAGCCCACGCCCCATGCACTGCTCGATGAGGCGGCTTGCGAGCAGGCCTATCTGGCCATTGCCGACATGATCGATATGAGGATGCCGTTCACGTTCGGCCATTCGCGCGCGGTCGCGGCGTTGGCCGAAGCGGCAGGCAAGCGCCTCGGGCTTCCATCCGCCGAGCTGCGAGCCTTACGCTGGGCGGCCTACACTCACGATATTGGTGAGCTGGCCGTGCCTGTTTCCACGTGGATGCAGCCTCGTGCCCTCACCGAGCGCGAAACGGATGCGGCACACCTGCACCCGTACCACAGCGAGCGTGCACTGGCGTCACTGGGTGGGGACGGAAAGTTCGTCGCGACGCTGGCGCAGCGCCACCACGAGCACCTGGACGGGAGCGGCTACTATCGCAATTCACGAGCGCAGGATCTTTCGCCTGCGGCCCGCGTTCTGGCTGTCGCGGAAGCGTTTCAGACCGCGCGCGAACCCCGCCCACAGCGCCCCGCGTTGAGTGACGTCGCGGCGGCGGCTAAGATCCGCAGCGCCGTGCGCGCCGGGCAGCTTTGCTCGGATGCTGCCGAGGCAGTCCTGGCTTGCGCCGGCCAACCCGCGCGCCGCGCGGCACCGGAGCGCCTCGCGGGATTGACCCCTCGCGAAATCGAGGTGTTACAGCTGATCGCCGCCGGCCTCACGGCTAAGGAGGCTGCGAACAAACTGGAGATCGCGCCTAAGACGGCGGATAACCACATTCAAAGTCTGTATTCCAAGATTGGAGTCAGCACTCGAGCAGGGGCCGCGCTGTACGCCCTCGAGCGTGGTCTGGTTCGGCACGGGATCGCCTCGGCCTAGGGAATTCACCCCATGTGAGGGGGCTTCCGACACTGCATTCTCCGGACATGAACCGGGCCATGGGGCCACGGCATGTTTCAGGAGGATGTCATGAGCAAAACTGCCATTAAAGTCGGAGTCATCGCGGATCAAACCGGTCCGCTCTCGTTCGTAGGCATTGCCAATGCCAACGTCGCCAAGCTCGTCATTGACGACATCAATGCGAAAGGTGGACTGCTAGGGCGAAAGCTCGAGCTCTGTTTGGAAGACAGCGCCACCATCGACAGCGTAGCGGAAGCCAAAGCCACGAAGCTCATTGAGCACGACCGCGTCGACGTGGTCTTCGGCGGCATCTACAGCTCGACCCGCCAGGCAATTAAAGCAGCGGCGGTGACCAGAGGCAAGACACTCTATCTCTATCCGGAGCAGTACGAGGGCCAGGAATGCGACCCGCTCATTTTTTGCACCGGCCCGGTTCCCGCGCAGCAGGTGGAACCGCTGCTTCCTTGGTTGATGAAACACAGCGGGGCAAAGAAGTTCTACTTGCCCTCGGCCGACTACATCTGGCCGCGCTTGCTCAACGAGAAGGCTCGCGCGGTCGTGGAGGCCCACGGCGGCGCCATCGTTGGCGAGGAGTATTTTCCACTCGACCACAGCGACTACACGCAAACGATCGAGCGGATCTTGTCCAGCGGGACAGACGTGGTCTTCAACACGACCGTGCCCCCGGGCGTGACGCCGTTCCTCGAGCAACTGTACGAGTCAGGCTTCACGAAACGCGGCGGACAAATCGTCTGCACGTACTTCGACGAGAACTTCCTGAACATGGTGCCCGCGGCCCATGTGGAAGGGCTGTACAGCTGCCTCGACTACTACCAGGCCGTGAGCGATCCCTTCAGTCGGCGGCTGCTGAATGAGTATGTCGCGCGCTTTCCGGGTGCGGCGCAGTTCACCGGCGGCGGGGCTTGCTCCGGCTTGTACCGCGCCCTGAAGCTCTGGGAGGGGGCAGTGAAGGAAGCGGGGTCGCTCGATCAAGACGCGGTGGTTCGCGCGCTCGACCACGCGCGCATCGCGGAAGGACCGGGCGGTCCTGCCGAAATGGTTCCGGGCCAACACCACGTCCGAATGAACATGTACATCGCTCAGGCACGAAGCGGCCGCTTCGAGGTCGTCGAAGCACTCGGCACGATCGAACCCCAGGAGCGCGAAGTGCCGAAGCGGAACACCAGCAGTCCCGTGCGCGCTGCCGAGTGAGGCCGCGTTTTCAACTACCTCCACGCAATCTGACGAAGTTACGAACCAACACACAAAAGGACAAATCCCCATGATGCTCGCAACCACCAAAATCGAAGATTTCGACCGCTTTTTGCAGATCTTTTCAACCAAGGGCGCGGAGAAGCGCAAGCAGCACGGCTCCAAAGGCGCCGCCGTATTTCGCGATCCCGTCGAGACCGACCGAGTTTGGGTGATCTTCGACTGGGACGAACAGGGGTTCAAAAACTTCGTCTCTGACCCGGAGGTCCCCGCAATCCTCAAACTGGCGGGCCACGTTGGAAAACCGCAAGCCGCTCTGCTCGGCGGCAAATACGACGCCTGAACTCGAGAGCCTCCGAAACGGTCGCTCAACGCCTACCTCCCCCAGCCGCGCGCAGTCCGCGCGCAGCAGCGCAGCCGCGAGCGCGGGCTCGGGGGGAGGTCGGCGGCGCGCAGCCGGCGGCGCGGGCGAGCACCGACGGGGGCCAGCGCTGCTCATCGACTCTGAGCGAAGGGGCAACACCACTCCGACGGTTGCCAGCGTCTCGCTAGGTTAGCCTTTCGCAACGCGGACATGTCGTTCCGCGCTGAAGGGACACGAAAGCGGCGCCTTCATGCTAGGCCCAGCGCGGACTTAAGCGCTTTACAAGCCGGATGACGATCCCTTATCCTGATGCGCATGAGGGGCGAGCGGTGGTTCAACGTCTTGGTGCTCGGCGGCGCCGCGCTCGTCCCCGCGTGCGACCGTGGACCTGCTGAGCAGGGCGGCTCCCCCGAAGGCCATTCGCCGTCAGCAGTTGGTGAGGCTGCCAACGGCGGTGTTAATCCGAGTAACGCTGGCGCGTCGAACGGCTCGGCCTCCAGCGGAGGAGTGTCCTCGGGCGGCGTCGCGAGCCCTTCGGGTGGCGCGAGCGCAGCGGGAGCTGCAAGCGCGTCGGGCGGCGCTACCTCTGCGGGCGGCGGAGCCGTCGGAGGGGCGAGCGAGGCCGGCGCGGGACCGAGCAGCCCGATGGGAGGCAACGCGCCCGCCGGCGGCTCGAGCGGCCTTGGAGGCGCTTCCGGTGATTCTGGGGGCGGGGCAACGGGTCTCGCGTGCCACACGGACCTGACGGGCTTCGGCAAGTCCAGCGACCCCTGCGGGTGTGCCTGTTGCTGGGCTCATGACTGCCTGAATACCGAGGTCTGCTGCGCTGGTTTTTGCAAGGGCGCCGACTCGGGTCGAGGTTGCTGCGCACCGTGAGCTCGTCCGAGCCGTCACACGCCACGCGCGCGCTGGCGCGCAGCTCGTGGGGGTATCGACTGCGCTCAGAGCTCGAGGCGAGTGCGCGTTTTCGTGCGCTCGCGCCGCTGCTCCGCGCGCAAGCGACTTCGCCGCTCGTCGCCGACATGGCCGAGGAATCGGCATCCGACGAGCTGCGTCATGCCAGGCTATGTCGCGAGCTGGTCGCACATTTTGGCGGCGAATCAGGCTCCGAGCTGCCCGTATCGCCGAGCCGCCTCGCTCCGCCCGGTATCGAGGGCCGTGAAGGCGTGCTCTACGAGGTCGTCGCGCTGTGCTGCGTGACCGAAACGCTCAGCACTGCGCTCCTGGCCGAGCTCGTCGCGCGCGCGCAAGATCAGGTGTGCCGGGGAGCGATGCACGAGATCTTGTGCGACGAGGTCAAGCACAGCCGCCTCGGCTGGGCGCTGTTGGCGGAGGAGCACGCGCGCGGCGTGCGCGACTGCGTAGGAAGACACTTGCCGCAAATGCTGCGGGACACCCTGGGTCGAGACTTTTTCGATTCGCCGATGCAGCTCGAGCCGAGGGCGAACGAGCTTGCCGGCCTCGGCTTTCTTGAACGTCCGGAGCGGCAACGCATCGTGCGGGAAACGCTCGATCATGTGATCTTTCCCGGGCTCGATCGCTTCGGGGTCGACACTGTGCTCGGCAGACGCTGGCTCGCTGGGTTCGACCCGGAGCCCGGATAAGCCGATCCCGAGGCCTGGCCAGTAGCGGGAGTTGTCGGAATCGGCCCTAGGCACGATTTGCCGCTGAGGCGATCCTGGAACGAGCCGCTGAGCTCGGCCTTCCAAGGGGCTCTCCTCAAAAGCCGCC
>JBDTYJ010000398.1:0-4856 GCA_040005755.1 Pseudomonadota bacterium
GCCTCGGCACGCGGCAACAGGTGAAGGGTTCGCGTCACCGTTGGGCCAAGCGAGCGCGCAGGCGCCCGTACGCCTCGTTCCACGGCACCGGAGGTTCGGCGCCGGAGTCGGCTGCCGCGACGCGCGCGTCGCATTCTTCAAGCCAGGCTTGGGTCCAATCCGCGCTAGGCGCGTCCTCCACGCTCGCTAGTAGTTTGGAGGCGAACTCAAGCCGCGCTTCGGGTGGAAGCGCGAGCGCTGCATCAAATAGCTTTTCCGGTGCCATCTGGGATGGCTGGAGTGTAGCTGCTCGCGCGCCGCATGGCCACGGCCAGAGCTTGCTGAGCGCCCGTTACACAGCAGGACCCACAAAACGCGGAAACCCCGAAGCGACAACTTCGAGGCTTCTGCTCGCCACTCCACTGACGCGACCAGGGCTCCCGCCGGGCCTGAGCTCCGCCGTCGGCCGGTCGAGATGGCGTTCGACGGACGCCCCGGTGTGGTGATCAGCGCACCGCTATCGGTGCGCGAGGCGGGCCTCAGCTTGCATGCGGCCAAGCGTGCGGGAGCCGCCGACGAGCAGGGACGAGAAGCACTGCTGAAGTACATCTTGCGGCCCGCGCTTTCCACCGAGCGGCTGCTGCCCGGCCCCGATGGGCTGGTGCGCATCGCGCTGAAGAAGCCGTTCAGCGACGGCACCGTCGCGGTCGACCTGGACCCGCTGTCGCTGCTCTGCCGCCTGGTCGCTCTTGTCCCCGCTCCCCGCTTCCACACCGTGCGCTACTCGGGCGTGCTCGCTGCCGCCTCCAAGTGGCGGCCCCTCATCGTGCCCAGGCCAGACCTGGCAGGAGAGACCGCCCGACTCCCACCAGCGAGCAGCAGCAGTGCGGACCGACGCCGGAGCGCGTGGACGACTCTCGCTATCGCGGACGCATGCGCCTGTTGGCCGTCATCACCGACCTCGCTAGTACCGCCCGCTTCCTTCGTCACCGCGGCGAGCCCAACGAGCCGCCCATGCGCGCTCCCGCTCGAGACCCGCCGTATTGGCAGAGCAAGATGGTACGACGGCACGGCCAATCCGAGCAGTCCTCGCAGCTGCGGTTGTTCGAAGAGCACTGAACGGAGCCTGCACGGACCCGGGCAAGGGAAGGGTGGCGGCGCCAACGCGCGCTTTCGGGCGGAGGTTTGTTCGCGCTGCGGATCGCCCTCGCCTGATTGCAGCCTCAGTGGCTACGCGCTCCCGCCTAACGCTCACTCCGCTGCCTTGCGAGGGGTTCGGGCACGGGCTGCCGTGCCGACCGCCCCCCTTTTGTTTCACCTACGCGCCTTCGGGGCGCGCTGAACGCGCCGCCCCCGAGATTCTCGAACACGGAGCTGGGGACCGGCTCCGGCCGTGCCCCAGGCGGGAGCGTTGCCGAGGACCATGGCTAGATCGAGCTTCCCGTCGTCGTTGAAGTCCCCAGTGGTCGACCCGACGGCCGGCGCTGCGGTCGTTCGATGGTCACGACATGCATGTGGGATTTTGAGGCCGAGAATGAATGAACGGAGACCGTTGAGGATTGCGCGGCGGCGGTCGGTTGCTCGAAGGCCAGCAAGCGCGCTACAGGTGCGGTCGAGGTCACTGAGCTAACCATGCAGCACCTGAAGGGCGGGATCGTTCTTCGACGTCGTGCGCAGGTTCGACTGTGGGCGGACAGCAATACGCTCGTGCTCACTATGCACGTTCTCCTTGCGTCTTTCGTTGCCTTCCACGCTTACCCAGCCACGCAAGATGGTCCCGCGCATTTGTACGGCGCGCACATCGTTGCGGCTCTTCGTCGTCACGCGAACTCGCCTTATCGCGATTTCTTCAGCTTGAATCTGCATCCTGTCGCGAACAGCCTATTTACGTACCTGGCGATCGCAGTCGAGCGCTACGCGAATATCAATTGGGCGGTGCGCATCGCCTTGTTCGCGGCGCTCGTGGGGATGCCGCTCTCCACGCAGGCATTTGCGCGCGCCCTGCGCAGCCAATGCCGCCCCGACGCACTCTATCGGCTGCCCGTGCAGCCCACGACGAGCCTCGCCTGCTTACTCGCATACAATTATTTCACGTATCGCGGGCTATTCAACTACGCACTCAGCATCCCGTTCGTCTTCGGGTGCTTGGCCGCAGTGCTCGCGGTCGGAGCGCCGCGCAGGAGCTTTGGCGAGCAGTGCCTGTTGGCCCTCGGCGCCGGTGTGTGCGCACTGCTCGCTGCGCTCGCGCATCCCGGTGCCTTGGCCTTTCTTCTGGTTGCAATCGCCGTGCTGGCCGTCTCAGCCTCTTTCGAGCAGCGAGTGGTGGCGGCGACGACCGCGACGTTACTTTTCTTCATGGGCGTTGAAAGCCGCATCAAGGGCGATATCTCAGCGCCCACGCGCTTCATGAGTCCGTGGTCGTCACTCCTCTCCTTCGTGCGTGCGCTCGGCATCACGCAAAGTTGGTTCGAGGTGTTGCCCGCGTGTGCGCTGCTCGCAGCGGCCATTTACGCAGCGAGCCGCGCGCTGCCTCGGCCAGCGCGCGTTCGCGCGGAATGGACGGCCGTTTGGCCCGCGCTGCTCGCCTGCGCGATGACGCTCGGCTTCTTCGTCATGCCCTTCGAGTATGGGGGCGCGGCTGGCTTGAACGAACGCATCCCACTGCTCGCGGTCTTGCTGCTTTTACCCTATTTCGAGTTGCCTACGCGGCTCTCGCGTTTTTGGCCGGCTGCGTTTGCGAGCTTCGCCGTGTATACGGCGGCCGAACGCGTGCGCCTGGACCGGTCAGCTCAAGGCATTCGCGACAGCGCAGCGGCGGATGTGATCCCGCGCGGCAGCGTGGTGTATGCACTTTCGCTACGCGTCAAACTGGGAGCCGTCAGCGCTGACCTCGGCCGCCATTTGCTCGCGGACGTCGCGCGCCGTCGTGAGCTGGTGGCCGGCACGGTGTTTTGTTCGCATCCGGCTCACGTGCTGCGCTGCACTTCACGAACTCCGCCGGTGGGCTCCGAGGACGCGATTCAAGCTTTCGAGCATTTGAGTTCCGTTGCGCGCGGGCAGGCGCTCACCAATCCTCGAAGCCCGATCCGTGTCTCTTTCGAGGAGGTGAAGCCGCAAGCCGCGAAGCTCAGGTACTGGCTGGTGCTCGATGACTCTACGCTCGGCCCGGCTTTCGATCGGTTCGTCGCGGCTCCGCTCGGCGCGCGCTTACTTTCGAACCCTGCCGATCCGATCCGTGTGTACGAAAATGTCGGAGCGCCCGATTGATGAGCAGCTGCTTACTTGTGACCCCGACCGGCCCTTTGATCGTCCCAGAGCTGGCTGCTGGAAGCGCTCGCCTGCGCCTATCGCTCGTGATCCCGACCTACAACGAAGCCAAGAACATCGCTGCGCTCACTGCGCAACTCGAAGCGTTGCTCGAGCCGGCCTTGGGTGAATCATGGGAACTCATCGTGGTGGATGACGACAGCCCCGACGGGACCTGGGCGGTGGCGCTTGAGCTAGCGGGCGAACGCCCGCGGATGAAAGTGCTTCGCCGCGAGCACGAACGAGGGCTCAGCAGCGCTGTAGTTCGTGGTTGGCAGGTCGCGCAAGGTGAAATCTTAGCGGTGATGGACGGAGACCTGCAGCACCCCGCCGACGTCAATCTGGCTTTGCTTTCCCAGATTGAGCGCGGCGCTGATCTCGCAGTAGCGAGCCGCCACGTTTCGGGCGGCGGAGTGAGCGACTGGAGCGCCGCCCGACGGGCGCTTTCGCGCGGGGCTCAGCTGCTCGGGCTGTTGCTATTGCCTGGCGTGCTCGGCCGCCTCTCCGATCCGATGAGCGGCTATTTCATGGTGCGGCGTTCAGCCCTCGCCGGCGTGGAGCTTCGGCCGCTCGGCTACAAAATCCTGATCGAAATCGTGGCGCGTGGCAGTGTGCGCGGGATTGGCGAAGTGGGTTATGTGTTCCGCGAGCGAACCGAGGGTGAGTCAAAAGTCACTTGGCGACTTTACTTACAATACCTGAGGCACTTGTTGAAGTTGCGCTGTGCCACCTGGAGCAAGTCACGCTGTTAGGTCTTCCGCTAGCCTGAAATCACAGCCGACTCACTGGCAGAATCTTCAAGACTTGTTCGTCGCGTAAGTGTGAACGCTCGCGCGGCGGAGCACCATAGTGGCCAGCATGGGGAACGCGCGTCGGCTATTTTTTTAGTTCCGAGGGGCCTTTTTCCGTCGAGCGAGCGTCTATTGCGGAATGGGCGAAAGCGTCTGGTGCGGGCCGGTCTTTTGGCAAAGCCTGGGCGGCCAGTGCCGGCTTGTGCGTGGCAGTTTCTGGCTCACGCCTAGTTCAGCGCAAGAAGTCAGCCTTGGTTCGGCTGCCTCCGGCGCAGCAAGCGCCCCGCTCAACGCTGCAGCCCGCCTTCGTCGCGCGCCCAGCGCAGCCACAAGAACCCAACTCCGCATCGTCCACGGCTATTTGTCCGTGTTCGGGGCGAAGCCTTGCACCACACCTTTCCATGCCTGCTTGATGATGCCCGCTTCGTGGGGATCCCCGCGCAGGATAGTTTCGGTGAAGTTTTTGGCTTGTTTGAGCGAGAAGTGAGGCGGCAGTGTCGGCGTATCCGGATCGGTGAGCGCCTCGATGATGACTGGTCTGTCGCTGGCTAACGCTCGGTCCCAGGCATCGGCAATCTGTTCCGGCTTTTCGACGCGGATCCCGCGCAGGCCGATGGATTCCGCGAAAGCGGCGTAGGGGAAGTCCGGCAGCTCTTGACTCGCCGCGAATTGGATATCGCCCATCATGATGCGCTGTTCCCAAGTCACTTGATTCAAGTCGCGGTTGTTGAGCACGAGCGTTATCCAGCGCGGGTCACTCCACTCCTTCCAATACTTAGC
>JBDTYJ010000399.1:0-4829 GCA_040005755.1 Pseudomonadota bacterium
CGAGAGCGAGGTAGCCGTACTGCTCGAGGTCGGCCATTTCCGACACGCGCACCATGGGCACGTTGAGTAGCTTCACCAGTGCGCGATTCTCAGAACGTGAAAGCGGCAGCACGTGCGCAATGGTGGCCGACACGCCGAGGCGTTCACACAGACGTTTGTGCGCGAGGGCGCTGCCAATCCCGTCCGGGTCGGGATGACCGCCGAGTAAAATCACATGCGGCTTGTCGGTAGCGCTCGCGAGCACGCGCTCGAGCTCTGCACCTTTGTCGGGCTGACCCATGGCGACTCCGTAGCTTATGTCGCGGCCGCGGCGGAAGCCCAGGGCGGGAAATACCGGACTTGGACTCGAACTCATGACCGTTCTGACGGCCACTTATACGCCCAGGGTTATCACCTCGCCCGCCCATTCCACAAATACCAATGATATCAATAGGTTCCAAATCGAAGAGAACGCGATGGCCGCGATTTCTCCCCGAAAATCGGCCTTCCTTCGCCAGGCGTGTACTATTGCCGAACCCGTGCAGTTCAAGGCCGCTTCGCCCTATTGCCTTCCCGGCCGGCGCTCGCTGGCGCTGGCGGCGCTATTATTTTCGCCGGCGCTGTTCGGCGCGGGCTGTAAGCACACCGCTCGCGGCACTGGCGACGCGCGGAAATCGCCTGACACTGCAAACGCGACGCCCAGCGCGGCTGGGCCCACGAGCTCCGCGGCGGTAGCGGCGAGCGCGCCGTCGGCCGACGCTGGCGGCGCGCCGGGCCCCACCAGCGCACTGGCAAGCGCCGCGTGCGCCGCGCACTGCTACCGCTGGCTCTCGGTCGAGAACCCGAAGTTCCCGGCGCCTGTCGACACCCTGCAGGAGCGCTTCCCCACGCCGCCCGGCTATCAGCGTGTGGCGGTCGCTCCCGGCTCTTTTGCGGAGTGGCTGCGTGGTTTGCCACTCGCTGACAAGAACACGCCCGTCGTGAACAATAGCGGCGCGACCGTGTTCAGCGCGGAAGACGACTACGTTGCCGCGGTCGCGGCGATTGACGTCGGCGCGGGCGACCTGCAGCAAAGCGCGGACGCCATCGTGCGTTTGAACGCGGAATGGCTGTTCGCCTACGACAGGCAAGACGCCATCAGTTATCGCAGTGCGAGCAAGCTCGACATGCCTTTCTCACGTTGGGCTCACGGGCAGCGCTTGATCGCCTCGGGATCGAACGTGTTCTGGGTCGTGAAGGGCAAGCCGAAACAGCCAACGTATGAGGATTTTCGGCAATACATCGACGCGGTGATGTTGTGGACGAACAACATTTCGCTGGCCACACGCGCGACGCGCGTGAGCGATCCGAAGCAGCTCAGCGCGGGGGATTTCTTTCTGCAGACGCGCGGCAAGGGCCACGCCCTCTTGGTCCTGGACGTCGCGCAGAAGCCAACCGGCGAGCGCGTCGCGCTGCTCGGCCAAGCGCTGCAAAGCCCCGCGCAGAGCTTCCACGTGATTCGCCTCGGTCGCGCCACGGCGTGGTTCAGCATGCGGCCGCCCAATCCCGTGCTCACCCCACACTCGGACGCTTTCTCTTGGGACGAGCTTTCGCGGCTAGAACCCAAGTCAACCGAATGACCCCGCTGAGCCGGCAAACCGGCTCAAAGACCGCGGCCCGCGGCGTACAGCGAGCGCGGCCGCCGCGTTGGGCCGCGGCTCTTGAGCCATCCGCGCGTGCGTCCGGATACTGGTTCAACCAAAATAACGTTGTACTTGTAACCAGTTATGGGCCGCGCTGCGATCAAACCCCAAAAACACACTTGACGTATTTGCGTGAGAAGAGCAGGTTTCAGCGGTCGATGACTGCCGCTCGCGCCTCCAGCACCTCCAGCACCGTTTCTGCGTCTAGCAGCGCGGTTGCCGTGTCTGGCGTAGTTGTGGGCTTGGTTTCGGTCGGCTCGCTCGTTATTGGCCTCGGGCTTATTAGCCCGGGTGCGGTGGCCGGCTGACGTAACGAACGCAGCCAAATATCAGGCCCCCGCACCCACCGTGGTACGGGGGTTTTTTAGTTTTTGCCCCATCGATTCATCCGCTTCCCGACGCACCGAATTCGCTACACGACGCACTTTCAGCAGCTACAGACACGACCGAGACCGAGGAGAACAACGTGGCCTCACCGATGAAGAGTATGACCGAACCCCAAGGCTCAACCGCGAACGAAACGCCTGAGCTGCAAACGCTGACCGGCTCTCAGATCATCTGGGACACGCTCGTTCACGAAGGGGTCTCGGTTGTCTTCGGCTACCCGGGCGGCGCGATCATGCCCGCGTACGACGCGATGCCCGGCTACCCGATCCGCCACGTGTTGGTGCGCCACGAGCAAGGCGCAGCGCACATGGCAGACGGCTACGCGCGCGCCTCTGGCGGCGTGGGTGTGTGTATCGCCACTTCCGGGCCGGGCGCGACGAACCTGGTGACCGGCATCGCCAACGCGATGATGGATTCAATCCCGATGGTCTGTATCACCGGGCAGGTGGCATCCTACCTGATCGGGAGCGACGGCTTTCAAGAGGTCGACTTCACCGGCGTCACGCTGCCCATCACCAAGCACAATATCTTGGTGACGCGCACCGAGGACATCATGCCGGCGCTGCGCCAAGCGTTCTACATCGCGAGCTCGGGTCGCCCGGGCCCCGTAGTGGTGGACATCACGAAAGACGCGCAGCAAGGCTCGATCCAGCACCGCTACGATCCTGCCCCGATTCGCTTGCCGGGGTACCGCCCCGAACACCACCCAGTGGCCGAAGAAATTGAGGAAGCCGCAGAGATGATCAAAGCCGCAAAGCGGCCCATCATCTTCTGTGGGCACGGCGTGATGGAAGCCAACGCCACCGCGCAATTGCTGGAGTTCGTGCAGAAAACGAACTTCCCGGTGGCGCTGACCTTGCTCGGCTTGGGCGGCTTCCCAGCCAGTCATCCGCTGAGCTTGGGCATGATGGGCATGCACGGGGAAGCCTGGGTGAACACGGCGATTCAAGAGGCGGATCTGATTGTCGCCATGGGCATGCGCTTCGATGACCGCGTCACCGGCAACCTGAAGACGTATGCGCAGAACGCCAAGAAAATTCACATTGAGCTCGACCCGGCAGAGATCAACAAGAACGTCAAAGTGGACCTACCGCTGGTCGGTGATTTGCGGGACATCTTGCGCGCCCTGCTGCCGCAGATCGAGAAGCGCAGCTGTGATGAGTGGAATGCGCACATCAACGCCTTGAAGGGCGATACCGCCGTGCGCGAGATCCAAAGCCTGCCGGACAACGGCCGCTTGTTCGCGGCGCACGTGATCCACGACTTGTGGCGCTACACGCAAGGCAAGGCCTTGGTCGTTACCGACGTGGGCCAACATCAGATGTGGGAAGCCCAATACTACAAGCACGACCACCCGCGGAAGCTGCTGACTTCCGGCGGCGCGGGCACCATGGGCTTCGCTCTGCCGGCGTCCATGGGCGCCCGCATGGCTTGCCCAGACGACGAAATCTGGGTGGTGGTGGGCGACGGCGGCTTCCAGATGACCGCGTGCGAACTGGCGACGTGCGCGCAAGAGGACATCAAGGTCAACATCGCCATCATCAACAACGGCTTCTTGGGCATGGTCCGCCAGTGGCAACAGTTCTTCTATGGCGGGCGCTACGTGGCCACGCCCATCAAGAGCCCGGATTTCGTAAAGCTGGCGGACGCGCACGGCCTGAAGGGCATTCGCGTTACCAAGCGTGAAGAAGTGCAGGCTGCGGTGGAAGCCGCGCGCGCCTGCAAAGAGACCTGCATCGTGGATTTCCGCGTCGAACAGGAAGACAGCGTTTATCCCATGGTGCCGGCGGGTGCTGATTTGGACAACATGATCCGCCGCCCGGTGCCCGTAGCCGCGCGTGGCGGGGAATTGCCCTCCGAAGAAGCGCCCGGCGAAGCGATCAAAGACGTACCCCCGATTCACAATCCGATCTTCGAAACTGGCAAGGACTCCTAGTCGCCCGAGGGTTCGCCTCCGCCCGGCTGAAATGCCCCCACCTTCGAGCATCCCAACGGCGTAATTCAGTGGCGCCCATTCCCGAGTTTGGGGCCCCGCCCCAAGAACAAGAACTGTTTAGGAAGATGTACACATATGGCCCAGTCTGAATCCCCCACCCTGCGTCACTTCGTAGCTTACGTGGAAGATCAGCCCGGCGTTCTCAATCGGGTCACTTCGCTATTTCGTCGCCGCTGCTACAACATCGTGTCGCTCAATGTCGGCCGCACGCATGAAGAGGGCATCTCGCGCATGACCTTTGCGGTCGAGGCGGACGCGGACACCGCGCTGCGCATCGAAGCCAACTTGTACAAGTTGGTGAATGTCCTGAGCGTGGAGGACATCACCGACAAGCCAAGCCTGATCCGCGGCTTGGCCTTGATAAAAGTCACCGTCGGCCAGGAAAAGCGCTCCGAAGTGCTGCAGTTGGTCGAAGTGTTCCGAGGCCAAGTGATTGACCTCGACACGAACACCATGATCATCGAGCTCACCGGTCAGCAGAGCAAGATCGACGGTCTCGTGAGCGTGCTCGCTCCGTACGGCATCGCTGAGATGGTGCAAACCGGAACCGTTGCC
This sequence comes from Pseudomonadota bacterium, assembly GCA_040005755.1. Taxonomy (GTDB): domain Bacteria; phylum Myxococcota_A; class Polyangia; order Polyangiales; family Polyangiaceae; genus PMG-095. Next base: position 4,600 of record JBDTYJ010000399.1, read on the forward strand.
ATGACTCGCGGCGCGAAGGGCAGCGCCGCCATCGGTGCCACCCAACAACCGCCTAGCCTCCGCACCATCACCGCCGCCTAAGCTCTCTCGACTCTCGATCTTCTCTCTCTTTCGCCCGGTCTCTTCTCTCAAACCCGATGAGCAAACCCTCCCAACAAACCCGCCCGCCAAGTTCTGGTTTAGGCGAGGCTTTCGCGAGCACCGGAGCGGAATGTACTGCCTGTACATGA
>JBDTYJ010000400.1:0-4822 GCA_040005755.1 Pseudomonadota bacterium
TGCTCACGCAGAGCGCGGTCAACGAAGTCGACATCATCTTCTTTTCGCGCCTGCCCTGTCCGGCCTCGTCCACCGCGCAAGCCGCGCTGCTGCCTTCCTTGATTCTGCTCTGGATGTTCGGCGGGTCGCTCAGCGCGATTTCGGTCGGCACCCAGGCCATCTCCGCGCGCCGCTTCGCCGAGGGCAAGTCAACGGACGCCGGCGCAGTACTGGTGAACTCCTGGGTGTGCTCGCTGCTCGCGGGCGCACTCTTCACCGGCATTGGCTACCTGGTCATGCCCCTCGCACTAAACGCGCTCGTCCGTCAGCCTGAAGTTCGGCTGGCGGCGTTGGGCTACTTGAAGTGGCGGTTGCTCGGCATCACCTCGATGGCTGCGACGTTCTCGTTCAAGTCCTTCTTCGACGGCATCGGCAAAACACACGTGCACATGGTCGCTTCGGTGGTCATGAACGTGATCAACGTCGTGCTGTGTATCGCCCTGATTTTCGGGTACTGGGGTGCTCCCGCCCTGGGTATGACCGGCGCTGGCATTGCCGGCGCGGCCTCCTCTTGGGTGGGCCTCGTGATCATGGTGGGCTGGGCCGCCCTGCCGTACTACGTGAAGAACTTCCGACCCTTCGACGTGACGCGCGTGGTTCGCGGGTTAATGGGGGATATCTTGCGCTTGTCCGTGCCCAGCGCGATTGCGACGGTCGCGGTAATGAGCGGCTTCGCGCTCTTTTCGGGCATCGTCAGCCATCTGGACAGCATGTCGCACAGCGCGGTCGTGCGTGCGGATTGCCCCGGTGGGCACGTGGAAGCCGTCAACGGCGCGGCGACGGCCCTGATCGTCGAGATTCTCAAGTTGACGTTCACTGCGTGCCTCGCGTTCGGCACCTCCACGGCCACGCTCGTGAGCCAATCACTCGGCGCAGGGGAGCCGGACAAAGCCGTGCGCTTCGGCTGGGTTTCGGTGCGGCTCGGCCTCGTGATATTCGGCGTGGTCGGCTTGCTCGAGGGCGTGGTGCTCACCGAGCCGCTCCTCCACTTCGTCACGCATAGCGCGGCGGTGTATCAAACGGCGCTCGTACCAATGCGCATGATGGGCATTTGCACGCCACTGATCGCCGTGGGCATGATCCTGACGCAGGCGCTGTTCGGCGCGGGCAACACGCGCTTCGTGATGCTGGTCGAGCTCGTGCTCCACTTTGGTTGCTTGGTCCCGCTGGCGTGGCTATTCGGCATCACCCTCAATTGGGGCTTACCCGGTATCTGGGCGTCCGCCATGGTTTACGTCGTGCTGCTGACGGCGACCATGGTTTGGAAGTTTCGCCGCGGGGACTGGAAAACCATCGCTATTTGACGGTGCCTTCGGGCGCGGGTTTGGTCCCGCGCGCCGCTGATTGGGTGAGTTCACGTATTCCGACGGAATACTGAATCTAGGCGCCGTGTGTTGACCGAGCGGGTGCTGGTCGGCACCCTGTGAGTCGATATGCCGAACCGTTGCGCCCCCATTTGGACTTCGAACTTGAAACGAATGCCGATGCTCGGCGCTGCCGTCATCACGGCGGCAGCCGCGTTGAGCTGCTCGTCATCTTCGTCATCTTCGTCGTCTGGCGCTGCCGCCTCCGCGGGTGCAAGCAGCGCTGACGGCGGCGCCGCGAATCTGACCGACGTCACCTTCCACCGCGACATCGAACCAATCTTGCAGCGAAGCTGCCAGGGTTGTCACGTGGCTGGGGGCATCGCGCCATTTCCTCTGGTCAGCTACGAAAATGCGAAGCCATATTCTGATGAGATGGTGGCAGACACCGCCGCGCGCATCATGCCCCCGTGGCACGCGGAAGACACCGCCGAGTGCAAGGTGCCGCTCGGCTGGAAGAACGACACTCGCTTGACCGAGGCTGAGATCGCCACCATTCGGGCCTGGCATGAAGCGGGCGCACCAGAAGGCAATCCCACGGACGCGCCGCCACCCCGCGAGCTCGCAACCGGGCTCCCAGGTGTGCAGCTCGAACTGAAACCGGATGCGCCCTTCAGTGTGGCGCCCGGGGCTGATGAGTTTCGTTGTTTCGTCTTGGATCCGAAGCTCGCCCAAGACAGCTACATCAACGGCATGTTCGTGGTCCCGGGCAACAGCGCGGTAGTGCACCACGTGCTCGTGTTTTCCGACCCGAGCGGCGCCAGTCGGGCAAAGGCGGATGCCAGTGGTAGCTACGATTGCTTTGGCGGCACCGACGTCGACGATACGGAGTTGTTGATGGCGTGGACGCCAGGCGGCGTGCCGCTCGAATACCCGTCGAACGTGGCTGCGACAGTCGCGGCGGGCTCGCTGCTCGTGATGCAAGTGCACTATCACCCGCACAGCGCCACTGAAACCGCGTCGGACCAAACGCGTCTGCAATTTCGCTTCAAGGATGGCGCGCCGGAGTACAACGCGATCACGCGGCTGATCGGTAACTTCAAGGCCCAAGGCCTGGCTGGCGACGGCCTACTGCCCGGGCCGAATGATCCGAAGAGCGGGGTTCAATTCTTGATTCCCGCCAACGCCAAGGCGCACACCGAAACGATGCAGTACACATACCGCGGGCTGAAAGCGGGGGGCGTTGCGCCGCGCGTGTACGGCATTGGCGGCCACATGCACTACGTCGGCGTAGACGAAAAAATTACTACCGAGCGAGCCGACGGCACCTCCGCCTGTTTGATGCAAATCCCGCATTGGGACTTCGACTGGCAGCGCCGTTACGACTACGACGCACCGATTGACGGCCTGCCGATGCTCAACACGGGCGACAAGCTAAACATCCGGTGTACGTACGACAACACCATGGATAATCTGAAGGTTGCAGCCTCACTCATGGAGCAAGGGTTGAGCGCGCCGCATGACGTGATGCTCGGTGAAACCACCCTCGACGAGATGTGCCTGGCGAACGTGACGGTGCTTTACCCAGCGGCCAAGTGAGGCCGGGGGGGCGGTTTTTCTCTCTCTCCTCCGTGCCCTCGGGGTGGGCGCTGAAAGTGCGCTCGTTTGGCGCTACAATAGCCGGACGTTCGAAGTGCTCGAGCGCGTGGGGAGGAAGACTCGCAAATGTCCAAAGTCAGCTCGAAAGTCCGTTCTCTAGCGTGGTTTGCTCAAGCGGCCGCGCCCGCGGCGCTCGCGTGTCTGTTCCCCGCCTGCGGCAGCAGCAGCGACGGCGGCGGCGGCGGCGCTGCTGGTAGTGCTGGGCGCGCGGGCAGTGCTGGTTCCTCGGCGGGCGAAAGCGCCACCGCCGGCGATGGAAACAAAGCCGGCGCGGGCGACACCGGCGGGAGCAGCGGGAGCGGTACGACTGCGGGCGCAGGCGGCGCTGCGCAAGGCGGCGCCGACACCGTTGCCGGCGCGGGCGGCAGCGTGGCGCACGGTGGCGCCTCGAGCATCGACTACGGCAATCCCACGGTGCCCGAGGCCAAGTGGACCAACATCACGAACAACCTAGCCAACATGGCCTCCGAGTGCGGCAACGTTGGCGGCATCTTCCCTAGTCCGTACTTGGATCTATTGCTGGTGGGTGTGGCGCGCCAAGGGCTTTGGTCCAGCGCGGACGGCGGCGCCACGTACAAGAAAATCGGCACCACGGGCGACATGATCTTGAATCGCACCATCATGCTGGTTTGGGACCCGAGCGATACGAAAACGTTCTGGGAGTCGGGGATCTACGGCTTCGAAAACCCGTTCACGGACGGCGTGTTCAAGACAACGGACAACGGAGCTTCGTTCAAGGGCTACGCCGCGCTCGCCACCATTCAATCGCACAATGATTCGGTGAGTATTGATTTCAGCGATCCGGCACGCAAAACCATGATTGCCGGCGGTCACGAGCAAACGGACGTGTTGTTCCGCAGCACGGACGCCGGGGCCACCTGGACCGATATCGGGAAATCGCTGGTCGCTAGCCACGGCTTCTGCACCGCCACACTCGTGCTCGATTCAAAGACGATGCTGGTCGGCTGCGCGGCGGGTTACAGCGGCAAGGCGGGGGGCATCTTGCGCTCCAGCAACGGCGGCGACGCCTGGACAGAGGTGAGCAGCAAAGGCGTTTTCGGCCAGCCGCTCTGGGCGGCGGACGGCACCATCTACTGGAGTGGTGAGGGCGGCGGCATGTACGCCAGCACCGACCAAGGCAAAACCTTCAGCGCCGTGGCGGATCAAAACACGGCCGGCGCCGTGCGCCCGATTGAACTTCCGGACGGCAGCATCGCGTCCATCGCGCAGAAAACGCTCAAGCTCAGCACAGACAAGGGCAAAACGTGGCAAGCCATTGGCAGCGCATTGCCCTGGGACCCCACCGGCATTTCCTACTCGCCATTCCGGCGCGCCTTCTACGCCTGGCATTTCGACTGCGGAGTGGTCGTGCCTGCGGATTCCCTTCAGCGCTACGGATTTGATTTCAAGAAGTGAGCGCGGCGGCCGCGCGCCGCGCGACCCCTGAGCACAAAATGAATGAAGGCAAGGCCTTGCGAGCCTCGCCTTCACTCAACATTCAGCTAACTACACAAATCAGGAGAACGTGACGCTGCCACCCGAGCCGGTGCAGGTGCCCGCGCCGTTGGTGAGCGTACAGGTCGAGGTTCCGTCCTTGGTGGTGACGGTGAACGTGCCGGTGTCCGTCGTCGAATTCCAGCTGCCCGTTGCGCTTAGGAGCACATTGCCGTCTGCAACATCAACGGAATAGCTGACCATTCCACCAATTTCCGCGTAGTCCAGGTCTATCTTGATGGTCTCACCCGGCGGTGTGATCGTTTCGGTGAGGTTTTCTTTGATGATGGTCATCTGTGGCGGCGGGTTCGTGATGATCGCAAGCG
>JBDTYJ010000401.1:0-4812 GCA_040005755.1 Pseudomonadota bacterium
TGTGCGTTTCGCGCATCAGGCGCAGGCGATTGTTGCGCAGGGGCAGATCTTCGACCATCACGAAGATGTCCTCGAAGAATTGCGCCAAAATCGGGGAGAAAGCGGCGATTGCGGTCAGGGCGCGTTCGTAGTCGGCGGCGGTGGTGCCGCTGCCGAGGGTGCCTTTGAGTGCGTGATAAGCGTCGAACACGCGCTGCTCACTCGGGTGCACCTCAGCTTGCACGGACGCGGGCGCCACGATTTCCCCGGGCGGGGCTTCTTTGGCGATGTTGGCGGCGCGCTTGAACACCTCTCCGGCCTTGGTACGCACGCTCTCTTCGATCTTGCCCAGGGCGGCGGCGCGCAGTTGCACGTCATATGGGTCATCCGCGGAGGCGGCGACGCAGGCATCGACCACGTCACCCGGTTCGGAGAGCACGCCGCGCAATCGTTGGCGCAAGAAGCCGCTCAGCTTATCGCTCGTGGCTTGCGTGTCCATGTCCAGCTTCACGCCGACAAAGCCCGCGTACGCCGTCGCAATCGCGTCACTCAAGCTGATGCGCCATTGTTTGTGCAGCAGCGTGCGCAAAAGGCCAATCGCCGCGCGGCGTAATGCCAGCGGATCGGCCGCGCCGGTGGGCAAGAGACCGATCGCGAAGCAGCCGACGAGCGTGTCCAGGCGATCCGCCAGGGCAACCAGGGCGCCCGCATCCTGCTCAGCCGGCGGATCGTCTGCGCCGCGCGGTTGGTAGTGTTCAGCAATGACGCTCGCGACGGCCGGGCTCAGGCCTTGAACCAGACCATAGGCCATGCCCATTTCACCCTGGAGCTCGGGCAATTCACGGACCATGAGCGAGACCAAATCACACTTGGCCAACGTCGCGCCTTCGCGCGCGGTCGCAATCACTTCAGCGCTGAGCCCCAACTTCACACCCAACGACTCGACGAGCGCCACGATGCGCCGCACTTTGTCGCCCACGCTGCCCAGGCGCTTGTGGAACATAATGCCGTCGAGCTCCGCGCCGCGCTTGGCGAGCGGGATCTTCAAATCTTCATCGTAGAAGAATTTGGCGTCGGCCATGCGCGCGCGCATCACGCGGTCATTACCGAGCTGAATCAGCTTGGGCTGAAGCGCAGTGCCGACCACGGTGAGGTAGTTCGGGAGCAGGCCGCCTCGGGCATCACGCACGCCGAAGTAGCGCTGGTGCCCCTTCGCTACGTCCAAAATCACGCGCTCAGGCAGGGCCAGGAACTTTTGCTCGAAGGTACCGACCACTACGTGCGGCTCTTCCACTAGCGAGGCGTTCTCTTCGACTAGAAAAGCGTCTTCAATCAAGGTGCCGTTGATGCTCTTTGCGGCGACCGCCAAGCGATCCACCATCACCTGTTTGCGCTCTGCCGGATCCACCAGCACGTGCACCGCACGCAGCGCCGCCACATAACCCGCGGCATTCTCGATGCGGATCGCGCCCGGCGCCAAGAAGCGATGCCCGTAGGAAGTACGCCCGGACTTCACCGCGGCAAACTCGAAGCTGAGCTCGCTGTCGCCGAACAGCGCGATCAGCCAGCGCACGGGGCGGCCGAACGCGGTGTCACCGTCAGACCAGCGCATGGATTTGCGAAACGGGATCTTCGCGCAGACCTCTGCCAACACGGCAGGCAAGAGTGACGCCGCTGGCGCACCTTGCTCCACACGCCGACCGGCGACGTACTCGCCCTTGTCCGTCGCCTTCTTGAACAGCGCTTCCGGCCCGACGCCGATTTTGCCAGCAAAGGCGAGCGCGGCTTTGGTCGGTTTGCCGTCGGCGTCGAAGGCGACCCGCGCGGGCGGGCCGAGGACCTCTTCATCCAGATCCGGTTGGGCGCTGGCCACGCCTTCGGCGATTACCGCCAACCTGCGCGGCGTACCGAGCGCGCGGATTGACCCGTGGCTCAGACGCAGCTCGCGCAGGCGCGCTTCCAGCAACCCAGGCAGGGCTTCCACGGCTTGCGCCACGAAGCCGGCGGGAAGCTCTTCGACACCAATCTCTAACAGCAGATCCTCTGACATGAGCGGGCGCGGAACTTACCCTAGTTTTTGCCGCCTGGGCAGCTCTCGAGCGCTGATTTTGGGCTATACTCGCGCTGTGCGCATCACCTGCCCCATTTGCAAAACCGTGCTGGAAAACGCGCCGGATGACTTCGCGCCGCGCCCGTTCTGCTCGGCGCGTTGCAAGCTCGTTGATCTGGGTAATTGGCTGAATGACTCGTACCGTATTCCCACGAGCGAGCAGCCTGAAGACACTGACGACCCGTTCGGTCCTAGCTGAGCGCTCTCAACCGCGCAGGCCCTCGGCCAGCGACCCGGCGCTGCGCTATGAGGATCGCGCGGCACGCTGCGCCGCGAGGATCGCGCTCAGCGCGTCACGCACGGTCCGATAGCGGAACTCGAAGCCACTGCGCTCGAGCACACGCGGCACCGCGAACTGCCCACCGAGCAGAGGCTCCGCGCCTTCACCGAACAAAGCCTTCAGGGCGAAGCTCGGCGCTTTGAGGAAGCTCGGGCGCCCGAGCAATTCCCCAACAAGGTGGCTCAGCTCGGCGTTCGACACGGGCTCCGGCGCGCACACGTTGACCGCGCCGGACAGCGCGGGATCGTCCACGCAGCGTTTCAGCGCGGCCACGCAATCATGCAGGTGAATCCAGGGAAAGCCTTGCTTCCCGCTACCAATCGGGCCGCCCACAAACAGCTTGAATGGGCGCAGCAATGATTCGAGCGCGCCGCCCTGTTCGCTGAGCACCGGCGCAATGCGGGCGCGCACCAAGCGCACGCCGCTGGCCTGTACGGGCAAGGCAGCGCCTTCCCACGCCACGCACACCAGCGCCAGGAAATCAGCACCAGCCGGCGCGCTCTCGTCCACTGGCTCCGCGTTCAAGGTGGAGCCGTAGTAACCCGTGCCCGAAGCACACACGAACACCTGCGGCTTGTGCTCGGCGCGTTCGATCGCGCGCACGAGCCAGCGCGTACTCTCCACGCGGCTCCGCATGATGCGCTCCTTGACGGCCTCCGTGTAGCGCACGCCCACGGCTTGCTCACCCGCCAGGTTGATGACCACGTCGAAGTCATCGACGAGATCCGCGTTGGCAACGTCGCTCGGCTCGAAGTGCCGGTAGTACTGGCCGCCACGCACGCCGGCTTCGCCGCGCGTCAGCACGGTCACCCGGTCGCCCCGGGCCAGCAGGTCGGATACACACGCCTGACCAATGAAGCCACTGCCGCCAGCCACCAGAACGCGAGCCATATACTCGTAAGTACTATGTTTTTGAGCGACGCGCCGCTCTTCACCGACTTGGCGCCGGAGCTTTTCGGATCTACGAGCATTCCATGCTGAAAACTTCGACGCTTGCTCTCGTTGCTGCTGCGACCCTCGCCACTCTTTCCGGGTGTGCAGCAACGCCAGCCGCTCCCTTCGACCAGCTCAAAACCGCCAACCTGACCGCCTACCGGCTGCAGAACTACGAGCCGCCGGCAGCCACCGCGGCGGCTGCGGTACCCGGCGCACCCGGGTTGACCATCCCGGGTCTGCCGCCGGAAGTGCAGTCGTGGATCACGCAAGGCGCCGCAGGTCTGTCGCAGCTGATTCCGCCGGGCCTCCTGCCGGGCGGCGCCGCGTCGGTGTTGCCGGCCGCGGATACCACGCCGCGGTTTCACGATTTCCGCATCCTGAGCCAGAACCAAGTGCTCGACTCCGATCTCAAGGAGAGCCTCGGTAAGTTGCTGGGCGACAAAGACAGCTTCGACAACGCGAACGCACGTTGCGCGCCGAACGTATTCTACGCGGAGATGGGCCTGAGCTTCACCTCGACCACCGGTTCAACGCCGAACGACTTGCTCATCTCGTTCTCGTGCAACCAGGTCGTGTCGCGCAGCTTCGCCTGGCCGCACCCGGCAACTGGCATGAAGGACGACACGGTCAAGAAGCTGTCGGACATCGTGCAGAAGATCTTCCCGCAAGGCACTTGAGCCAAGCGCGACCGCTGCTACCCGTGCTGCTCGCCTCCGTTGCTGGCGTTGTCTGCGCGGGTTTGATCTTGGGGGCCCTGGGCATAAAAAGCTGCCTGGGGCCGGCCCCACCGCTGATTCCTCCATTGAGCTCGAGCGTGATCGTGGTGCGACCCACGCCCAACGTGCTCATCGCGGTGCAAGATCTGGCGCGCCTGGAGAGCGCCTCCTTCCACATGGAGCGAGTGCTCGATCTCACCGACAAGCAATCACAACTGTTTGGCTTGCTGCACAGCGAAGATGCCCTCTTGCTGGTTGCCGTCGCCAACGTCAGCGCGGGCGTAGACCTGCAGAAGCTCACGGCCAGCGATGTGCTCGCGGACCCCGAAAAAAAGAGCGTGCAGGTCACGCTGCCCGCGCCCGAACTGTTTCACGCCGAGCTCGACAACGCGAAGACCTACGTGCACACCCGGCACACCGGCGTGCTCGCTACACGCCGAGAAAACCTAGAGACGCGCGCGCGGCAAGAAGCGGAGCGCAGCCTGGTCGACGCGGCCATGCAGGCCGGACTCCTGAATCGCGCGAGTGAGAACGCCAAGCACGCCGTGGAAGGCTTGCTGCGCGGGCTCGGCTATGAGCAGGTCGAGATCAGTGTGAGAGCTGCGTTACCGAGTACGGCGGCGAGCGCGCAGCCAGAATAAGCACGCGGCGGCTGAGTGCGCTGCGGGCGGCGCGCGCGGGCGGTGAGCGCGCTTTGTGCGGCGTCGGGAGCCGAGGGTGCACGCGCGGACGGCTGCGACGGGAACAGTGCGCGGGCGTGAGGTGCGTGGCTGGATCGAGGGCGCCCCTCT
>JBDTYJ010000402.1:0-4801 GCA_040005755.1 Pseudomonadota bacterium
GGCTGCGGCGCGGGCACCTCCACCGGCGCCGGCGGCGGCATCAAATGGATCGGTCACAGCACCAGCGGCGGCTTGTTTCAGCTCCAGGAGCTGGGGACTTACACGCGCATCAAGGGCGGTGACTACATCCTCTCGCTCAACAACCAGATCTCGAAGGATCTGAGTGAGAAGTGGAACTTCGGCCTCTCCGTTCCGCTCCTGTACAAATATTACCACACGCCCTTCCCGGTGAATACCTCCGACTACTCGAATAGCGGCTTGGGCGACATGAGCGTATTTTTGGTGCGTCGCCTCGGGGAGATCAACGACTGGACGGTGACGGCATCGCTTGGGCTGCCGACGGGTACGTATTACGCCAACGTCAAGGGCACACCCTTCAGCCAGGAAAAGCAGCTCGGCATCGGTAAGCTGACCGGCGGCGTCGCCATTGATCATACGCTCGACGAGATTTGGGGCACGATCGTCCTCGGCGGCTCGTTCAGTTATCGCGGTGGCGAGAACAAGTACGGCAACTACCGTGGGCCGGTCGGCAACCTCTACGCGTACAGCGGCTACTTCGTCGGACCGTTCGTGCCGGCGCTGGGCCTGACTCTGAACCACTTTTTTGGCATCGACCGCAACCTGGGCGCCGAGCAGCAAGAGAACGTGTTCACCCTCGCCGGTACCTTCAGCCTGGAGTGGTCCACAGACTGGATCGCGATTTTGGGCGCTGTTTCTCTGCCTTACGGCTGGGACGTCCAGGGAAAAGCGGACTCGGGCGGCATGAACGCCCCCCTGCGGCCCGGTCTTCAACCCTGGACCGTCGGCCTCGGCGTCACCGTGTCGCCGTTCTGACGCCATGCGCGCGTCTGCTCTCCACCAATCGCGGTTGCCATGGCTCGAGGGAGTGCTCTGCCTCGGAGCGGCCAGCATGGGCCTCGCGCCCTCCGCGGACGGTGACATCTGGTGGCACTTGGCCGCTGGGCGAGAGATGGTCGCGCGTCAAGCGCTGCTGTTCACGGATCCGTTCTCGGTGGGCGCGCAAGGGCGCCCTTGGGTGGATGTGCACTGGTTGTTCCAGCTCGCGGTCTACGCCGTTCATCGCGGGTTTGGCTTGGCGGGCTTGGTCTATGCCAAGTGCGCGGTCGTCGGGCTCGGTTCGCTCGTGCTGCTGAGCGCGCTGCCAAACAAGCCTGGGTCGTGGCTGCGCCCGCTGTTCGTCACGCTGCTGCTCTGTGCGTTGTTCGCCGCGCGCTCGCTGCTCTTGGTGCGCCCGGTGATCGTCACGCTCTTGTTCCTGGCGCTATTTTTCAGGGCGCTCGAGCGCTTTCAGCGCGATGGCCAGGCGCGTCACCTGTGGCCGCTGCCTCTAGCTCAAGTGGTATGGGCGAACGCACAAGGGCTATCAGCGCTCGGCGTGGCCGTCGTGGCCGCGTATGCGGCGGGTGCCGGATTCTCCGCGGCTTGGGGTGGCCGCGAAAGCGGCGCGAAAAACCAGCCGCTTTGGCGATCATTTCGCGCGCTTTCGCTGACCCTTTTCGGGTGTTTGCTGGGCATGTTGTGTACGCCCTTCGGGCTACGCGGGCTGGCGCTGCCCGCACGCTTGGCCGAACGCTTGGTGCCCGGCGCGCACAACGTCTACGCCTACACCATCGCCGAGAACGTGCCACCGTTCGTGCTGGAGCGCTGGTCCGGTGAGTTTTGGCATCTGAAGTGGTACTTCGCGGCGCTCGCCCTGGCCTTAGTGTGTGGCGCCCGCCGTCTGCGCCCGAGCCACTTGCTGCTGGTCGGTGAGTTCTCGGTGTTAGCGGTGCTCAGCAATCGCAACGTGCTCTTGCTGTACTGGATCGCGACTCCCATTGCGGCGCTGTACCTGGCGCCGGTGCTACGGGCTTGGTTCAGTCGCTACCGCAGCTACGGACCGCGCGCGGCGTTCGCGCTGAACGCGAGCGCGCTCGCAGCCGTGCTTGGCTGCTCGGGCATCGCCGCCGCGCGCGAGCCCGGCCTCGGGGAGCCCAGCCCATTTCGCGAACCGGTCGAGAGCGCACGCCGCCTTGCCCAATTGCCGGCCAACGGCGATATTTTTTCGGCAGATCACCAAGGCGGCTACCTGATTTGGCAGCTTTACCCGCGCCTGCGCCCGTTCATCGACACTCGCCTGGTGCTGCGTTCTGCCCAGGAATACGCGGACTATTTGCAGCTCGCCGACGAATCGCAGCGCTTCGCGGCCTTTCAAGCCGAGCACCACTTTGGCTACGTGGTGCTGCCGGTCGCCTACCCCGACCGCTACTTGAGCTTGATCGGCACATTGTATGGAAGCCCCGACTGGAAGCTGATCTACACGGACGGCACGGAGGTCTTGTTCGCGCGTCGCGATATCCCGACCGAGCCCGCTTGGAACCTGGCCGATCCCGCAGTCAGCGCACGCATCTTGGCCGAAGCTGAACAACGCTTCGGGAATGAGAAAAAGTTACTGACCAGCGCGCGCTTGCACTTGGCCACGCTCGATGTGGCCACCCGCCAGTTTGGTGAGGCCGAACGCATCCTTTCACTGTTGCACGTGCACGAGGCAGAAGCGCTCACGGCGCGCTGTCGTCTCGCCGCGGGCGACACCGAAACCGCCTCACGAATCAGCACACGGTTACTTCAGAATGACCGCAACGATGTGTCGAGTCTGAATCTGCTCGCGCGAGTGGCACTCCGCCAAGGCGAGTTCGACAAGGGCGTACACTTGCTCGAACGCGCACTGAAGGTCGATCCATTCGACGGCGAAGCGAGCGCAATTTTGACAAATTTGGAGAAAACACGATGAAACCCCAATACCTCTCAACGTGGTCAGTACTCGGCGTCCTGGGCCTGGCAGCGTGCGGCGTCGCCGAGCACCCGCTAAGCACCGCCCCGGTGGACACCAGCGGGGACTTCGGAGGGCCCGCTGGTGGAGCCCCCATCTCCGTGGGCGGCACTCCGCCGGTCGGTGGTGCTCCCGCAGGCGGCGCTCCGTCGAGCTTTGGCGGCGCACCGACAACGGGCGGCGCACCGACAACGGGCGGCGCACCGACAACGGGCGGCGCATCGGCAACGGGCGGCGCATCGGCAACGGGCGGCGCATCGGGCGCGGGTGGTGTACCAGGAGCAGCTGGCGCGCCCGGCGCCGCTGGAGCCGGCACCATAACCTTGGGCGGCACCGCGGTGCCGGTGGACCACGCGATCGCCTTCATTCACATCGGGCATTCGAACATGGCCGGGCGCGCCAGTTCGCCCGCGGCGTCGAAGGCGTACCATTTCACGGAAACCGATCCGCACGCGTTCATGTACCATGTGGCAGCAAACGGCGGAGGCGGCATGCCGGGACCGCCGGCGCTCGCGATCGAGCCGAAAACGGCTGGCGATCAGCTCGGCACCGCCGGACCTGGCACCTCCCTCCTCAAGCAAGCCGCGGCTCTTGCTCCAAACTACTACTTCGTCTCGCTCGGCTTCGCCGTCCCGTCTGCCTACTGCTCACAATTCCTGCCCGGTAAAATGTATTACGACCAGCTGATCGCCGCGCCCAAAGCCATCAAAGGCAAAGTCAAGTTCGGCGCCATCTTCATCTACTTGGGCATCACCGAGCGGCACGGCACCGCGGCGGACATCGCCGGTTTCCCGGACTGCATCAATACGCTCGTGACCAACATTCGCAAGGACGTGGGCGTGCCGGATCTGCCCCTGATCATGAACGACTACGAGGTGGAAGCGACCGGGGATCTCGCAGTGGGCGGGGCCGAAGCAAACGCTATCATGCCGCAGATTGCCAAAATTCCCACGACGGTAGTGAACTCCGCGCTCGTCCCGTGCGACAAGCTAGGCATGCAAGACGACCATCACTTCAACCTGGACGGGCAAAAGGAGTGGGCGCGGCGCGCCCTGGCGATGATGCAAACCAAGGGTTGGTTCCCCTGGAAGTAACACTTTACCGGCATTTCTAAATGGTTTTCTCGAGTCAGATCTTCATCTTCTATTTTCTGCCGCTCGTACTGTGCCTGTATTACGTGCTGCCCTTTCGGGCGCGCACCGCGCTGATCGCGATTGCAAGCTACGTATTTTACGGTTGGGCCAACCCGCTGTGGGCCGTGATCATGTTCTTCGGCTCCAGCGTGGACTACATCTGTGGCCTCGCTCTGCTGCGTCTTTCCGGCTTGCCGGATGAAGACGGCTTGCCACCCATCATCTCGAAAGAGATCCCACGCACGAGCAAGATGAAGGCCGTGCTCACGGTCTCGATCGTGACGAACCTGGGGTTGCTCGCGGTGTTCAAGTACACCGGCTTCGCCGCCGAGAACATCAACGCGCTGGGCGGTGCGCTCGGCGTGGGCACTCACCTGCTTCCGGTACTGCACTTGGTATTGCCGGTGGGCATCTCCTTCTACACGTTCAAGGCGATGAGCTACGCCATTGACGTGTACCGGGGCGATGCCAGGCCCATGCGCCGCTTCACGGACTACATGTGCTTCGAGGCCTTTTTCCCGGATCTAGTGGCCGGCCCGATCATCCGATACGCCGCGTTGGAAGAGCAGATGCGTGTTCGCAAGCACACGCTGGAGAAGTTCGCGCGCGGCGTCTCCTTCTTCGCGTTTGGCATGGGCAAGAAGATCCTGCTTGCTAATCCCATGGGCCACATTGCCGACGCGGCATTCACCGCAGGCCCGCTGCACTGGCATGACGCTTGGTTCGGCGTATTCGGCTACGCCTTCCAAATCTATTTCGACTTCTCCGGCTACTCGGACATGGCCGTCGGGCTGGCCCTGATGATGGGCTTCGTCCTGATTCAGAACTTCGACTCGCC
>JBDTYJ010000403.1:0-4790 GCA_040005755.1 Pseudomonadota bacterium
GCGCACCCCAGTGGATTCGAACCACTGACCTACGGCTCCGGAGGCCGTCGCTCTATCCAGCTGAGCTAGGGGTGCTTGGTTTCGCGTTTCTTGGGCGTGGTTCTCGCACGCTCGGGCAGGCCGGGCAAGGGGCGCGAAGGGGGCGGTTTTTGTGGGGAATTATAGGCCGCTTTGTTCGAGCCAGCGCCAGGGGAGGGTGCCGTGGGAGAGGGCCCAGTCGTTGAAGCGTTTGAGCGACCAGCCGTCTTCGTCCACTTTGCGGCGCTTGAGGCGCATCACTTCCAGTTTGCCGAGCAGGTAGCTCATGGGCACGGTGGGGCTCATGGTGTACCAGTTTACGTCGCCTTCGGCGCGTCCGCGGGTGAAGCCCATGTGCTTCATTAGGTGTTTGACCGCGCCTTCGTAGCTGAGCTCGCCAGTTTGAAGTCCAACGTCGATCAAGATGCGGTGCGCGCGCCACAGCGCGTCGTTCAGCTGATTCAGGCGCGCAACGGGGTCCGAGGCCACGCCTTGGTCGACCGCCATTTGTTCGCACCATAACGTCCAGCCTTCGTAGAACACGGAGTGCGCGAACAGCCTGCGCAATTTACTCTTGTGCTGGTTGGCGGTGCAGAACTGCAAATGGTGGCCAATGTATGCCTCGTGCGCGCAGGTCAACGGCACGCCGAAGTGTTGCCGAATTTCCGCGGCCTTTTCGGCCTCTTTCGTGCGCGTCAGGCTCAGGTCGTTGACCCAGAAAATACCGGTTTGATCGCTGTCGTAGCAGCCGGGTTGCGAGTACGCAGCGGTGGGGAATTGATGGCGCAAGAACTCTGGCACCAGCTTCACGAGCAGCCGCTCCCCCTTCGGTAGAGTGACCACGTTGGCCTTGCGGAAAGCTTCGCGCACGCGCCGCGTCTCGAACACATACTCCTCGAATAGCGACGGCTGCTTGGGGCGCCACGCCGCTTGCGCGCGCTCCAAAATCTCCCGCGGAGTACCGCGGCCGAGCTTGCGCGCCTCGAGAGCCATGTCCGCCTCGATGCGCGTGACCAAGGTTCGCCCGAGCGCTTGTGCTTCGCGTGCGCCCAGATCCCAGCCGAGCCGTTCGCGAATCAGGGCTTCGAATCGCTCACGCCCGACGGAGAAGCCGTCGGCTGGGCCGGGCTTGGCGCGCGTGATTTTTGCCGAATAGTCGGCAAAAGCGGCCTTGGCGCGCGCGATCAGCGTGTCCACCTTCGATCCCGATGCGCGCCGGGTTTGCTTCAGGGGTTCTGCAATCGCGTCCAGCAAGCTCGGCGCGCCGGCGCAGCTTTGTTCGGCCATGCGCGTCCACACCGGGATAGGTGCTGCGATCAAGTCCGCACTGCTCGCGAGGTACGCGGGTAGCTTGGCCAAGCGTGACAAGATGGCGTCGGCCACCGGTGTGAGATCATCGGCGTGCTTCACGACCAAGTCATGCACGCAGCCAATGGCGCCGGCCGCCCAACGCTCCGGGTTTTTGCGAAACACGTGCCGCTCGATGGACCAGACCTCGGTGCGCAGCTCCGCGAGTAGCGCACGTCGGTCCAGCCAGGCATCGCCTTGGAAATCGATCTCCGGCAAATCCTCGATCGCAGTCAGAGTTGCCCGCAGCAGCTTCTCGTGTGCGCGATGCAAGGCGAGCGTTGGGCGTTCGAGGCGCGCGTCGAATTCATGACGGCCGGTGCTGGAGCCGTAGCTCGGAAACCGCTCGAAGGTCTGCTCGACATAGCGCTCCGCGATTTCGGAGAAGGCCGAGAGGGAGGTGTTTTTGGCGGGTACTCGGCGCTTCGCGGGCGGCATCTGCAAAGGCTGCACGGGAGCCTATGAAACGTCAACGTGACGAAGCCGCGCAAAGGGGGTGACGCCCTGGAAAGACCTGTCCGCAGCGTGTATTCAAGTGGGGATCGTCGTTACGCGCCGTAAAAGCAAACGCAATTCGTGACGAACGTCGCGCAATCGTTACGGCAATGTCGCGCCCCGTAGTGCAGAGCTCGCCTACGTTCCCGCCAATATCAATGCGGCGGGCGAATACGCCGCGGCCCTGGAGTGTCGACAATGATCCGGATTTCGAGTGGTTCACGTGGTGCCGCAACCGTGGCTTTGCTGGGTCTTTCCGCTTTCGGATGCAGCTCGCCCGGCGCACAGCAATCCAATGAAAGCAGCGAGAATGTTGGAGCCATTGGGCTCGCTTTGCAAGCCGGGAGTGTGACGCTGAGCAGCGTCAGCTACGCCATCGTTGGTCCGGGCAACTACACCAAATCCGGCACCATCAACGTCGGTAACAGCAATCAGATTTCGACGCTCATCGGCGGGATCCCCGTAGGCACGGGGTACAACGTCGCGCTCGCCGCAGTGGCCGCCGTCGACTCGAGCATGACGTGTGCTGGCTCAGCCAACTTCAACGTCAGCGCGCACGCCACCACCGCCACGCAGGTGCACCTCACTTGTAAGGCGCCGCCCAAGACCGGGAGCGTGATGGTGACCGGGACCATCAATGTGTGTCCGGTGATCGATTCTTTGTCGCTGAACCCGAGCGAGACCACGGTGGGAAACGCGATTGCCCTCGCCGCGACGAGTACGGACGCGGATCAGGCGCCAAACGCGCTCAGCTACGCTTGGACTGCGACCGGCGGCACATTGTCGGGTGCCGCGCTAGCGGATGCGACGCTGGCCTGTTCGAGCGTGGGCCCGGTCACTGTGACGCTGACCGTGAGCGACGGCGACTGCAGCGATACGCTTTCGCAGGTGATTACCTGCGCGCCCGACGCCATGGGCGCAGGCGGCGGCAGCGGCGGCACCAGCAGCGGTGGGACCAGCAGCGGTGGGACCAGCAGCGGCGGCGGCGGGACGTCAGGCAGCGCAGGTAGCGGGACCGGTGGCGTGAGCTCAGCTGCAGGGAGCTCGGGCGCAAGCGGCGCAAGCGGCGTTGGGCTCGGCGTGATCCGCATCAACGAAGTCGAATCGAGCGGCGGCACTCCGGATGATTGGGTAGAGCTATACAACGCGGGCAGCGCGCCCATCGACATTTCCGGCTACGTGTTCCGCGACAACGACGACACGCACCTTTACATTATCCCCGCGAACACGGTCGTGGCGCCGGGCGCGTACTACGTGCTCGACACCGCGACCGCGACGACTCCGAGCGGCTTCAACTTCGGCCTGGGCGGCGCGGACGCCGCGCGCTTGTACCTACCGGACGCCGCGACCCTCGTCGATTCCTACACCTGGACCGCGCACGCGACCACGACCTACGGCCGTTGTCCGAACGGTAGCGGCGCGTTCACGACCACCAGCAGCAGTACAAAAGGTGCCGCCAATGACTGCGGCAGCGGCGGCAGCGGTGGTTCCGGCGGTAGCGGCGGTTCCGGCGGTAGCGGCGGTTCCGTTTCAGCCTTCGCCGTTTGGCCCGGCGGCAACTCCGTGGTCACGGTCGATGTTGCCAATACTTGGACCAGCAATCTGAGTGGCTTGTTCTACGAACCCGCTCAAGGAACCACTCCGCCCGTGCTGTGGGCAGTGCAGAACGGCCCGTCCAAGTTGTTTCGCTTGCTGAACGACGGCACGAACTGGGTTTCGGACACTGCCAACGGTTGGAGCGCCGGCAAGACCGAGACATACACGAGCGGTCTCGGCGGCCCTGACTCGGAAGGCGTGACCAAAGCCGCGTTCGGTTCGACTGGTCTCTACGTTTCCACCGAGCGTGACAACACCAACAACACGATCAGTCGGCTGAGCGTGCTCTTGTTCGACAGCAGTGACGTAGGCTCCACGCTCACGGCGACCCGCGATTGGAACCTAACGGCGGATTTGCCAGTCGCCGGTGCCAATCTGGGTCTCGAAGCGATCACTTGGGTGCCGGACGCGTACCTGGTCTCGAAGGGCTTCGTCGACGAGAGCACGAACCACTTGTACGACCCTGCTATTTACCCGAACCACGCAGGCGGCATTTTCTTCGTCGGGCTCGAACAAAACGGCATGATTTACGGGTACGCGCTCGACCACGTCGGGGGCGGCTTCACGCGCGTTGCAACCATCCAAAGTGGCAACCCGTCGATCATGGACCTCTCGTTCGATCGCGACGTCGGTTACCTGTGGGCGGTCTGCGATGACACCTGCCAAGGTCGCAGCAACGTCTTGGATATCGATACTCGCGTCGGTTCGCCAACGCTCGGCAAGTTCTACATCCGAAAAGGTTTCGAACGCCCGAGCTCGATGGGAAACTTCAACAATGAAGGCTTCACGGTCACACCTGAAGCAAGCTGCGTATCCGGTTTCAAGTCGGTGTTCTACTCAGACGACAATAACGACAACGCGCACTCCATTCGCCGAGATTCCATCCCGTGCGCTGCGTTTCTCTGAGCCTTTCCCTGAACGAGACGAACGCGACGACTGATGCATTGCGCGCCCGAGCGCGCAGTGCACCGTAACGCGACTGTTTCGTGCGGCCTTTCTTGCGCCAATTCCGGGTCAGGGAAACACTCGCCTAAACTTGCAGTCGCGCCGTCCGTTCTAGGCCACTGCCATGCGATCTATCCCTTCTGACCCGTTCGAAGATCACGATCTCATCGAAACGCTGCCGGCGAGTGGTCGTGACCTGACGGATCCCGTCGCGCCGGTTTCCGACGCCGGTTGGGATAGCGAGGCGCCGACCGCGGTCTACTCGCGTCGCCCAGTCTTCGCCGGCCCGCCCCCTCTGCCGAAGGTCTGACCCCCTTACGGTCATCGAAGAGCGGCAGACCGGCGTCGGGTCCGTCCTGTTCGACGCGCATTCCTTACCCATTTGCGGG
>JBDTYJ010000404.1:0-4773 GCA_040005755.1 Pseudomonadota bacterium
GTAATCGCGCGCTGGAACACTCGCGTGTTGCACTCACTCCCAGCGCGGCGGGCGCAAACATCGGCGGCGCCAGCCTAGTTGGGCGCTTCTGAACTCATGCCGCGGGTCACGTTCGCCGGGCGCCCTCACGGACACCTGAAGGCCGAGCTACTAAAAGCCCGGATTCCGAATCGGTGACACGAAGGTCGGCGTGCCGCTGTATGCCGGCCTGGCTGATCTTGCCGGCTGCGGATTGTGCGGAGCGCGGCGCAGGGTCGCTGGCACGGCCGATTTCGCCGGCGTAACGGATTCGGCCGCCACCGGCGGCGGCACGTCGACCGGATTGTCCGGGGGCACGTCCGGAACTGGCGGAGCGACCTCGTGCGTCGCCGGTACTGGCGTCGTCGTGCTGGCGACCGCGGTGACCGCTGGCGCCGCGCGCCGGTTGAAGAGCAGCGCGACGAGACCAACGAGGCCGACGACCGCTGCGATCGAGAGCAGAGTGGGCAGCATGTTGCGCCGCGGCGCCGCGCGGCTATCGCGCGTCGTGGGAGCGGCTTCGCGCGACGTTGCACCGGGCAAGGAGAGTCGGCCCTCTACGCTCGGCGTCACCTCACGGCTGGAAACCAAACCCTCGAGCACCGTTGGCGGTTCGTCCGGAGGGGAGTCCGAATCCGCAATGCGCGGGCCTGCTTTGCCTGCTTCTCGACGATCCGCCGCTTCCAGCGCGCTCTTGATAGCGATCTTTCGCTTCTCCAAGCGGTCCGGCAAGAGCGCACGCAAAAACTCGGCAACCTCTTCGTCCGTGCTGGGACGCATTGACGGTGGCAGCGCCCGCGTGAGCCCGATCAGCATATCGTTGGCCGTCGGGTAGCGCTTCGAGGCGTCTTTTGCGAGCGCTTGCATGACGACGGCTTCGAGCCCAGGCGGGTAGCCCGGTACGATGCTGCTCGGCACCGTCACCGGTTCGTCGTCACTGATGCGCTTGATGGTTTGCCCCTGTTCATCACCGCGAAAAGGGTGAGTGCCAGTGGTCATCATGTACAGCAGAATACCGACCGCGAAGACGTCGGTGCGCCGGTCGATACGCTCGCCACGCAGCTGTTCGGGCGACATGTACGCGATCTTACCCTTGAGCTGCCCCGCCTCCGTCTCGTTGGAGGCGCGGCTGGTCGCCTTGGCGACGCCGAAATCCACCAGCTTGACCACGCCTTCATAGGTCAGGAGCACATTTTGCGGCGATACGTCGCGATGCACCAACCCGACCAGGGTGCCGTTCTCGTCACGCAACTCGTGAGCGGCGTGTAGCCCGCGGCACACTTGGGCGGTGATGCTAACGGCAATCGCGAGTGGGATCCCGCCGCGCGTGGCGGCGTACTTCATGATGATGTTGAGCGGCTCGCCATCGACCCACTCCATCACCAGGTATAAAATTCGGTCGACCTCGCCCAGGTCCAGGATTTCGATGACGTGCGGATGGCGGACCTGCGAGGCGAGCGAGGCCTCGTCGAGGAACATTCGCTCGAAGTGCAGGTCATCGACCAGGCCGGGCAGCATGGTCTTGATCGCGACCATCTTCTGGAAACCACGCGTTCCGCGCAGGCGCGCCGCCCACACGCTCGCCATGCCGCCTTTGGCGATCGGCAATAGCAGCTCGTAGCGCCCGAGCACCTGGCCGGCAGTGAGGTCGTCGAGCATCAGTCCCTAAGAAATCAAACCCTATCATAGCCCGGGCGCCCGGGGGCTGCCTGCCCTGGGTTCGAAAGCCACGATAACTTAAGGGGAATTGGCGTGTGCGGGCCGCAATATGGCGCACAGCCGCGGGGCCTCAATGCGCGAATTTTACATCGTGAAGTATTGGATGCCCCTACCCTCAGTCCCGAGAAAGACCCGACCGTACACGTTCGGATCGCCGGTCACGCAGTGGATGGTGCCGAATTTGTGCGCAGCGTCCGTCACTTCGGAGAAAGTCTTTCCCTCGTCGTCGCTGCGGAACACGCCGGTGCTGCCGTTGACGGTGGCCCAAACGTAGAGGGCGGGATAGGCGGCGCCCGCTTTGGCTTTACCGAACCCGCTGCTGAACGCTTCGGCCGGGCCGGTGACCGGGCTGAAGGTCGCGCCGCTGTCGGTCGAGCGCAGCAAGCCGTGCGTTCCAAGCGTCAACCACAGGTGACCTTCGTGGCCGAACACTGCGCTGAGCGTGCCGTCGGACAGCAGATAGTCCGGCAATGTCGCGAGCCCCATGGCACCGGCGGTGAACGAGGCCCCGCCATCGGAACTCAGCAACACGCGACCGGCGAGCGCGTCGAGCGCGTAGAACTTGTTCGGGTTCACGCGGTCGGCGATCGCGCTGAGCCCAGTCGAAAGACCAGTGCTCGTTTTCCAGCTGGCGCCCTGGTCGCTGGAATAGGAAGGCGCCGCGCCGGTCGGTGACCAAACGATGTGCGAACCATCCGCAGACAGAGCGATCGATTGAGTGCCGCCGGCCGTAGCGCCGCTGGGGAAGGTCGCAAACTTCTGCCAGGTCACGCCCCCGTCACCCGATGATGCTCCAAACGGCGCTACGTTGAACGCCTTGACCATCTTCATGGGCGCTACTTCGGCAAAGGCGATGGCCAGCGTGGTTCCGACTTGCGGGGTGTAACGCGACGGAGGCGAGACATTGAGCCGGTCGTGTTTGAAGCCGTCGATGTCACCCATGGCCGATAAGAGCGGCGCGCCCGTAGGCGGCGCAATGACTTGCGCGGCGACCGTTTCTTCGATGCCCGCATTCTGAAATGCGCACTGGACCTGCGTCCCGCCCAGGCCCGTGCACGACCAAAGCCCATACCCCGTGACGAACAAGGCGTGGCTGGAGTCAAACGGGTCCTGCTCCACGTCATTCAGCCAGTGCGGCGTGCTGGCGCTCGTGTAGGGCGCGAAGCTGCGGTCGAAGGTAGCGGTTTCGAGCAGCGGTTTGAAGGTTTTCGCACCGTCGACGGACTCATACAGCTCGTCATGTGGCGCCCAGCGGTCGAGTGTGCTCACGACGACGTGCTGCGCGTTCTTCGCATCTATGGACACACCGCCGAAGCCATAGCTACCGGTGGGCGGCGAGGCGCTGGACCAGGCGAGCGTGGTCGTGTCGAGCCGTTGCAGCGAGCCGCTGGTCGCGCCGTTTGGACCGCTGACATCGGCGAAGGTAACGTACAAGCTCTTGCCCGCGAGCGCGGCGCGAATCGCCATGGTGCCCGCAGGCGCCCCGGGCACGGCTTTCCAATTGGCACCCGCGTCCACGCTTTCCCACAGCGGAGCGGTGGTGCTCGCTACTGCGGCGAAGAGGTGCGCAGTCGCGCTAGCCTTGGGCCCGCTCGCACCGTCGAAGATCACGAAGTTCACGTTCGTGGGCGTGAAGGAAGTCACCTTCGTCCAGGTTGCGGCAAAATCAGTGCTTTGCCATAGGCCGTCCTTCGTGGTGCCCATGAACAGGTGACTGCCGAGGTTCGGATCGACTTGCAAGCGCTCGCCGGTTCCCCGCCCGTCTTCGTTGCCACCAACTTTCACGGTCAGCGGGGCTTTGGTCCAGGTTTGCCCGCGGTCCTTGGATGCGAGCACGACGCCCGTTCCGGCCCAAGAAGCCGTGTATTTCCCGGCCATCAGGTACACGCGCTCCTTGTCGCTTGGGTCGATGGCGAGGCTCAAGATGCCCAGCGAATCCGCCTCCGTACGACCTAGGCCGTCCGTAATCGGCTGCCAGCGGGCGTGCGTAGCGTCGAAGCGGTACGCGCCGCCGATGTCCGTCCGTAGGTACACGAGCCCGGCTTCGGCCGGATGAAAGACAACGCCGTCGATGAACCCGCCGCCGCCAACCACCACGTTATGCCAGCCCGGCTCGCTTGCCGAGTCAGCGCCCGCAACACCCGCAGCGGCTGAACCTTGCCCGGCGCTCCCCGCGGCGGCGCCATAGGTACCCGATCCCGCGCCGGCCGACCCGACCGAGCCAGACGCGCCAGAGCCAGCTGCGCCGACGGCTTGTACTGGACCATGCCCCGGCTCTTTCGACGAACAACCGAGGCTGACGCTGCCGAAGATCAAGCCCGCGGCGCAACGAGCGGAGAAAGAAAGCGCGTGACTCGTGAAGAACATTGCAGCGGTGTAACTGAAGCGGCTTCCGGCGCAAGGGGTTGAGCGCTGAAATCTCGACCTAAGGACTTTGCTAGAGGCGGCATCCGGCGAGTGCAGTGCGAGTCGAGGTAAATTATCCTCCCGTCGCGCCGCGCTAGCAGCGGGCGAGATCCAGCAAATTACCGGTCAGCATCAGCAAGGACAGCACCGTCCACGAGTGGTTGTAGTAGCGGCTACGTGCGAGCAACTCGCCGGTTCGGAGGCGCGCGTAGGCGGCGTCGATGAACTGCTGATAGCTCGGGTCATGCATTGCGCCCACGGCAGCAGCGCCAACGAACACCGCTGAGCCGGGGTTGGGGCGCGCGGCGCGTGGATCGGGGGCGGGCTCACCGCTCAGGGTGTAGCCATCCACGATTTGATCCGCGCCGATGGACGCGAAGAACCGGCTCACGCGCTCGAGGTACGCACGCGCCCGCGGATCGCGACTGGCCGCAAAGTCCTGTCCAATTCGAAATGGGAGCCGGGCCGAGTCGTACTGGTAGTTCGTCATGGCTCCCGGAAACGCCTCGACCGGGTTCCCGTCGCAGTCGCACCAGGCGGGCACGAGGCCGTTTCGCCGGTTGCCGCTGCGTGCGTTCAAGCTCGCCTCGACGATCTCGTAGCCGCGGTCGATCACGCGCAGCCAACCCG
>JBDTYJ010000405.1:0-4721 GCA_040005755.1 Pseudomonadota bacterium
CCGCCCGAGCTTTGACCGCCCGAGCTTTGACCGCCCGCGTTCGCCCCACCGCTGCTCGCGCCGGCCTCACTGTGGCCGCCCGAGCTAGCGCCAGCTGAATGCGCGCCAGCCGTGCCGCTGTGCGCTCCCGTGCCCTTGCCCGCATTGCCAGCCTCGCTCGCGCCGCTGGCGCCGCCAGCGCTGTCTTCGGATGCCGTGAATGCACTCGAGCAACCGAAGCACACGAGCAACACGGCGAAGCCCAGAGAAGCGCCGCTTTTTAGCGAGGCGCGTCGCGTAGAACCCATATTTGAAGCGTACCACGGCGCCCAGCCGCTTCGGCAACGGGCATCGGCCAGTGGATAGCAGACTGAGGCGCTCCTGCGGACGGCGACACTGTCATTTTGGACGGTTGCTGCCAAGCCAGCCGATTTCAGTCGCTGTTCCCAGCCCCACACCCAATTCGGAGAGCGAATCTGGTGGACGCTCGAGCCCCGGCGCGAGCACCAAGTTGCGCGTCATGACCTCCGCATAGCGCTGCGGGTAAAGCGGCGCACGGCGCGGTTCAACGAGCCCGTCCGGGATCAGCGCGCGCCCGGCTGCGTCGTACTTGTCGCTGGCACCGAGGGTATGAAAGAACTCATGCGTGATCACGAACAAGGCGAGGTCAATGACGGTCTTGTCGAGATCGATGCGGGCGACGCCGACGCGGCCGCCGAGCTCACTCGAGCCTTCGACCCAGTCGCGGTGCGCTTCACGCGGCGCACGCAGCAGCACATAGATGCGTGAATCGTAACTGCGCGCTGGCAGCTTGCTGCCGACGTCAACCGCGTGTGTCCAGCGCCACTGCTCGTAGGCATGCCGGGCCAAGCTGGAAAGGCTTGCGTCGGGGTCCGGCGGCGGCGCGCGATCGACTGCGACCGGGCCGAAGATGGTAAAATGCACCGGCTGGGCTAAGCGCCCGCCGTACCGGTGATATTCGGTGGCGAGGCGCGCCTCAAGGGCTGGGAATCGCTCGCGCAGCGCGACCACTGCGTTTGGCTCGACCGCGCCGAGCTCGGCCAGGGCGACCGCAACCTCGACGGGGCGCTCCCAGGCGGTGCGCGCGCGCCGTGAACGCATATCGTACACGGCCCCCAGCACGGTCATGGCGAGCAGGGCGACCAACGCGAGCAGGCGTATCCGCGCTGCGCGACCGGGCGGCGGGACGAGACTAAAGCCCATGGTGCCCTGCACCCCGCAAGCAGGTGCGCGGGCGCGTTGTGCTCGCGGCGCAACTCGTCGTTGAACAATGAGGGCCGAACGGCATGTACGAGTATAGCGGCAGGCCGCCCGCTCAATTCAGATTGACGCCGACGATCCTGAACCAAAGTGAGCGCCGCGTTCCGCATTGACGACAGCGCAGCTTGGTTTCGCGTAGCCGCAGCCCGTGATGGACTAGCGCGCTGTGTTCGGTCACTTCTTGCGCGCCGCGGCAGCGTGGGCACGGCACGCTGGCGGCCTGTGCCTCGATGACCGCCGCGGAAGTCGCGTCCAAGGGGCGCTCGGGCTGCCCTCCGGGCTCCAGGGTAAAGAGCCGCTCTCGGTCCGCTACTAGCCGCTCCTCGGCGCGTTCGTGGGCGCGGCGTAGGGTTCGTTCACTTCGTTTTGGCGGGCGCTTGGCCATCGGCGGGGCTCACATTCCGTCTAGTAAGTAGCGCAGCCGGCCCACGATGACATCCAGCGCCTGCGCGTTTTCCCCGCCCTCCGGGACGATCAGGTGAGCATGTTGCTTACTCGGTGCGACATGCAGCAGGTGCATGGGGCGTACGCTCTTGTAGTATTGCTGTTCGACCGATTGTAGGTCCCGGCCCCGGTCGACCGTGTCACGACGAATCCTGCGCAGGAGTCGAATGTCGTCGTCTGTGTCGACGAACAGCCGTAGGTCGAACAGCTCGCGCAACGCCGGCACCGCGAACAGTAAAATGCCTTCGACCACGATCACGTGGCGGGCGGGCACGGGTCGCGTTTCGGTACGACGTGTATGCGTAGTGAAGTCGTACTGGGGGCAGTCCACCGCGCGGCTCTGACGCAGCTCGTCCAAATGGCGCGCGAGCAGCGCATTGTCGAGGGCAGCGGGCTCGTCGTAATTGATGGCTTCGCGTTCAGCGGGGGTGTACCCAGTTCGGTCCAGGTAGTACCAATCGTGCGAGATGAGCGCCGAGCCGTCGCCCAAGGCTTCGCCGATTTTACCAGCAAGGGTCGTTTTGCCGCTGCCGGTGCCGCCCGCGATGCCGATCAGCAGCGAGCGGGAAGAGCCGACCTGAAACATGCTCTTCATGGGGGCTCAGTATACTATTGGCCGGGCGCCCGAGACTTGCCCTGACCGGGCTGAAGGTGGATGGTAACGGGCTCGTGACAGATTCGTGGCTGGTTTTCGCGGGATTCGCGCTCGCAATCGTGGTCGTGGCAGGCTTCTTGCGCCTGCTTCCGGCGGCTCCCCGACGGCGGCTTCGTCGCTCGGTGATCTTACTGGGCTTCTATGCCTCCACGCTGGTTGCTGGTCTCGCGTTGCGCTGGGCGCACGCGCCGGGCGTCGTGCTGGGGCTGGGCGTGGCTTCGCAGCTGCTCCAGCTGCTGCTGGTTATCAACCTCGTCGCGATTGCAGTCTTCGATCTGCTGCTGCGTGCCTGCCGCGTGGACTACCCCGACATTTTGCACGACGTCTTGGTCGGGGCCGCGTACTTGGTTGCCTTTGGCTTTTTGATGCACCAGGTAGGCGTCAACGTGACCAGCATCGTGGCCACTTCTGCCGTGGTGACTGCGGTCGTCGGCTTGTCGCTGCAAGCGACGTTGGGCAACGTCGTGGGCGGCATTTCTTTGCAGCTCGATGATTCCGTCAACGAGGGGGACTGGGTCGAGCTGGAGAACAAGACCCAGGGGCAGGTCAAGAAGATCCGCTGGCGGCACACGGTGCTGGAAACGCGCGATTGGGACACTTTGATCGTGCCGAATGGCCAGCTGATGACGCAGCAAATCAAGGTGCTCGGCAAGCGCGCGGGCCAGCCGGTGCAGCACCGCATGTGGGTCTACTTCAATGTCGATTTCCGCTACGCGCCGGCGGAGGTGATGCGCGCGGTCAACGATTCCCTGCAAGGCGCGCCCATTCCCGGCGTAGCTAACGAGCCCAAAGCTCACTGTATCTGCTTCGATCTCGCGCGCGAGAACCGCGACAGCTTTTGCTACTACGCAGTTCGTTACTGGTTGACTGATCTGGCGCGGGATGACCCGACTAGCTCGCTCGTGCGCGAGCGCATTTTCGCGGCCTTGAAGCGCGCGCAGGTGCCACTCGCGATTCCGGCCAAGACGGTGTTCGTGTCGCCAGATGACATCGAACATCGCGATCGCAAGCGCACCCGTGAGCTCGAATCGCGCTTGCGCGCACTTTCGGCGATCGACCTGTTCGTCACCTTGTCCGAAGATGAGCAGCGCGCGCTGGCGTCTTCCGCACGCCTTGCGCCGTTCAGCGCGCGCGAAGTAATCACGCATCAAGGCGCAACGGCGCACTGGCTGTATGTGCTGCTCAAGGGCAAAGCCCTCGTCAGGGTTGCGACGGATGGCGGTGAAGCGCGACAAGTGGCCGTCCTTGAGGCGCCCAGTTTCTTCGGTGAAATGGCGCTGATGACCGGGCAGCCGCGGGAAGCCACGGTAATCGCAGAAACGGACGTCGAGTGTTTGCGCGTGGCGCGTGAAGACGTCGAGAGCCTGATCAAGAACCGCCCAGAGATCGCTACGGAGATCTCCGCGGTGTTGGCCCAGCGGCGGGTCGAGCTGCTGGCGGTACGGGAGGGGCTGGACGCCGACGCGAAGCGGCATCGGCTCTCGACCGAGCACAGCCGCATCCTGCACGCGGTGCGCGATTTCTTCGCGCTCGAATGATAGTAAAGAGCATTTCGCTGCGCCGGGAATTGACGAAAGCTGGGGGAAAAAGCTGGCGGAATTACTCGCGTAATCCGAGCGCCCCCGGGGACGCATGCTATAACGTCAGGTTTGCCGCACCTGGTTTTCGCGGCAAATAACGATGCGGTGTGTCATGGCGATGTGGCGATCTATTAGCGTGCTCCTCGTATGGAGCGGCGCTGTCGGCTGTGCGACGGCGACCAACGGCGGCCCAATCGGTGGGAACGACTTTGGAGACACCGATACCGGCGGCTCGACGACATCTCAGGGTGGTTCGAGCGTTGCCGGCTCCGCTCCGAGCGGTGCGCCCGGCGCGGGCGCCTCGAGCGGCGGAGCCCCTGCCGGCGGCTCAGGCAACGCGGGCTCGCCAAGCGGCGGCGCTTCCAGCGGAGGTAGCGCGGGCAGCGTCGGCGCTGCTGGCGCTGCGGGTCATGCAGGCGGGGCGTCCGGCGGTAGCGCCGGAGCCGGTGGCGGCACCGCAACGGCTGGCGCTGGTGGCGGCACGAGCAGCGGCCCATGCGCGAGCCCGAAGGACGTGAAGGGCGGGATGTCCGGAAATTTGGGCCTCGGCGCGGTGTGCATGCGCACCACCGAAACCTTCAACACGCTCGTCTGCTCGAACTGGACGGGCCGCACCATCAAGGTGAATGGCGTGCTCGCCATGTGCAGCGTGAAGACCATGTTCCCGCCAATGATCGCGGGCTACAACTACTTCGAAGTCAGCGCCGGCGCGCTCTCGTACGCTTCTTTCAATTGGTTTTCGAGCTAACCTAGCCGAAGCACAGCTCGCTGAGGCGTTCAGC
>JBDTYJ010000406.1:0-4712 GCA_040005755.1 Pseudomonadota bacterium
TTCGGCATTCGGGGCGCGCTGTGAGGCTTCCTTTTGGGGGGTGCTCATGAGCGCCGATCTGGCGGCGTTCGAGGCGGCGTATCGCGAACATTTCGCGTTCGCGTGGCGCTCCTTGCGCCGCCTAGGCGTCCCCGAGCGCGACCTCGGTGACGCTGCGCAAGACGTGTTTGTGGTCGTGTCGCGCAAGCTGCACGAGTTCGATCACGCGCGCCCACTCAAGGTGTGGCTGTACGCGATCTGTCTGCGCGTGGCGAGCGATCGCCGGCGCAGCGCGGCACACCGCCACGAACTCTTGGCCGAAGAAAGTGAAGTCGTCGAACAGCCCGAGCGCGCCACGTTGGCCCACGCGGAGCGCCAACAAAACGCCGAACGCCGCGCGTTGCTCGAAGCCGCACTCGATGAAATGCCGCTGGATCAGCGCGCCACGTTCACGCTGTTCGAGCTGGAAGGCCGAACCGGTGACGAAGTAGCGGCCTTGCTCGAGGTTCCGGTCGCGACCGTCCATTCGCGCTTGCGCTTAGCGCGAGAAGTATTCCGCCGCAGTATCGAGCGCCAGCGCGCTCGCGAACAGTTCGAGATGCGCAGTTTAGGAGGCGAACGATGAGCGAGATCAAGCATTGGCTCGATGAATCGAGCGACGCGGACGACTTCGAACGGGCCATCCTGCAAAGTGGCGCGCTCTCCGATCCAACGGACGCCCAACGTGATGAGGTTTGGTCGAACGTGCTCGGCGCGCTCGCGCTAGCGCCCGCGCTCGCTCCGGCTGCCAGCACTGGCGCCGCAAAAGCCGCGGCTAGCGGCGCCAGCAAAGCCGCGGCCGTTTGGCTCGGCGTAGGAAAGGGGTTCGTGGCAGGGCTCGCGATTTACGGAGCCGCCTCGGGCGTATCGGCGATCAGCGAGCACCTCGCTACTCACGCTGCGCCGCCCGCGAGCTCGGGCAAAATCGCGGCGAGCGCAGCGAGCCAGTCCACCGTGTCAGGCGTAGCTGCGCAAACCACGGCGGCTACGCCCGTAGCTCCAGTCGAGCCTGCGCCGATCGCGCCTGCGTCGCCTAGCCCGGTAACTATTTCGAGCACACCAAACGCGCTCGGTCACGCGGGAGCTCAGCCGGCCGCGCTGCCGCCAGTTAATGCGCTGCCCTCAGTGGCCGCCTTTGAGCCCAGCGCGTCGCTGTCCGCGCCAAGCGCCGTGCCCGCAAGCCAGCTCAAAGCCGAGGCTGCCGCACTCAGCAGCGCGCGCGGAGCGTTGCGAGCGGGGCGCCTCACTGACGCCTTCGCACAACTGGAAGCCTCACGCCGGCAGTTCTCTGCGCCGGAGCTGTATCAAGAGCGCGAAGCGCTCACCATTGAGCTGCTGTCCCGGAGCGGGCAAGCCGCGGTGGCGCGGCAACGTGCGAACGCCTTCTTGAGTCGCTTCCCGGAAAGCCCCCACGCCGATCAGATCCGGCGTTTTGCAACGCCTTGAGCCACACAAGCGTCGCGCTGTGTCAGCTAGCGATGTTCGGCACGGTCATTGCGTATAGGTCAAGGCATGCTCGCCCAGATCACTCCTTTTCGGAAGAAACGCATCCTGATCGTCGATGACGAGCCCGACAGTGGAGACATATTGGCTCAGTGCCTGGGCAAAATGTACGACGTCGTCCTCGCGCGGGACGGGCAGGAGGGCCTCGAGCGCGCCGCAACTTATCAGCCGGATCTCATCATCTCGGACGTGACGATGCCGCGTCTGAGTGGCCTCGCCATGGTTAACCGCCTTCGCCGCCAGCAAGGCTCGAAGGTGCCAGTGATCTTCATTTCCGCCCTGGCGTCGCCCCGTGACGTTATTGCCGGCATTTCCGCCGGCGCGCGGCACTACCTCACCAAGCCCGTCGAGTTGGCAGATCTGAAGAAGCGCGTAGCAAAGGCGCTGGGGCAGTAGGTCACGCCCCGCGCCAGCTCGCCACCAACGCCGGCAGTTCTGTCAAACGCTGGATCACGGCATCCGGCACTACCTGCTCAAGCGGCGGCGAGCCTGCATGAGGGCGCCAAACGCCGCGCATACCGAGTTGCTGGGCGCCCCAAACGTCGTCAATTGGGCGATCACCGACCATAACGGCGCGCTCCGGTGCGACTCCGAGTCGCGCTAATACCTCCAGGAATGCCATTTTGTGCGGTTTGCTGTGCGACATGTTGGAGGTGTAAGCCCGCACATCCAAGAGCTCGAGCAGGCCATCCCGGGCTAGGAAATGTTCGTGGAAGGCTTCCGGCCAATGCGTGTTGGAGAGCAGGCCCAGCTTCAAGCCGGAGGCGCGCAGCTCGCGCAGCGCATCCGCGGCGTCAGCGTGGTGCCGAATGTGAGGTGTCCACGCATCCAAGTGCCGTTGCGCCGCTTCGGCCACGACTGCTTCCGTGACATCCAGCCCGAGCGCGCGTGACTCCGCCGCGAGGATCTCGCCGAGCGTGCCGGTGCGTTGCGCGCTCTTGACCCCTTCCCAGTAGCGCAGCTCCGCGGCTAGGAGCTGTGCGGTCAACTCCGCTTCCGCGCGGCCGGTGGCTCGGGCCAAGTGCGCCGCCGCCAACCTCCACATATCGTACAGCTCGATGTCGGCGTACTCCGAGAGCGTACCACCCCAGTCGAAGATGACGGCTTCAATGCTCATGCGTGCGGCGCGCTAGTGCTGAGTCCCGCGGCTGAAATCTGCCACTTTTGCCGTCAGAGCAGCGGGCCCTGGCGCTTCCGCTGGGCGGGCGCCGCTGGCTTTCTCGGGCTGCGAAAGCGCTTGCACCGAGAACTCTTGCACGACCGCGCGTCGCGCTGAGGCTTGCGGTGCGATCGATTCTTGGCTGGCCAGGAGCTCGGGTGAGCAAACGTCGCAGCGCCCACAATGCGGCTCGACCGCTTCACCGAAGTAGCGGCTGAGGTAGGCGAGCTTGCACTCCGTGCTCTCGGCAAAACCGGTGACCGCTGCCAGGCGACGGCCGTCCTGTTCGCGCAAAGCGTACAGCTGCGCGCCGAGCTTACGGCACGCTTCCAAGAGCTCATTGGCAGGACACAACACGCGCACCCAGCCACCCGTACGCGAAACGATGCCCGCGTCGGCGAGCAGCGCGGTCAGGCGTTCGGTCGTGCGGCGGCTTTGGCCCGTGCTCATGGCGATCGCTTCGACGGTTACGGTGCGGCCGTCTTCTGCGGGGCTTTCCAACGCGCGGCCCAGCTCCGCCAGGTGCGTGGCGCGGAAGCGATGCTGCGCGAGCATCACCTCATGCAAGCTACGGTGGCTGGATTCATGCAAAAGCACGCAAGTGGCCGGCGCTTCGTCCCCACCGGCGCGTTGGATTTCGCGCACGTATTGTTCGAGGGAAGCGGGTGATTGGTAGTGCACCACGAAGCGCAAATCCCGCTTGCCGGCGCCGCGCCCGAAGCCAGTCGCCTCGGCCGGCTCGCCCAAGCCGGGCAGACCGCTGCCGGGCGCGAAAGCGCTCACCGCCACCATGACGGCGCGTTGCCCGGGAAGCGTGAAGTTCAGTAGCTCGGATGCGCGATCACCGGGCGTCATGCCGCCGTGATAGCGATGTGTTTGCACGCCTGCGCCGCGCAGCGCGGCGTACACGCCATCTGCATCATGGGGCGTGGCGCAGAACACGATGCCAGGTAGCTCCAAACGCCCGACCAAGCGCACCAAGGCGGCTTGCCGCGCTTCGCCCCGAGCCAGCTTGGTCACCACTCGCAAGTTGCCGCGCACGGCCGCGCCCTGCACAGTGACCGGCGCCCTCAAGCCCAAGCGATCGCAAATGTCACGACGCACCCCGGCAGACGCCACGCGGGTGAGTGCCATGATGGGGGGCGCTCCCAGTACCGAAAGCGCAGCTCCTAGCTCGACGTAGGAGGGCCGGACCTCGTGCGCGAGATCCGATGCGCAGTGCGCCTCTTCGACCACGAACAAGGCGATTCCGGATTTGGAGAGCGCCTGACGAACATCCGCCTCACGCAGCGCTTCGGGGCTGGCCAGCACGAGTAGCGAACCGCCCTTGGCCACACGCGCGAGGGCCGCGCTACGCTCGGGGCCGGCCAGATCCTGAACCAGACAAACCGCGGGAATACGCCGTTGAATCAGCGCTTCATGCTGCGCCTTGAGCTCAGAGCTGAGGGGCGAAAGCACGAGCGTGGGTTGGTCAAAAAGCAGGGCGCAGATTTGATAGCAGGCCGCCGCGCGGTCTTCATCTACCAGCACGACCAGGCTGTCATCACCCTCCAACGCGGCGCGAATCGCGACCCGCTGTTCATCACGGAGGCTGCTGCGGCCGAGCCGAGCCGCTGCTTCAGCCACCCGTTGCCAGGTCTCTTTCGTGATGGCAGCGCGCGGTGTGCGGGCGCGCATGGGCAGCGGAGCGCCGGCAGGCTTTGACAGCACAGTACCGCCCGCATTCGCTGCGGCTTGCGACGGAAGCCGTAGCTGCGACTGCTCGGGTGGACGGGTTAGCTGAGCGGGGCTGGGCGGCGGGGGCGGGGGGGCGAGCAAACGCAGCGCGTCGCGCGACGTCTTACTTAGCTTCGGCGGCAAAATGACGGAACGCGCGGCACGGGGTTGGTGCGCGAGCGCCTTGGGCGCGTGTTTGGCGCGGACGACTTTGGCTTTGGCTTTTGACGGCAGCTTAGTGCTGCCCTTCGCCAGCAGAAGCTTGGGCTTTGCGCTCGGCGCGGCTTTCCGCTGCGCCGTGGGGCGCGGCGCTTTC
>JBDTYJ010000407.1:0-4672 GCA_040005755.1 Pseudomonadota bacterium
ATGTTCGTCTCCTTGGGCGGGCACGACTGCAACCCGCGTTCCAGGCGAGCGGTCCAAGCGATAGGCGGCTGAACCACCGCAGGGGCAGCGCTCGCCCTGCGTCGCGCGGCGTGTCCGAAAGACTCGTCGTGTGTCAATCTCCCCGCCGCGATGCGTAGGCTCGAGTCGACTTCTATCAGCCGTTCCTCACGGCAAGAAGGAAGGCACGAGGGAACGTCCCAATCACTCAAGCGCCCGCGGTGTCGTTGGCACGTGCTGTGCTTTGGGAGCGCGCATGAATTTCAATGGATCAGGGATGCGAAAGCGAATTTTAGTCGCCACGGACCTGAGTGCCGGGTCCGATGAAGCGATCGTGCAAGGAGCCGCGCGAGCGGTTCGAGATCAGGCGGACCTGACGCTCGTGTATGTCGCGTCGTTACTATTCTGCGAGCAGGGCCAGGATAAAGCGCACCATCGGCGCACGGAGCTGGTAGCGGTCGAGTCTGCGATCGAGCGGCGCGTGAGCGAATTGACTGGACGCGCCCCAGGCTCGTTCGAGATCAGGATCGAAACAGGCCCACCTCACGCGGTGCTATGCCGCTTGGCGATCGAGCAGCATGCGCTCCTGGTTGTCGGGTGCAGTTCGGTTCACCCGCAGCGACCGGCTTTCTTCGGGGGTGTGGCCGAGAACATCGCCGCGTTCGGCGGTACGCCACTGCTCGTGGCTCGCCCCCGGCATCGGGGCACGTGCGTTCTATGCGTCGTGGGTTCATCGCCGAGCTACGACGACGCGCTGGACACTGCGCTTGAGGAGGCGAAGCTTGCACACAAACGGCTGGTCTTACTGCACTGTTTGAATACCGAGTTCTTGTCGCAGCGGACCACTGATCTGTCGGTCGTCGAACGACGCGGCCGCGCATGGTCGACGAGCAGCTTGCTTTCGTTACACGCGCGTCAACGACTCAGTTGGGACTTGCGACGACGGAACGTGACAGCCGATCTGCGCGTCGTTGACGGCGATCCGGCGTACCTCGTGCCCTTGTTTGCCAGGAGTCTAGCCGCTGAGACGCTGATCATCGGTGCGCCTGAATCCGCTTCGCTGGCGGCCAAGGTGACGACCAAAGTGCTGCGAGAAGCCCCTTGTCCAGTGCTGGTAGCCATGCGGAAAACAACTCAAGAATGCTTGCGGCATGCGCACGTCAACTGACCGTTTAGCACTCGCAATTGAAAGCCAGCGAGCCGCGAGCACGTGACGCAGAGGCTCGGGCCAGCTGCGGGATCACTGCGGTGTCCAGTGCGGGTTCGCGCTGAATAGGCGGTGCACGAAGGCGATGTCGTAGATGAGCAGTGCGCCGAACGCGAGGCTCACTACTCCGGTCAAGACACCGAGCGTGCGGTGCAACCGCTCGAAGCGACGTGCCGTTGCGGCGACCGGCAGCGCCAGGGCTAATGTGATGAGCAACATTCCGGCCAGGGTGCCGGCGCCAAATACGACGAGGTAGCCAAGCGCCCAGAAGGCGTCTCGAATCGTGCCT
Source organism: Pseudomonadota bacterium (assembly GCA_040005755.1). Lineage (GTDB taxonomy): Bacteria > Myxococcota_A > Polyangia > Polyangiales > Polyangiaceae > PMG-095. The sequence goes on from JBDTYJ010000407.1 coordinate 1,515, forward strand.
AGGACGAGCAGAGCGATTGCCGCGGACCCCGCGAGGCCGTGAATCGTGCCGATCCAGAGCGGACGCATCGACCGCGGTCGAGGCTCGTTGACGCTCGAGGCGTGAGGGTGACCATGAGCGTGGGAAGCGTGAGCGTGGGAAAGCGCGTATCGCTTTCGTACGAGCTGTCCGATGTTCAGGGCGCCTAACAACACGAGCATCAGGGCGACGCAGAACTCCATAGCCAGGCCGACATGAGGCGGGATCACCACGTCAAACAAGATGATGACGCCGCCCACCAAGAAGACGGTCACCGTGTGCCCGAGGCCCCAGAGAATACCGATTGGCGCGGCAGCGCGGAGGGTGCGCTCCCGAGCCACGATGGCGGAAACCGCGACCACGTGATCTGCGTCCGTTGCGTGCCTCATGCCAAGAGCGAAGCCCAGGCCCAGGATCCCGGTGACAGTCATGGCGGAGACCGCGTAAAAACGGCTGGCTGGTGGGGTAACACGATTGCGAAGATTAGTAGCACTAGCAGCCGACAGACCCCAAGGCGATAGCGATTCGCGGCCATTAGCGCCAGGAAGGGCGGTTAGGGGAGCCGGCCCTCTGCGCGCACTGAGGGGCGGACGGTGTCCGGCAGACGGTGTGCGTTGCCAACTTTGACGCGCCTCGAGGTGCGTGGCGGGGCTAGGGGCGCCCAGTCTCCTGTCAGGCGCGCTCAGTTCAGCGGTTCGACCAGGCGAGCGTCGTCGTTCTTCACGGAGTTCACCAGGGAGCTGACGGCGAACAACTCCAGAGTTTCAGCATCAGGCGTGAGGAGATCCAGATAACGAGATTTGGGGTCGAGCCACGCCTCTTGCGCTGCCTGTGGCAAAATCACCGGCATGCGATCGTGCACTTCACGCGTTACGCCCCTTGGCGCAGTGGTGAGGATGGCGCAGGCGTCGACCATTTGCCCTTTGATCTGAACTTTGTCCCACAGGCCTGCGAAGGCGAACGGCTGCGCGTCGTTGCGCTGAATCAGGTATGGCTTCTTGGCTTCCACCAGCGCCTTCCACTCATAGAAGCCGTCTGCCACGATCAGGCAACGGCGCCCACGAATGCTGTCCTTGTAGAACGGAGCCCCCAAGGACTCGACCCGCACGTTGAAGCCGCCGGCTTTTGGGTTGGGGAGCTTGATGCCCCAGCGGATGAGCTCCGGCTTATGCGGCTCCCTAAAAACCAAAACCGACTGGGTCGGGGCGATGTTGTACCTGGGCAGAAAGGCGAACGGGATCTCGCCGTGAACATCGAAGTGTTCCCAGACGGATTCATTTTTCGCGCTTAGCTTGTAGCGGCCACACATGGGTTCACCGTCTCGGAAATTGAGCGACCTGAGTCGCTAAGTTTGCCACGCGCTTGCGAGCCGTCACGGAGCGTTTGTGCCGCGGCGGGGGCCTTGAAAAGGTGGGGTTTCGCACGCACACTCGAGTAAGCGTGCGTCATCTCGTCTCATTCTCGTGTGTCCTCGTCGCGGCATTGGCGCCGGGTTGTTCTTCGCGCTCCGCTGGCGGAAGCCCTGACCACGCCTTTTGAGCCGTTTTGAATTTGCTTCGCCCATGTCCGGCGCCGGCGGTTTGGATTTGCTCTTTACACAAAACCTTTTGCTGCTGTGAGGACATTGTCCCGGTGAAATGAGGCAGATAACATGAGGTCTTTCAATGTATCGGGCGCGCTGGGCGTGCTCTCCATCCTGTTCGCGGGCTGTTCGAGCTCTGATCACCTGCTGGGGGATGGCGCCGCGGGCGGTTCGTCAGGCAACAGCAACAGCGCGGGCGAAACCAGCAGTGCGGGCGATGCCGGCCTAGCAGGGGCGAGCGCGGGCAGGGGCGGCTCGGGCGCTGGCGCTGGCGGCTCGAGTACGGGCGGCTCGAGTACGGGCGGCTTGAGTACGGGCGGCTCGCATTCCGCGGGTGCCGGCGGCTCAGGCGTCGCCGGGTCCAATGCGGCGGGCAGCGGGGGGTCCGCCACGGGCGGCGCAGGGAGCGGGGGCACGGCTGGCGCGTCCAACGTTGCTGGTTCGAGCGGCGCGGGAGGCAGCAACCCCGCGCTTGCCTGTACTCAATCGGGTGGAACGGTGACCACTACGTCTTGCTGCGCTTCCTCGGGCGACTTTCCACCCCAATGCGCAATGAAGCCGAATGAACCGATGGTGTGGTCCATCCTCACCGGCGCATGCACCTGTGCTCCCGCAAGTAGCCACGACGTCAAAACGTGCATGTGCCCCGCGGGGTCGTGTTTCAACGGTCAGAGCTGCGTCGTCTTGGGCGGCTGACCTAGGGCTGCTTGTCTCACCGCCGTTTAGGTCACGCCCGAGTCTCGAACTTCAGCGATTGCGCGATCTACCGCCGCGAGGATGCCGCGCGCATGCGGCAAGAAGGCCTCGCCTGCCGGTAGAACGCGCATGCCGCGTGCGGTGCGCTCGAAGAGCGCTGTTCCGAGCTCTTCTTCCAGGGTACGGATGTGCCGGCTGAGGGGGGGTTGAGAGATATTTAGCTTCTTTGCCGCGCGGCTGACGTGGCCTTCTTCCGCGACGGCGACGAAGTAGCGAAGCTGACTCAGGCTCATGGGGTGCTCTTGGATCTCGCTCGGGGTTCAGCTCAGCGTATACCCAAACGGTATTGGACGCGCGGGTCCGCGCCGGCAAGTAATTGCTTCGTGCCGATCGAGATTTTTAGCAGCGCCGAAATCGAGCGACTTCGCCGCGCAGGCGCGGTCGCTGCGGCCACGCTGGCGTATGTCGGGGAGAAGTTGCGCGCGGGGGTCAGCACAGCCGACATTGACGTCTGGGTGCGGGAAGACACGGCGCGCCGCGGGGCAAAACCCAGCCAACTTGGCTACCATGGGTTTCCGCACGCGGTGTGCGTGAGCCGCAACCAAGTGGTGTGTCACGGCATGCCCAATGGCCGCGAGCGGCTCGAAGACGGCGACATCGTGAACGTGGATGTCACGAGCCACATCGATGGTTTCCACGGCGACTGTTCCGCGACATTTGAAATTGGCGAAGTGAGTAGCGACGCACGGCGCCTCGTCGAGGTGGCGCGGCGCGCTCGCGATGCGGGCATCGCTGAGGTGCGCGCTGGGGCGTACCTTGGTAACGTCGGAGCGGCGATCGTTGAGCTCGCGCGGCGCGAGGG
>JBDTYJ010000408.1:0-4641 GCA_040005755.1 Pseudomonadota bacterium
TAGATCACCCCACGATCGGCCAGTCAAGATGTGTAGGATCCTGAGGCGCTCGCGCACCCGCAGCGCACCTCTCCGGGCAGCATTGTTCCCGCTCCCGTCCCCTCCCGCAGCGCGGTCGAGGGCCTGGCGAGCCAAGGCCTCGATGAAAGGCTTCAAGGCCTGCTTGCTGAGCTGGTTGTGGAACGGGGTGTGTGGTTTTGGCGAATAACTCGCTACCTTCCTAGCCCCCGACCCCCAACAGGCCAGACCGGCACTTCGTGTTTGCCTTCACTGATCCCACAACGCCGGTACAGAAGGGCGCGTCGTCTGTGGATCTCAGGGCGCCAACGACGGTGGACAGCGGGGTGTACACCAGCCATCACAATACGTTCACCACGCAATTTGGGGACGCGGGGACGAGCACGGAACACCACGCCCTGGTTAGCATGCCCGGTGGGCTGGCCATCCAGCCAAGGTAAGGCCCAGCGCGCGGCGGGGCGCAGAACTGAGCGGCCTCGAAGCTAAAAGCCTGCACCCACCGAAGAGCAAGTCTGGCGTCGCGACGCGCTATGCACTCCGTGAAGGGGAAGAGCTCACCGCCTTCGCCGCTCGGCGCGTCCGCTTGCGATGCCGCGCTCAATCCACTTCGCGAGGCGGGCGGGCGAGCGGAAGCCTTCGGGAGCAATGCGCACGAAACCCTTCATCGTTCGAGCACCCAGCTTCATTGGCGATACGAACGGCTCCGTCAGCAGTTGCTCGCGATCTTCGGCACTGACGCGAACTAGCAGGCCGTTGGACCCCACCGAGCAGCACATGGCTCCGTTGACCATGAAGGCCAACGTTCCCATCAGTCGTTTCTCAGTCACCCCTCGGTGCCCGGTGAGAATGGCACGAACGCGTTCGGCGAGCTTCTCGTCGTAGGCCATTGTCGCCTCGATTGTAGCCCAGATCGCCGACGCGAGATCGCTCGATGCTTGGCGCGCTGCCCGCCGAACGCGTTCAAGTTTCGGTGGGTTGGGTGCGCCGCGCGCCCAGCACACCACTGTGAGAAATCAGCTCTGTGCCCTTGCCGTGGGGAGCTTCAGAGCAACCGAGGCCAACCAGAGTAGCGCGCAGCGCTTCAGCGAGCGGGGTGTGCGGTTCGGAGCCCAAGAACGCAATCAGTTTCCGGTTGTCGAGCAAGAGCGAGCGCGACCAGAGATAACGCATTTCGAGCATTTCTCGGAACGTTTCGAGAAACGGGGCCAGCAGATAAATGGCAAACCAGGGAAAGCGGCGGATGGGCGCGTTGGGCATGCCGGCAGCGCTAGCAATGGCTTCTGCAAGCTCGACACCCCGCTGGAACGAGTGACCGGCGAAGTGAAACACCTCGAACGCCGAAAGGCCCCCGGACCGCTCCAGCAGCCGCACGATGGTGGCGGCGAGATCGGGCAAATAGGCCCAAGCGTGGCCAACATCGTGCTTGCCGGGATAAGTGACGGATCGCAGGGGTCGACCAGGCTTGACCAGTCCCTGGCTGAACCAGCTGTTGCTCGTCCCGCGCGGCCCGAAAAAATCACCCGCGCGCACGATAAGTACCGGCGTTCCTTCGCTGGCGGCCTGGCGCAACCGCTCTTCCATCGCGACCCGGATCTTGCCCTTGCGTGTTACGGGGCGCTGCGGCGCAGACTCATCGACGAATGCCGGTGCATCGGGGCCGAAGTTGTAAACGGTGCCGGGCAATACGAGGTGCGCCCCAGCGGCACGGGCAGCGGCAATGCTGCTCTCCAGCATCGGCAGCGCCAGCCATCTCCAGTTCTTGTACCCAGGCGGGTTGGCCGCGTGCACCACCACACTCACGCCAGCGGCAGCGGCTACCACTTCAGCTACGTTCATGGCATCGCCTTGTAACCACTCGATTGGACCGAGCTCCGCCGAGCCCTTGATGGCGCGTGCCGGATCGCGATGCAAGGCGCGGACCTGCCAGCCGCTCTTGATTAGGGCCCGCGCTGTTTCCCCGCCAATTCCTCCGGTAGCTCCGATGACCAGTGCGATGCGATTCATGGCTTTGTGTCCTTTGCGAGCGTCCGGCGAAAGCGCCGTGACCCGACACAACATGCGCCCACCCGTTACCAAACGTAATTCGCAAACTTCCAATACCTGATATACATTTTTGTATGAAGACGACGGAGCCCGGCTGGGAGCTTTATCGGTCATTTTTGGCCGTGATACGCGAGAAAAGCCTATCCGGAGCGGCGCGTGCTCTATCGCTCACTCAACCCACCCTGGGGCGGCACATCGACGCCCTCGAGGCCGCCTTCGGTGCTTCGCTCTTCACGCGTTCCCAGGCTGGTTTGCTGCCCACGGCGGGCGCAAGCTCGCTCATTCCACACGCGGAAGCGATGGCCAGCGCAGCTCGTGCGCTGGCTCGTGCAGCGTCCGGCGAGGCTGAAGAAGAGCGCGGCGCGGTTCGCATCACGGCCAGCGAAATAATTGGCACCGAAGTCTTGCCGGGCATTCTGAGCGCGTTCCGCGAACGGCACTCGCGCATCGACATCGAACTTACGATCTCCAATCGCACCGAAGACCTACTGAGACGCGACGCAGACATTGCCGTGCGCATGGTCAAGCCGACCCAAAGCGCGCTACTAGCCCGTCACCTGGGCACTTTGCACCTGGGCCTACACGCCCACCCGGAGTACCTCAAAAAACACGGCATGCCGCGCTCGCTCGAAGAACTGCGCAAGCACCCGCTGATCGGCTTCGACAGCGCGGCATCGCTCCAGCGTTTGCCGGCGTTGGGCTTGCCAATCTCGCGCGACCTGTTCAGCTTCCGCTGCGACAGCGACGTTGCGCAATACCGTGCGCTGCGCGAGGGGTTTGGCATCAGCATTTGCCAAGTTGCGTTGGCCACGCGCGACGGCCTAGTCAAAGTGCTGCCCGGGGCTCTCGACTTCGAGCTCGGCGTCTGGGTGGTGATGCACAAAGACCTGAAGAGCAACCGGCGTGTGCGATTGATGTTCGACCATTTGGGGCTCGAATTGACGGAATACATTCGCAGCGAGCGTCGCCCGTGACCCGTTCCACGCCAATCGCGATCGGGCGGGTCGGGCACGCGGCACGCTCAGCGTCAGGGGGTGTCAATTGTTTGACCACGGGTCGCTCAGAGTCGCGAAAATATTGGGGTTGCTCGTGGCACGGCTACGGCAAGCGCGGGCCATGCGAAAAGGCAATCGTGGCTGGCGGTGTTGGCGGGATCCCCGGACTGGCTCGACCCCATCCCAATCGACGCATAGGGGTGCCGGTCCCCTGAGCTGGATGTAGGCTGGTCTCGGTGGGCCGCCAATACCTCATCCATTTCGTGCCCTTCCTTTGCGTCGTCGCGTGCGGGGGCGCCTCAACGGACAAGGACCCGGGCGACGTGTCCGCGGGCGCGGGCGGCGCGTGTGAAGCGCCCTCGTCCGTCGTTCCCGATCTGCCGCCATTTCAGGCGCCGCCGATCAATGCCCTCGGTGCGTACCACGTGACGTTTCACAATCACTGTGCGCAAACGGTGTGGCCAGCCTCCGCGCCGTCGGGTGGCCTCGAAAATAGCGTGGTCGATACGCAGCTTTGGCTCCCACTGTTGCCCGCGAGTGCTCGCACCATCACCGTTTACGGCGGCGTTCGGGAGATCGGTTTTTGGGGTAGGACGGGCTGCAACTTCGATCAAGCGGGCAACGGGATGTGTGAGACAGGTGAATGCGGCGGCTTCCTCTGTCCCATGGCCTTCGGGTTTCCGGCGAGCGCGACCGCCTTCGACCTCGAGGGCGGCTTTCAAGGCGGGTACAACGTGGGTCTACATATCGAGGGTGGTTCGTGTGGGGACATGAATGCACTGCTAACCTCGACGACTGTGACGACGCTTCGGTCATAACGAATGCCTGTGGCAGGACGATTGCGTGCAGCGGCAGCGCGCCACCACCGGTGCGTACCGCGAAAATACGCCCCGCGCGGGGCTCGTTCCCGACACCTGCCTCCGCACATCACCTGAAATGGTCATCATTTTCTCCTTATTTCCCACCGAATTCGCTCGGCTCTCAGCAGGCGACGAACGGGCGCCGCCGGCATCGACAGGCCGGAAGAACTTTCTGGTGCGGTGTCGGCAGCCGGGCCGCAGGCAGCCACATCAAAAGGTTCCAGCGCCAGGCGGTGCACGCTTCGAGTCAAAAATCCCCGACTGAATCCAAAACCCGAATCTTGACTGCGCTCGTGGCAGCCGTCGCCAAGTAAGCGCTATCGTATCGAGGACCGCTGACGCCTGCGCTGCCCGGAGAACCCCATGAACCTCACCCCCCGCGTCCTATTCACCGCTTTGACTTTGGCTGCCTGCTCGAGCAGCGGCGGCAATTCGCAAGGCGTGGCTGGTGCCGGAAGCGCGGGCAGTGGAAGCAGCGGGGCGCCGAGCAACGCTGCGGGCGTGGGTGGGAGCTCATCACCTGCTGCGGGCAGTGACGGCTTGGGCGCTGGCGCCGGCATGAGCTCAACTGCCGGCGGAGCAGGAGTGTCAGGCGGGAGTGGCGGAGCGGGCGGAGCGGGCGCAGCGGGCGCGAGCGCGGGCGGTCATGCTGGCAGCGGCGGTGGGTCGGGTGGCAGCTCAGGTTCGGGTGGCAGCTCAGGTTCGGGCGGCAGCTCAGGGTCGGG
>JBDTYJ010000409.1:0-4633 GCA_040005755.1 Pseudomonadota bacterium
CTGGCGCAGTGCCGGCCTTCTTGCCCGCTGGCGCAGTGCCGGCCTTCTTGCGCGCGGGTGCGGATTTCTTCGGGTGCCAGACCGCGTGCTTTGAACCAGCAATTTCGGCCAGATCCCGCCCGCTGCTCACACTCTTATGCTCTTTTTCCAGGAGTGAGGTGTCGCCCGCGCGTGCGGCTTCATCCTGGGCTTTGAACAGCAGCCATTGCTTCTGCTTTTCATTTCCCCGTTGTGTGCGAACCAGGTGCCAGCCGCCGCTGAGTTTCTCACCGTGCAGTTGAAATTTCAGATGACCCTTCTTGTACGCTTGCTCGGCGTCGCCCTCCGGCTCCCACGTGCCGCGGTCCCAGAGCAAGACCGTGCCGCCGCCGTAGGCGCCTTCAGGAATGGTGCCCTCGAAGCCGCTATATTCGATCGGGTGGTCCTCGGTTTGAACGGCCAAGCGCTTCACTCCCGGATCAAGAGTCGGGCCCTTCGGCACCGCCCAACTCAGCAGCACGCCGTTCAGCTCCAGGCGGAAGTCGTAGTGAAGATGGCCGGCATCGTGTTTTTGGATGACGTAGCGATGGCCAGACTTGTGACGTGCCTCGCCAGCAGGCTCGCTCGTTTCTGAGAAATTCCGCTTCTTACGGTACTTGACCAGGCTCATCTCGCGACCCCACTAAGCGGACTTGCGGTGCGCGGGCGCATGCTTGCTGCTCGCGGGCCGCTTCTTGTGCGTCGCTTTGGGTTGGCTGGCGCGCTGAGAGCTTGGGGCCTTCTTGTGGCCACGCCCTTGGTGCTTGTCGGACATACTCTGGGACAGCAGCGCTACCAGATCCACCACCTTCGCTGACTTGGCTGCGCGGGGCGCCTTCGCTGGTTCCTTGGAGACGGTGTTCACGTCGCCTGCCTTGGCGCGCGCATGAATTAGCGCCAGCACATCCTTCCGGTAGTCATCGCGGTACCTTTCGGGCTGCCATTTATCCACCATTCCGGAGACGAGCTTTTCCGCCATGTCTAGCTCTTTGCTGGTGATGCCGAGCTTTTTCAGGTTCTCTTCCGGAAGCTCGAGATCACTGGTTTCCCGCAGCTCATCCGTAAAGCGCAAGATTAACAACGAAAGCGCCTTACCGTGCGGAATCACCGCGCACAAGTGCTGCCGACTGCGTAGCACCAGCTTGGCGATGCCGGCCCTGCCGGAGCGATTCAGCACCTCGCGTAACAGGGCGTACGACTTCTTGCCGTACTTTTCCGGGACGAGCACGTACGGCTTATCGATATAGTGCGGATCGATCTCCGACAGCTCGACGAAGTCCAAGATGTCGATTTGATGCGTGGCTTTCGGATTGGCCTCGGCAAAGTCGCGGTCGGTCAAAACCACGTACTTGCCAGGCGCTGATTCGTAACCCTTGACCGTATCCTCCCACTTCACTTCCTTGCCGGTCTTCTTGTTGATGCGCTCGTAGCCAACCGGCGAGAAGTCTCGCTTGTCCAACAGCGTGAGTGACAACTCGTCGGTTTCTTCGGCCGCGTGCAGCGTGACGGGGATTTGCACGAGCCCGAACCCCAAGGCTCCACTCCAGATTGCTCTCGGCATGTCGCCAGCGCTGCAGCCTTCATGCCAAAGACCCGCGGAAACCCGCGCTGTACTGCACAGCTCGCACCCGGCGCAGCACGTCTCGTCCGCGGCAGCGAACTGGTGGCAAGAATGCACTCGGGACGCACTTGCGACGCCGCACTTCCGCCCCACGCCGCGGCCCGCGGCGCGCTCGCTCGCGAAAATCCGGCGCGCAGCGGCATGGTACGCAGTTTGCTCCTGGGCCGCTCGCCTTCGCCGCCCGGACCATGCGCTCACCCCTGTCGTTGACACCCCACCCCGTCGCCGCGGTGCATTCGTGCACCCACCCGAGACAACCCCTGGTGATCGCGTTCGCCGCCGCGCTGCAGCTGAGTGAATCGCCCATTCTGGACCAGATCCGCGTCGAGTTGCGTGGCCTTGGCGCCGCTCTGGTGCTTGTCACCGACGGACAGGTTTTCTGCTTCTGCCCGGATGAGGAGCTCGACCTGTATGGCAGCAACATCCCTACGCATGTCGGCGCGTTCGACACGCTGCGCGCGGTGTACGGGTTGGCGCGCGGGCCTGCTCAGCAATTGTCGCTCGTGCTCCTCGCGGGGTGACGGTCGCGTCGTGGCGCGCCACGCCGTGTCGGCGTCGGACGAGTTGTCCGCGCTGGCCCGCGCGCTGAGCGGCGCGAGGCGTGAGGCGCTGGCTCACCCGTTCTCGCCGTCGCCCCGCGAAGTCGTGCTCGAAAGCTTGATCGGCGCCTTTGCGCGGCTCGCGGGCAACGGTTGCCGCGGCCTCGCGCTGCAACACGCGCCTGCAACGGCCCCACCGCGCACACCAAATACGCAGGGGCGCTTGCTCAACAGCCCACTCGGTGAGTCATGAAGTCACTGAAGGCCGCGCTGTTGGACGTGGACGGCACGCTTGTCAACAGTAACGACGCGCACGCGCTGGCGTGGTTTGAAGTACTCAGCCGCAACGGCTACGCGGTAGCACTGGGCCAAGTGCGCCAATTGATCGGCGAAGGCGGGGACAAGCTCATCCCCCAAGTCACGGGTCTGGACCCGGCGTCGCACGAGGCCAAGCGCTTATCCGCCGAGCGCGGCGCACGCTTCGAGCGCGTTTATTTGCCGCAACTGCGCGCTTTCCCCAGGGCGAGCGAGTTGCTCGCCCTACTCCAGGCGGCGGGCCTGCGCATCGTGGTGGCGAGCTCCGCCAAGGACCAAGAGCTGCGGCCACTCTTGGAGTTGTGTGGAGCAGCACGCTACGTCGAGGAGCAAACGTCATCCGACGATGCCTCGCACTCCAAGCCTGATCCGGACATCGTACAAGTGGCGTTAGCCAAGGCGCGCTGCTTGCCCGGCGAAGCGATCATGCTCGGGGACACTCCGTACGATATTGCTGCTGCCGCTCGCGCGGGTGTGCGCGCCATCGCGGTGCGTTCCGGCGGTCACCCGGATTCCGCGCTGGGCGGGGCCATCGCCATTTACGACGACGTTGCCGACTTGGTGGCAAACTTTGCAGGCTCGGCCTTTTCGAGCGGCACGGCGTGATCATCCGGTGTGATGCGCGACCCGTACCGCAGCGCATAAACCTGCGTAAATTCGGCACCGAGCAACAGCACCTGGGAGGAGTAGTACACCCAGATCACTAGCGCGACGATTGAGCCGGCAGCGCCATACGCCGAAGAAACCCCGGCGCTACCCAGGTAGATCCCGAGCCCGAATTTACCCAGCGTGAATAGGACAGCCGTCACCGCTGAGCCGACCCACACATCGCGCCATTGGATGTGCGCCTCGGGAACCGTCTTGAACATCAACGCAAACAAAGCGGTGACGACCGCCAAGGAGATGCAGAAGTTTAAAACCTGCCAAACAGCGGCGCCGCCGGGTAAAGAGCTCGCGAATGCCTGTCCCACCCAGGTCAACGCGGCGCTCACGATCAGTGACACCAAGAGCAAGAAAGCCACGCCCACCACCATGGTGAAGGAAAAGAAGCGGTCTTTCACGATGCCCAAGACGCCGCGCCCTGGTTTTGGCGCGACTTCCCAGACCGTATTCAACGCGGACTGCAGCTCGCCGAACACGCCCGAGGCGCCGAACAGCAGCACGATCAAACCAACGATCACGCTGAACACACCCGACCCCGGCGCGCGCGCATTTTTGGCGATCGATTCGATTGCCCCTGCTGCGCCGCGGCCTACCACACCAGATAGCTCACCGGCGATGTGTTGCCGCGCGGCCTCTTCGCCAAAGGCGAGGCCCGCGACAGCGACCGCGAGGATGATCAGCGGCGCGATGGAAAGCAGGGTAAAATACGCGAGGGAAGCCGCCAAGCGGGTCACGTTGTCTTCGTCCCAGGCGGTCAACGTCTCTTTGATCACCAAGTAGGGCGCGCGTTCCTTCAAGGATTTCATGTGGTCCTGCAGCTGCAACATCCGTGCAAGGCCGAAGCACGCGAGGGCGGACCGGCGCGAGCTCCCGGCGCTGCCAGCGCGCCTCAGCAGCGCGCGGCTGACACGCCACAATGCGCCGGTTTAGTGCGCGTTTCGTGACGAGACAACGCGCACTCGGGCCGAGAAGTCACGAGTTCTTCACCGAGGCTGCCCGCACGGCGTGTATTCTCGCCACGTTTCATGAAACCCGTGTGGTTCTGGTTTGCTGCTGGTTGTTTGGTGTGGGTCGGCTGCACTCGACTCAAAGACCCGAATGACGTGTTCGGGGACGCTCAGCTGGCAGGCGTAGCCGGCCTCAGCGGCGCGGCCAACGGCGGCGAACTCGTTTCGGTCGCGGGAGCTGCCGGCGAGAACGCCATGGGCGGGTACACTCAAGCCGCGAGCGGTGGCGCGCCTGGCTCCGAGGCCGGCAGCCTGGGCGAGGCCGGCGCGCCCAGCATCAGCTGCGACGACCCCAGTGGTTTTCATGGCTTGGGCTGCGGAGTCTGCGCCGCCACGGACATCTTTAGCCTAGAAAACGCCTGCACTGGGGCGGTGTGCACGCGCTTCGACAACAGCCTGCGCTTGACCAAGCTCGGCCCAGGTGGCGCGTTGCCTTCCCTGCCCGCGGCGGCAGGCGGCGCTGGCGGCGC
>JBDTYJ010000410.1:0-4583 GCA_040005755.1 Pseudomonadota bacterium
GGGCCAAGTACGTGTTCCACGCGGACGAGAACCTATACATCTCGAAGATCTTCGAAATGATCGCGACCGCCGCGCTAAAAGCCAAGGTTCTACAGCTGCAGGCTCAGGGCAAATACCTGCCTCCCGCCAAACAGTTCAAACAGGATCCGGCGACCTCCACCATTACGTTCGCCAAGACCTTCGGTTGGGCTGCGCAGGTACTCGGCGTGCAGGCTCCAGAGTTGTACGTGCGGAACGACGCCCCCGGCGGCATCCTCGCCGCGCCGGCTATCCCGCCGGCAACAATCGCGGGGCAGGGTGTGCTTACTGGCTTTCAACCACAGGAGCTGACGTTCCTGTGCGGCAAGCATCTCTCGCATTACCGTGGCGAACACTACATTCGCACCCTGTTCCCGACGCAGGCCGAGCTGACCATCATGCTCTTCGCGGGCGTGATGTTGGCGGCTCCGAGCACGCCCATGCCGCAGGATATGGCGGCGCAAATTCGAGCCACGGCGCAGGAGTTGGCCAAGCACATGGACCCGATGCAGGTCGAAGGTTTGCGTCTGGTCGTGAAGCGCTTCATCGACGACGGCGCGAAGGCGAACATCAAGCGCTGGAATCAGGCTGTTGAGCTGACCGCCTGCCGCGCCGGCTTGATCGTGTGCGGTGACCTCGAAATTTCCAGGAAGCTGATCGGCGCTGAGCCGCAGACTCCGGGTGATCTCTCCGGTGCGGATAAGATGAAGGAGCTGTTGCTGTACTTCGTCAGCGAGCAATACTCGGAAGTGCGCCGTGCGCTCGGCGTTGCGATCGCGGTTTAGGTGCGGTGACGGACCTTGGGCGTTGGGCAGCGAACGGCGTTTTGGGGCTGTGATCGGCTGAGGCGCCCTGCGTAGGACGAGACCGGTTGACCAGTTGTCCACCGGTTTCGTCAAGCGTGGCGTGCGGAGCTACGGCGCTACGCGCGCGGCGGGGCGCGCTAGACTGACGCGGCGGGGCGCGCTGGACTGACGCGCCGGGCGTGGCTGCGGCGCTACGCGCGCACGGCGCGGCGGAGCGGCGGATGCTGAGGCGGATGCGGATCCGAGCCTATTTTCCGGGGAAATCCAGCACAATGCGTAACCCGGTACCGAGCCCCGTATGCACCGCCGTGTTCACGGTGCTCGAGTTCGGATGCTTGTTGTAGGCGCCGACATCGAACTCGACATAAGGCCCGACACCGAGGTTGGCGAACGGGTACCAGTCACCGCCGAGGGTGAGGCGCAGCCAGTCGGGGCCGAAGAAGCTGGAGGTCGCGTTCCCAGCGCCCGGGTCGAGTTTTGTCTGGCGGACGCCGATGGCGATGGCACCCCAGGGATCGAAACGAGTGCCCTGAACGATGTGATAACGAAGGAAGGGGCCGCCGGCGTAGCTCGTGGTGGAGCAGCTGGGGCAGGCGGAAGCCGAGGAATAATCGTCGAATTCACCCCATACGCCGAGCACGATGTTCCGGCTCAGCCCGACGCCCAGATCCAGGTTGAGGGCCAGGCCAGTGCCGAGCGCCTGGCTTTGCTTAGAGCCTTCCGAGAAGCTGCCGAAGCCCCATTTGGCGCCGACCGCGCCGCCAATCACGAAGTGACCGCCGAGCGTATCGCGCGCGTTCGGAACCGCCTCCAACTGCGGTTGGTCGAGGTCGTTCGGGACTACGGTGACGGTTGGGACAGCCGGCGCGCTAGCCGTGGTTCCGCCAGACCCCGCGGGCACGCTTGCCGGCGTGGGCGAGGCAGCAGGAGCGGGGGCCGATGCAGCCTCGGCTGGGGTTTCGGCGCTGGCTAGCCCAGCGAGAAAGAGCGAGGCGGAAGCTACGCCCAAGGCGGCGGGGAATCGCATGGGCGCCTTGTTAGCATCGGCAGGCGGCTCACGAAACAGCTTTGGCGCAACCAGCGGTCGCGCCGTCCGATGGGTCGCCCATGCCTTCTGACCCGCTGACTCCGGACCCGAGCTCTTTGACCGTCGAATGCCCACGGCCGCCGCTGCGCGGTCCCTGGCGGGTCGACCTAGGGACCGAGGAAGAGCCACGCAGTGTCACGCTGCGCGTGGGTGAGGAGCTCACGCTGGGCAGCGGGCGCGCCGCAAACCTGCGTCTGGTCGACCCGGCGGTAAGTAGCCTGCACTGCCGATTACTGGTGCGCGACTCCGGGGTTTTCGTCGAGGACATGTCGTCCAAGAACGGTCTTTACGTGGGAGGGGCGCGCGTTCCTTCGGCGCTGCTCACGGAGTCGGGCGCGGCGTTCGTGGTCGGGCGTTCGGCGGTGTGCGTGCGAACGGTGGAGCGTGAGGAGGAAGACGGTCCGAGCGAGCCGCTGCCGGGGGTGATTGGGACGTCTGCACCAATGCTGCGCATTGCGCGGCTCGTGCGGCGCCACGCGAAATCGCGCGTCCCGATCCTGCTGCAGGGGGAGTCGGGGACGGGCAAGGATATGGTCGCGCGGGCCGTGCACGAGCTCGGGCGGCGCGAGGGCCCGTACGTGCCGCTGAACATGGCTGCACTCCCAGAATCACTGGCCGATGCGGAGTTGTTCGGCCACCGCCGTGGCGCGTTCACCGGGGCGGTGTCGAGCCGGGTCGGCGCATTCGAGCAGGCTCATGACGGCACGCTTTTTCTCGACGAAATTGCGGAGCTGCCGCTGTCCATTCAGGTCAAGCTGCTGCGCGTAGTGGAGGATGGCATGGTGCGCGCGGTAGGCGCCGCGCAGGCATTGCGCGTCGTGGTGCGCTTGGTCTCGGCGAGCTGGGCCGCACTCGATGAGCGCGTGCTCGAAGGCCGGTTCCGTGCCGACTTGTATCATCGCCTCGCGACCGTGGTCGTCGAGTTACCGCCGCTCCGCGAGCGGCGCAGTGATATCGCGCAACTGAGCCATTCCTTGCTGCGCCGGATGCGGGCCGACGTTGGCGAGCGCGCTCTATCTAGCGCCGCGCTGTCGCGCCTGGTAGCGCAGAGCTGGCCGGGCAACGTGCGTGAGTTGGGCGCGGTGCTGTACCGCGCCGCCGCTAGCTCCGGCTACGAAATTGGCGCGCGCCACGTGGACGAGGCGAGCCGTCAAGCGCCGTACGCACGCCGCCCCGCCCAAGATGCGCATGCGCTGCTCGAATCCTGTTCGGGGAATGTCAGCCAGGCTGCGCGCGCTGCGGGCGTGCCGCGGAGCACCTTTCGAGCCTGGCTCAGCAAAGCGCTACCGAGCCCAGAGCCGGTGGAGGACGGAAACAGGCGCGACGAAGCGTAACAACGCCGTTGCTTGCGCGTGCTCAGAAGCTGCCGAGTACGGTTAGCCCGGCCTGTCCGGGAGCGAGGCTGGGGACGAATACGACGCGCCGGCTCGCGCGCGCAGCGCCGGCCGACTCTCGGGCGCTCGGATCGACGAAGTAATAAACGATGGTACCCACAGCCGCGACGCCGCCCACCACGAAGCCGACGGTGGACAGCGTTTTGAAAGTGTCGCCTTTGTGCACGTTGTCTGGGTACTTCGCGCAAGCGTTGCTGTATTCAGACGCGCGATCTTTCAGCACGGGCGTTTTGCCCGCCTTCTCGTAGCCCGCATTCTGTAGCCAGCCCGCCGGGTCGTTACACAGACTCGTGGTGTCCGGCGCGGCTAGGCCGCTGTCGATTGCCGCGGCGGTTTTGATCTGGTTGGCGATCGAGTCGGAGTTCGAATAGGCGTTTTTCGAGGCCAACGCGAAGCCTATCCCGCCGCCTGCGCCCACACCGGTCAAGCCGAGCCCGACGAGGCCAACGGGCGAGCTCACTAACCACTTAAAGAACGGCTTCCGTCCGGGGCTCGGTTCTGCGGGCATTGATGACTCTGCCGGGGGCGCTGGTTCTGCAGGGGCCGTTGCGACGGGCGCCGCGCTGGGGGCAACCGCGGGAGCCAAAGACAGGTTCGCTGTCAGTTGCTTGCCGGCCGCCGCATTCACCTGAGTTGCGCCCGACCGGCCGTCCTTGCGCGCTTCCACGCTATGCGTGCCCGTGGCTAGGTACACCGGGCCGGGCAACGGGGAGAGCGCTTCGAGCGTGCCGTCGACGTAAACCTCGGCGCCTTCGGTGTCGACGGAAACGCTTACCTCGGCGACCACGAGTTTTGCTGCGTTCAAGCCCGCCTGCGCCGCCTGTTGTTCGGCGTCCGTGGCGTCTTTGGACTCACGCAGGTAGGCGGCAAAGTGTTTCGCCGCGTCCGCCTCGTGGGCGCTGCGCAGCTCGCTCTGCGCCAAGTTGAGCAGCACGGCCGGGTGCTTCTTCAGCGCATACACCTGTAAAAACGCGAGCCGCGCTTTCTCGTATTCCTTCTTGTCGAAGAAAGACACGCCGGCTTTGAAGCGTTCGCGCGCGGCCGCGGTCGCGTCCTCTTCGCCTGCGCGAGTGGCCGGCGGCGCGGCGGTCGCTAGCTTCGGGCTCAGCATGGCGGAGCACGAGAGCGAAAGGCAGAGCAGGGAGCGAAGCCTAAATTTTCTCATCGTGACTCGAGCTAGGGTACTTGGCATTTCCGTGGGGAGAAAAGCGAAGAGTCGGGATTTCAAAACGGTGCATCTCGCACGATGACGTTCTTGCTTGGAGCTGACTTGGGAGC
>JBDTYJ010000411.1:0-4553 GCA_040005755.1 Pseudomonadota bacterium
CGCCTTCGCGCCTTCGCGCGCAACCTTTACGCGCGGCGGTGGAGTCGGCCGGCCATGGCGGGAAAGTGGTGCTGTTTTGACTCGCCTGTGCGCTTGAGAGCGCTTGCACTGCGCGCTCCGCGACCGGCCGCGCTTCTAGTGACAACGGTAGACGCTACAGGTGGCGCCGCAGCGGCGCCTCACGCAGGCCATTCTGCCCCACGCCGCGTGTTCTGGCGTCATCGCTCAAGCCCCCCCGGGGCCGCGCTTTTCCGGGCAAATGCCGCCTGGCGGGCTTTGACCCACTTTGGCACACCCCGTGCCTTTAATGGCAGCCATGTTATGGGCATTAATCGTAGTACTTCTCGTGTTGTGGGCCGTTGGCCTCGCTTCAGCGTATACGCTGGGTGGGCTGCTACACCTTCTGCTGGTCGCTGCGGTGATCGTGCTAATCCTGCAGCTGGTGCAGGGCCGCCGCGTGCTTTAACGCGGGTGAACTAACCGCTTGGGGGAGCTACCGAGATGCGCGCACTTAGTCGAACAGCCGTCATCTTTGCAGTGTTTGTGGTGCTTGGCGCGGTCGCGTTCCTTGCCTCAGCGCCGCATCCGCGGGTTGCCGCATGGACGCATCGCGGCGCGGCCCCCAACGGCGCACCGCGCACGCTCGCCTCATCACTCTCTGCGTCCACCCCAGCGCCGGGTACCCTCCCTGACCCACTGAACCCGGGTCACCCCATGCTGGTCGACGTGATCGCCCGCCCGGAACCGGGCGATTGGGTCGCGGCGCGCCCAGCGTTCCAATATTCACGCACCGCAGCCGAACGCGGCGGGGTGGAACCGTGCGCCACGCAAGCTCCGGACAGCAGCGCCTTCGACGCTTGGGCGCCGCTCAACCGGGGGCGCTTCATCGCGCCGCGCGAGAACGCGCTGGACGCGACGGGGCACTTCGATTTGGTGATTCATCTCAATGGGGATGAGCCCGTGCGGCGAGAGCTGATTGCGAGCCAGCAGCGCTTCGTCCTGTACAGCCTCACGGTCGCGGATCAGGGCTACGCACATTTGGTCACTGGCACGCATCTGGTTGAATCGGTCGTGCGCGGCCTAGAGCAGGCGCTGACTAAACGTGACGGCAAGCTTGCGCTCGTCGGGCACATCGCGCTCAGCGCGTGGAGCGCGGGTTTCGTGGGTGTCGAGGCTGCTCTCGCCGCGCCTTCGTCGCAGAGCGTGGATGCGGTTTTGTTGATTGACGGTTTGCACGCGCCCCGCAACGACGCGACCGCGTTCAAAGCGCAGCTCCAGCCGTTCGTGGACTACGCGCAGCGCGCGGCCAAGGGCGAGCGCTTCTTCTTCGTGAGCCACTCTTCGATCGACCCTCCTGATTTTGCTTCCACGACCGAAAGCGCTCACTACCTGGTCGCGTCGCTCGGAGGGCGGCCGCAAGCGGTGCGTCGCAACGACGCCTTCGGCCTTGAGCTAGTGGAGACCTTCGACCGGGGGGATTTTCACGTGCGCGGCTATGCGGGCAACGACAAAGCCGATCACTGCGCGCAACTTGCGTTGCTACGTGATGCGTTCGGGGCGCTCGGCCGCCGCTGGGCAAGCCCGGCCGCTCCGCCGCATTAGCGCGCGAGCTCGCTAAGGGGCCGTATAGCCGCGCGAGGCCCAGGACAGCGTTTGCGCAGCGTCAGGTCGAACACCCGCTGGTCGCAGTGGCCGAGAGCCTGCGCGTAAGTGAAGCGGTAGTGATAGCCCTTGGCCTTCAACGCGGCGGCTGGGCGCTGGTTCGCCATCACCCAATTGTGCTGGGCGCTCTCGGCGGCGGTTGCGCCGATGTCGTTCTCCGAGCAGTCCAAGAACACTTGCAACGGTTTGGCTGCGGTGGTGCCAATTGGGCTCACATCGGAGTGGTATTGACACTGACGGAATTACAACAGCTGCGCGCAGCCGGGTTCACTGCCCGGCAGCGCCGTCACCGTCAACGGTGCGGTGATGCGCAGCCCGCCTACGAAGAGCGCGCCGTTGATGTCGAGCGTGTCGTCGAGCGCTGCGTCACTGCGTGGGGCGAACAAAGAACCGTCGAGGGTCACGGGCGCTGCGAGCCGCAAATCACCTCCCACCCCTAGCCAGGTTGAGCCGCCGGTGAGCGAGAGCGCGCTGTCGACCTGGAGCGTTCCGCCGACAATCAGGTCCAGCTTGGCGTCGGGGGCGAGCTCGATGTGAACGGGCGCTGCGATGCGCACGTTCCCGTCGATCACGATCACGGTCGAGGCCGTGATGTGCAGCACCAGGTCATTGTCGATGCCCCACGAGGAAAACCGGTAGCGCGCGCAACCTAGGGTCACGCTCGCCGTTTCAGAGTGCTGGGTCAGCGCATCCCCCATGTCGATGACGCCGTTCGCTTCGATGCGCGCGATGGCTTCCGCCGACACTGGAGCTTGAGCGCATTCGAGCGGGTTGCTGGGCGCGGTGCCCGCCGCCGCGACGCTGGCGGCGGTGACGTTCGCGAGGTTGCTCGCGTCCGTGTGCAGCACGCCGTCGATCGTCACCTGGTCTGACGCCCGCAAATTGCCGTTCACGAATGCCGCACCGCCCACGCGCGCGGGCGCGCGCGCCAGCCAATCACCGGATACGGCGAGGGCGCCTTTGCTCAGAGTGAGCGCATTCTGCGCGTCTAGGTTGCCACACACCGCGGCGATTACTCCCGGGGCTGCCTCGGCGTTGCCTCGTACGAGTTGCACGTCGGGCGCCCCGTCAGCGCACTCGCCGAGCTCTACAGTCCCGCGGAATGCCGATGTCGCCTCCCCGGGGCCGCTCGATTGGGCTGAGCACGCGGCGAGTAACGACAGCGCAAAGCAGGCGAGAGCGCGGTTCATGTAGCGCTAGCCTGCGAGCGCCGTGCCAGTGTCGGCTAATGTCGGTGCGCAGCGTTCAGACGCGCGCCGACCGCCTCATGAGGCGATCGTGCGGCGCGGCGCGTCTCAATTCAAGCCAAAGTATACGTTGTCGAGGTGCCCGGTGTCTGAGCCGGTGTTGAATTCACCGCGAATGCGTAGGCGCGTGAGCTTGCTCAGCACCTGTTTGAATTGCGTTGCGGTTGCCGCGGCTCCGCTCAAGGTGCCTACCTTCCAGCCCGTTTCCTTGAGCGCGACTGCGTATTTCGTGTACTTGGTGTACGTCGGGTCGGGCGTGCAGTCGTAGGCCAGGGTGACGGCATCACTCGTCAATTCCACATCCGTACCGACGTACAGATCGGTGATCTCGGTGACCTTGAGATCGAAGGTCAGCACACCGCCGTAATACCCGGAAGCATCCCCGAGGTACTTTTTCGGGGCGGTGAAGAACCAGATCCCTCCGCCGCCATCCACCCAACTAATCGAACCGTTCGGGTTACCGCCGCCCCCCGAATACAGTGCCGGCATCGCCGCTGAAACGTCGCCCGACACCGTCCAACCCTGAGCATCGGCGACAAAATCGTCGTTCGCTTTCACTTTCGGCACGGTAACGCCGCCCCCGCTACCGCCCTGCGCTCCGCCGCCGCCAGTGCCCGCGCTGCCGCCTTGCGCTCCGCCCGCGCCGTTGCCTGCTGCTCCGCCCGCCGTGCCGCCTGCCGCGTTGCCTGCCGTGCCTCCGCTGTCTCCGCCGCCGATATCTTCACTGCCTGCGCCCGCGCTCGGCGCATCACCGCCGGTATTGTCGCTTCCGCCCGCGGGGGGAGCTGGCGCGCCTGCTTCAGCCGAGTTGCTGCCAGCATCCGCAGTGCTTTGACCCGCGCTGCCTGCGCTTGGCTGCTCGCCGCCAGCGCCGTGGCCGTCAGAGCCCCCTGTAAACTGGGCGCTGGAGCACGCCGCAAACGCCAGAGCGAGCCAACCCGCCACGGCCGACTGGTAACCCTTGAACCCGCCAGAAATGCGCACATCAAACGGATAACTCAGATGAGCGCCGCTGACTAGTGCGCCGCTGATGATGTGCTCTTAACAATCGCTAATATGTAGCGCTGCGTGCGACGCCGGGCTGCGTGCCAACGCTACGCAAACTGAGGAAATTGCGCTTGCGCAGTTCGCGTTCCACACTGTGGCGAAGATGGCAACCCGCGACAGTTCCCATACGATCCAAGAAGAACGTCGTTACGAAGCGCGCTCCGGGGAACGTTTCAATCGTGTTGCTTATGCCATGCAGTTGCTCAGGTTGCTCAACCCGCCGCTGCGGGTGGCCGTTTATTCCAACTATCGCCACGTAAGAGTGGAGCAGGGTCGAGGTATCGGCGCGGAAGGCCCGTGGGCGCTACTCGGCGTGCCACCGCACGCTACTCGCGAAAGCATCGCGCGCGCGTTGGCAGAGCTTAGCGGACTCGAGCGGGAGCCGTTCCTCGTCGACTTGCTGTGCGCGGCTCCGGTCGCGCCTGCGGATTAGCGTCCGTCCCGCGCCGGCACGACATCCGCAAAGCGACTCGAGAGAGCAGTTAGCGTAGGCGAGCGGAAGTGAGTGGTGGGCCCCCGCGGCCGGCGGAGCTGGCCGCTTGGCGGACCAGGCCGTGATGTGACGGGAAGCGGCGGGGCAGCCGATCGTTTCGGATG
>JBDTYJ010000412.1:0-4551 GCA_040005755.1 Pseudomonadota bacterium
ATGTGGTCAGGAGCCTATGAATGGGCCGGTGTAAACAGCCGGCCCATTCGCCTTTTGTGCGCACGTTTCCACGCTTCAACGCGCCTCAAAACGCCGCCCGCTGCTCGACTCGGCGCTTCCGTTGTCCCCGGGCCTGGATTACCGTGACGCGGCAATGAACGCTCGTCACAACCCTGCGGGGTCATCACGTACCGCTGGCCTGCGCGGCTCATGGCCGCTGCTGCTAGTCGCCGGTTTGCTCGCGCTGCCAAGTACTGCAGACGCGGCGCATGTCAAAGGCCGTTTCGAGGGGTTTCGCTCACTGCAAAACCCGGTTTGGGCCGAGGCCAAAGACCCGAAGAATCACGGCTACTCATTTCGTGAACCGGTGCCCAGCGTGCGCGCCGAGTACCGCCGGCCCTTTCCGCACATTCCGAAAGAGCTGTGCGTGGCCGCGATCGCCCAGTCACCGCAGAAGGCCCAGCTCCCCGTTTTGATTCGCATCGGAGGAGGCCGCACCACGCCGGTCACCATCGTGGTCACGCCGGGCACGCGCCTCACGTTCCAGAACACCGATCCGTTCAAGCACAAGATCTACGGCGTCGGCCTCAAGACCTTTGCGCCGAACGAGACCGGGCCGGGCGCCACGCGCGATTGGTCGGTGCCCGAAGCAGGGGTATTCGAAATCCGGGACGAGGCCGCACCCAGCTTGCGGATGTGGATCGTTGCCGAGCCGAACGTGACCAGCGTTGCCTACCCCTCCATGAAGGGGGACTTCGCGGTCAACATTCAGGAGCCGGGTGACTACACTCTGCAGGCGTATTTCGCCGGCAAGAAGGTGGGCGCGCCGATGCCGGTGACCATTGCCGCCAAAGACGTCGAGTTGAAGGCGCCGATCAAAGTGCACGAGGGCGGGGCTGCAGCGGCACCCGAAGCCAAGACGGACGACAAGCCCGCAGAAGGCGCCAAATAGCGATGGTTCTCTCACGATTCTGGTACGTCCTCGTCGGCCTATTCTTGGGCCTCTCCATCTTCGTGTTGTCGCTCGCGACCAGCATGTACAACCGTGCGGGCGCACGCGCGATGGCCGAGGCTCTGTCCTCCGATTCGCAGGTCGTCGCCTGGTACTTGCGTGATGACGCTCGCCAGCGCTCGGGTCGCCTGATCCAATTCGGGGTCGACCCGGACATCGCGAAGTATCTACAGAAGTCGAGCGATTCGGAGGCGAAGGTTCCCGAAGACGCCAAAGACAAGTTGCTTAGCGCGCTGAAGAAGGTGAATGCGAGCATCCCCAAAGAGGATCAATTCGACGCTGTGTTCGCCGTCGACCAGGCGGGGCGCGTCGTCGCCTACCTGGGCTACGACCAAGCCAGCGGCATGAGCGATTTCGAATTGGGTGGGTACCCGGTCGTCGCCGATGCGCTTCGAGGCTACGTCCGTGATGACACCTTGATTTTGGATCGCATTTACCGCGTGGTCGCGCGCCCCGTCGAATACGACGTTGGCTCGCTGCCGGCCGGCGCGATCATCGGCGCGCGCATCATGGATGACCGGTTTGCGCGTGAGCTCTCATCGCGCACCGGCGCTGCGATTGCCTTCTACGCGAACGGCGAACGCGCTTCGTCCGGCGCGCCGGAAGGGTTTGCCACGGGCAACCTCGATCAAATCGTGGGCGACATGGCGACGCTCGACTCCGATCCTGAATACAAGGAGAAGGGTCGCAGCAAGGTTCGCACCATTGCCGGTATGCTTGGGGTGCAGTATTCGCGTTTGCCCGGGGAAGCTTGGCAGCTTGGCGGCGGCTTCGCCGTCGCACGCATACCGGTCGCGGTAGCGGGTCCTTTCGGTTTCTTCAAGACCGCCGACGACAAGGACAAGCAACAAGCTAACTTACCGCTCGCGATTGCCATCGCGATCGCGGCAGCTGGGATCGGCATCCTGTTCTCGGTGTTCGAACACACGAGGCCACTCGGCCTGTTCAAGGCGGAGGCGCAGCGCCTGGCTAAAGGTGAGGCGGATCAGCTCCAGCCGAGCCGCTTCCGCGGCGTTTTCCGCAAGATCGCAGCCGACCTGAACGACGGCATCGATCACGTGCTGGCCAAGGGGGGCGGCCCACGTCGCGGGCCCGCGGACATGAAGCAAGTCTTGGGCGACATCCCGGATCAGCCGCAAATGAGCGCGTTCAGCTTCCCGGGCGATCCGGCGAGCGCGCAATCCCCAGCTTCAGTACCCACGCCACGCATCGTACCGAGCGCGAACGCGAACAAGCTGCCACGTCCGCCTGGGCGCCCGGGCGCGGCCGCGCCGCTTGGGTTCGACGGCGGCCCGCAAGACGGCGCGGGTGTCGACTCAGCGCCGCGTCGCTTACCGGTGCCGTCCGGTCGAACCACTGCGGACGCTGCCGCAGCGCCGTCGCAGCTCGAAGAGTGGCACGCCGTGTTCAACGACTTCGTCGGCCTAAAGCAACAATGCGGCGAAAACACTGACGGCTTCAGCTACGAAAAATTCGAGCAAACGCTGAAGAAGAAGAACGAGGAACTTCTGACGCGCCACGGCGCCAAGCGCGTGAAGTTCAGCGTGTATGTGAAGGAGGGTAAGGCCGCGCTCAAGGCTTCGCCGATTATGGAGTGATCGTAGACCGCCGGTCCCGAAAGCGGCTTCGCGGGTGCTCCGGGCCCGGTCTCATTCGCGGACCGGGCCTTGGCATTACAATGGCTGCTGGGCGCGCGAAAGACGCGAGGCATTCCGACCCACAAATGCTAGACCGTCCCGCATGAGCGAACCGCGCTTGCACCGAGTACTCATCATTGGATCCGGGCCCGCTGGGCTCACTGCGGCCATTTACGCGGCGCGGGCGAATTTGAAGCCGCTGTGTGTTGAAGGCTTCAACGCCGGCGGGCTCATTCCTGGCGGGCAGCTCATGTTCACGACTGAGGTCGAGAATTATCCGGGCTTCCCAAAGGGTGTGTCGGGGCAAGATTTGATGGCGAACTTCCGCGCGCAGGCGGAGCACCAGGGCGTGGAGCTGATCACGGCGGACGTCCAAAAGGTGGATCTATCGTCACGGCCGTTCAAGGTTTGGGTGGGTGAGGATGAGAACATCTTGCATCTGGCCCAGACGCTGATCATCTCGACCGGCGCGCGCGCCAACTACATTGGTCTCGAGTCGGAAGAGAAGCTGAAGAACAAAGGTGTCAGCGCGTGCGCGGTGTGTGACGGCGCGTTGTTCCGTGGCCAGGACGTAGTAGTCGTCGGTGGCGGCGACACGGCGATGGAAGAGGCGAGCTACCTCGCTGGGTTGTGCGGCAACGTGACATTGATTCATCGCCGCGATGACTTCCGGGCTTCGGTGACCATGCAAGAGCGCGTGTTCGCCAACCCGAAAATTCGCATCTTGCGCAGTCACGTGGTGACGGAAGTGTTGGATGTCTCGCAAGACAAAGTGACCGGCGTGCGCGTCAAAGACCTGAAATCAGGCGACACCCGCACGTTGGATGTCGGCGCTCTGTTCGTCGCCATCGGCCACACGCCGCTGACGGACCTGTTCAAGGGCCAGCTGGACGTGCATGACAACGGGTACTTAAAGGTGGAACCCGGCACTACCCGCACCAACGTGCCCGGCGTCTTCGCCGCCGGTGACGTCGCTGATTGGCAGTACCGCCAAGCCGTCACGGCTGCCGGCACCGGGTGTATGGCCGCGTTGGACGCCGAGCGTTTCCTCACGGCTCACGGGCATTGAGGTAAAGTCGAGCGCTGCACATGGCTGACGCGGATGTCGAAGAGCTTCACTTCCTGACCCGTGCGCTGCGCGCGCACCTGGAGTGGCAAACTTCGACAGGCGCGACCGGCCTCGAGCGCGCCACGGAGGAAAAGCGTGCCGCGGATTCCGTCGCGTCCGTTGCACCCGCTCCGGTTGCGCGGCCGGCGTTCGCGGTCCCCGCGGAACCGGTTACGCGCTCGGCGCTGCCCGTCGTTGCCGGACCGGTTGAGGCCCGCTTAGCGGCGTTGGCTGAAACCGTGAGCGCGTGCACCCGCTGCGGCTTGTGCAAACAGCGCACGCAAACCGTATTTGCGCGCGGCACGGGCAGTTCTGGCGTGTGCTTCGTGGGTGAAGGGCCGGGCGCCGATGAAGACGCACAAGGCCTGCCTTTCGTAGGCAAAGCGGGGCAATTGTTGGATCGCATGATCCTGGCAATGGGCTTCGACCGCGACCAAGTTTACGTGTGCAACGTGGTGAAGTGCCGCCCGCCCGACAACCGCAAGCCGGAAATCCAGGAGATGGCGGCATGCCTGCCGTATCTCCAGGAGCAACTCGCGTTGATTCGCCCGCAGGTGATCGTCGCGCTCGGAGCCACCGCGATGCAGGGCCTGCTTGGCATTACCGAGGGCATCACGCGCCTGCGCGGCAAATGGCAACGCTTCGGCGAAATTGACGTGATGCCCACTTTTCACCCCGCGTATTTGCTCCGTACCCCGGCCGCCAAGCGTGAGGTCTGGGAGGACCTGCAAGAGGTGATGCGGCGCGTGGGTCAAAGCGCGCCGCGGCGATGACGCGCGGCGCGCCGCGCGCGA
>JBDTYJ010000413.1:0-4542 GCA_040005755.1 Pseudomonadota bacterium
CGCCCGCGCTCGAGCCGCCCGCGCCGGCCGTGCCCGTCGCGCCTGCTGTAGAGCTAGCGCCTGCTGTAGAGCTAGCGCCCGCAGTGGAGCTGGCGCCTGCAGTGGAGCTGGCGCCCGCAGTGGAGCTGGCGCCCGCGGTCGTGGCGGCCGCGCCCGCCGTGCCGCCGTTGCTGCTGCCGTCGCTGCAGCCCTGGAGCGCAGCAAACGTGAGAGCGGTGATCGAGCTTAAGCCGACAAAAAATTTCTTATTCATATTCATGATGAGGGTCCCCTTTGGACGCGGGCAGGATCAGACTGCATTCAAGGCCTGTCAAGCGCCCGAGCTTTCGGGCACTCGCAGATTGAGTATCCGCACTAGCAAGATCCAGGCGCGCGAAAGAGCGCAATTCCGCAACAAGCTAAGATCGCACGCGATCCGACTTCGGAGTTGCGGCGATTCTGCGCACTTCAATGCGCTCGGCGCGACGCGCGCTGGCGCGTGCAACGGAAAATTGAAAGCCGTGGAATTCCACCACATCACCGGTGCGTGGCACGCGCCCAACCAAATCTGCCACAAAGCCACCGACGGTGACCAACTCGACACTTTCGTCGATATTCAGGATCTCGAACAGCTTGCGTGTTTCGGCGGAAGCACGGCACACGAATACGCCGTCCGCACGGCGAAAAATCCGCTGATCGACGCGGTCACTCTCGTCCTCGATTTCACCGACGATTTCTTCGAGCACGTCTTCGAGCGTGATCAGGCCCTGCGTGCCGCCATATTCATCCACCACAATCGCAATGTGGCGGCGCTCTTCCTGAAACGTGCGCAACACCTTTTCCAGCGGCGCGCTGGCGGGCACCACGAGCAGCGGAGTTTGCAAGGCTTCGAGGTCGATATCCGCCCCGTTGGCCAAAGCCCCATCGCGGAACAACAGGTCCTTCACCAAAATGACACCTTTGGCGTGGTCCAGATCCGCGTCCGGCGTATAGGGGAAGCGGCTGTGTTGCGAGCGACGGATCAAATCCAGGTTCTCTTGAATGGTGCGCTCGCCGGACAGGAACGTTACCTGCGCACGCGGCACCATTACCTCATACGCGGTGAGCTCGCGCAGCGCCGTCGCGCCCTCAATCATGTCCGCAACGCGGCCTGCAAGCGCGCCTTCAGTCCGGCCGAGCGCGACGAGCAGGCGAATTTCTTCCAGTGACGTGACCGGGTTCTGCGTGTCGCCGCGCAGCACTTTGGCAACCATGCTCGTGACCCAGAGCACGGGGCGAAGCAGGAAAGCGAGCGCCGTGACACCGTACGCGACCGGTACCGCCATCTCGGCCACGTAGGTAACGCCAATTGTTTTCGGGATGATCTCCGAGAACAAAAGCACCGCCACGGTGAACGTCAGAGAGAACACCCAGAGCGAAGATTCCCCCATCGCGTGCACGTACATGGCGCCGCAAACGGACGCGCCAATGGTGTGCGCCACTGTGTGGAATGACACGATGGCTGCAATCGGCCGGTCGATCTCGCGCTTGAAGTCACGCAAAATTTCGGCCGCTGCGGACTTGCCCAACGCTTCAATCTGCGCGTGCTGCACGCTCAGCACGACCGCTTCCGCGATCGAGCAGCAGAACGAGATCACGAGCGAGCCCAGAACGGTGAGAACGAGAATCAGCATCGGTGCGCACGGAGAACAGGGCGCGGGCGAGAGCGTAGCCGAGTGGCCGGTAGCGCGCGAGAGCGCAGCGCTTTCGGGCCTCTTTAGCCACTAAACCGGCATACGCCCGCTGTTCAGGCGCGCGGCGCGCCGGCCACCAGCTGCTGCTGTTGTTGCTGGAGGAATTGCGCCACGGCGCGCGAACGTTCAATCGCGAACTGCTTGACCTCGCGGTTCGAAGAGCCAGCGAGCGCATTCAGCAACTTGGTGACGCGATCCAACTGCCGCTTTTGGAACAGCGCTTCGAAGTAGTTGTTGGCCAAACGCACGTCATTCACCATCTTGGCTTCGTGCTTTTGCAGGGTGCTGATCACAGCGTCCAAATCGCCGTTCTGGCCGTACAAGGCGGATAGGCAGATCAAAGCGAGCGGATCGTTCTCGTTGCGCTCGACCGCTTTTTTGGCCCAGACCAACGCCTTGTCGCGCGTCGCTTCGTCAGCGGAATACAAACCTTGGAGGGCGATGAACGGCGCGGCAGTCTTCTTGTTGGCCTCGGAATCGGCCAAAGTGGCCACGATCTTGAGCGCCGCTTCCTCGTTTTCCTGCTCTTTTGCCTGTGTGAACAAGTAAGCCCAAGCATCCACCGAATTCGGATCGATGCTGATCGCTTTCTCGATCATTGCGCGCTCGTTCGGCGCGTCCTTCTTGCCTTGATAGACCTTGGCTAGGTGCAGCACCGGGAACGGATTTTCGGGCAGCAAGTTCTGCGCGCCTTTGAGCGTGCCCTCGGCCTTGTCCCACTTCTGCTGTTGCAGCTGAGCGACACCGAGGCCCAGCCAATCCTCACCGCTGCCGCCGAGCGCGACGATTTTGCTCATTACCTTCTCGGTCTTCTCGAAGCGGCCGTACTTCATGAGCTCCTGCACGAAAAGGCGCCCGCGGTTGAGGTCGTTCTGGTCTTCAGTCCAGTGCTTCTCCAGACCGCCGAGCAAGTCATCCAACCCGATAGCGATCGGCCGGCCGTCAGCGTCTTGCACTTGCACGGCCGGGCCATTGAAGCCGAGTAACTCCCACATCTTGTCGATCTCGAGGGCCAACGGGCCCTTCTTGATCATGTCCGCGAGCTCGTCCGTCGGTTTGCTCAAGGGCAAGACAATCAGCGCGTTACCTGGCACGCCGCCGGGGAAAGCACTGACGGGCGCGACGATGGCGGCGCCGCCTTGCAGATTGAGATTGGCGGCAGCGTTCGGATTTCCAGGCGGGGTCGGCTGAGTCATCGGGGGGCATGGTCTAGCAGTGTGCCGTAAGCCGGGCAATACCGTGTCCAAGCGGTAGGGCCGCCTATCTACAAACGAGTGTAGAGTTCCGCTCATGCCGACTTGGAGCTCGATTTCCACACGAGCGGCCGCGCTGGCCCTGGCAGCCGGCGCGTGCGCCCTCACGACGCCCGTACCCGCGCGCGCCGACACCCTGATCATTCGTCATCCGGGTGATCACCCGCGTTACGTTTTCGAGGCGGAACCGCACCTTTTACTGGGCGTGATCGATCCGCCAGGCGTGGCGAGCGGGAGCGGCTTCGGCGCCGGCTTTCGCGGCACGGTGGTGATCGTCCCCAACGGCTTCGTGCCCAGCATCAACAACTCGGTCGGCATTGGCTTCGGCTTGGACATCGTTCACTACAGCCACGGCCGGCTGCACTGCATCCGTGACTCACTGTCCAGTGGCGTGTGCAACCCCAATGACTCGGAAAGCGTGAACAACTTTTGGCTCCCCGTCGTCATGCAGTGGAACTTCTTCCTGAGCCGGGAGTGGTCCGTTTTCGGCGAGCCAGGCTTGGCGGTTCGCTACGAATCCCTGTCTGGCGCGCATGCGACGAACGTCGACCCGCAATTCTACCTCGGCGGCCGTTGGCACTTCGCCGACCGAATGACGCTGACCATGCGCCTCGGCTACCCGACATTTTCGGTCGGAGTTTCATTTCTGTAGCCTTTCCAGAGCCCGACGGATGGCGGGGCGGGGTGACTGACGCTATATAGAGGCAGACACATGAACGCCGGCGTGTATCTCGTTGCCATCCTCGGTCTCGCTGTCTTGATGATCGTGCACGAGATGGGGCATTTGCTCGCCGCACGTGCGTTCGGCATGCGCGTGGTGCGCTTCAGCATCGGCTTCGGCCCGGCGCTGTGGAAGTACCAGGCGCGCGGCAGTGAAACGATCTATCAGGTCGCCCTGATCCCGTTCCTCGCCTACGTGCAAATCGCGGGCATGAACCCGTTCGAGGACGTCGATCCAGAGGATAAGACCAGCTACGCGAACGCATCGCTGGTCGGGCGCATCTCCGCGATCTTTGCCGGCCCGCTCGCCAACTACTTGTTCGCTTCCGTGCTGTTCTTCGCGGCCTTGATCATCGGCGGTAGCTCGGTGCCCACCACCGCCGTGGTCCCGGCGGACGGTCCCGCGAAGAACGCGCAGATGAAGAAGGACGACAAGATCCTCAGCATCGACAACATCGCGATCACGGACTGGGATCAAATGCGTCTGTTGATCTCCGCACGCGCCAACAAGCAGGTGCCCGTCGTCGTCCAGCGCGGCGCCGAGAAGCTGACGCTGAAGGTCACCCCGGTGTTCAAGGATGGCGGCGGAAAGATCGGCATCTCCCCGGTCTACAAACAAGTACCGGTTACCCTGCGTGAAGCGCTCACTGCCTCGGTGGAGCTCCCGTTCGGCGTGGTGGAAGACCTCGTGGCGGGGCTCGGCCGCATCATCACGGGCAAAGAAAAGCCTGAATTCAAGGGCCCCGTCGGTATCGTGAAAGAAACGTCCAAGGCCGCCCAGCACAGCACCGGAGCGCTGCTCTGGTTCCTGGCCTCGCTCAGCGCGTACCTGGGCGGCTTCAACCTGCTGCCCTTCC
>JBDTYJ010000414.1:0-4525 GCA_040005755.1 Pseudomonadota bacterium
AAGCCATCTAAGGATTGTTGAGGCAGGCCCTGCAACGAGATGCCGAGCGTACGCAAACCGCTAGGCGCAACGCGCGCTGAAGACGAGCTCCACGCACTCTGCAATCCTGAGGCACGTTATCAGGCCGGACTTTCTCGATTTGTTGCGCGCATTTGTTGGGCGCTGACGCTCGCTTGCGCGTCGTTGGAGCATACGCAGTTGGCGTCCACGGGCGGCCACGCGCGACCAAGGAGCTGGTCGTGTGGGTCGGGCTAGCGCAGAGAACGCGCCGAAGGTGATTGCCGCGTTGCGCGGCTTTGGTGCTCCACTGGTTAGCGCGGCTTTTATCGTTGTGTTTCAGGCGGGTCAGCTGGGCCCGAGCGGGTGACTTGCGATTCGCCGCGCAAGGGGCTTCACTTCAGGGCGTGAGTCCCGTACGTCCGTGTGTTGCTGCGCTGGTTCTGGTGGTCGGCTGTACGAAGCCCGCGCTGCCTCTTGGTGCGCCGCTGGCGACGGCAAGCGCTCCTGATCGGGCCGCGCCAGCAGCTCCCTCTTCCCCCCTGCTCGTTACCCACAAAATGCTTCCTTATCCCGACAATCAACCCGGCGGCGCGAGTGACACTTTGTTTGGCACGCAGGTGAAAGATCCGTATCGCTGGCTGGAGAATGAGCAGGATCCGGCCGTCAAAGCTTGGATGGCCGAACAGGATGCCTTGGCGCGCAAGCAATTGAAAGCGCTCCCGGAGCGCGCTGCCATCGCAGCTCGCCTGAAAGAGTTGATGTACGTCGATGATTTCTCCGCGCCGGCGCACCGCGGCGGTCGCTATTTTTTCACGCGGCGCAGCGCGACGCAGGAAAAGGCGATCGTGTACGTCACGGAGGGCAAGGCGGGCCCTGCGCGTGTGTTGCTCGACCCCAATGCCTGGTCAGCAGATGGCTCTTCCTCGCTCGGCAATTGGCGTGTGAGCCCTGATGGCAAGAAGGTCGCGTACACCGTCCACGAACGAAATAAGGACGAAGCCACGCTGCACGTGCTCGACGTGACCACCGGCGCGGAAGCAAAAGGCGAGCAAATAGCCGGCGCAAAGTACGCCTCTGCCGCTTGGGCGAAGCACTCGGACGGCTTTTATTACACCTGGCTGCCGACCGACCCTAAAATTCCCGTTGCAGAGCTGCCCGGCTTCGCCGAGGTGCGCTTTCACAAGTTGGGCACGAACCCGAGCACAGACGCCGTTATTCGCGAGAAAACGGCTAACCCGACGCAGTTTCTCGAGGTCGACATCTCGGAGGACGGCAGCACGCTGTTCATTGCCATTCAGCAAGGCTGGAGCGGCAATGAGCTGTACTTCAAAGATCTGCGCAACCCCGGGCCATTCGTGCCGCTCTCGACCGGCTTCAAAGCTCACTATTCCGCGATCGCTTATCAGGGCGCCTTGTACGTCAGCACGGATGAGAACGCTTCCAACTGGAAGATGTTCAAGGCCGATCCCCAAAAGCCAGAACGCGCTGCGTGGCGCGAGATCCTTGCGGAGAACTCGAGCGCCACGCTCGATCACGTGTCCATCATGGGAGGTAAGCTCGCGCTCAGCTACCTGAGCCAAGCCGCGAGCCGCCTGGAGATTCACGATCTGGAGGGGAAGCTCGAACGCATTGTTCCGCTACCGGGCATCGGCA
Organism: Pseudomonadota bacterium; assembly: GCA_040005755.1. Lineage (GTDB taxonomy): Bacteria > Myxococcota_A > Polyangia > Polyangiales > Polyangiaceae > PMG-095. Next base: position 1,654 of record JBDTYJ010000414.1, read on the forward strand.
CCGCGTACATGGCGTCAGGCCGTGAGCACGAAGATGAAGCCTATTTCGCGTTCCAATCATTCACCACGCCGTATCAGGTGTTCGAAATTTCGATGAGAACAGGCAAGAGCTCGCTGTACGGCGAGGTCAAAGTGCCCATCGACAAGCAGCGTTTCCTCGTCGAGCAAGTCAGCTACAAGTCCAAAGATGGCACGCCGATCACGATGTTCATCGTGCGCGCCAAAGATCTGCCGCTGAACGGTGAGAACCGCACGCTGCTCTACGGTTACGGCGGCTTCCAAGTCTCGATGACCCCGGGGTTTGCAGCCAGCATCTACCCCTGGCTGGAACGCGGGGGCGTATACGCTGTCGCAAACCTGCGCGGTGGGGGTGAATACGGCGAACGCTGGCATCAAGCCGGCATGCTCGACAAAAAACAGAACGTGTTCGACGATTTTGCAGCTGGCGCGGAGTTCTTGATTCAAAACAAGTACACCCGCCCAGAGCACCTGGCGATCTCCGGCGCATCGAACGGTGGTCTGCTCACCGGGGCCAGCATGGTGCAGCATCCCGAGCTGTTCGCCGCCGTGCTGTGCGGCGTGCCGCTCTTGGACATGGTGCGTTACGAGAAATTCGGCTCCGGGCGTACCTGGGCCTCCGAGTATGGAAGTGCGGAAAAAGAGGCTGATTTCCGCACGCTGCTCGGCTACTCCCCGTACCATCACGTCACGCCGGGCACCAAGTACCCAGCGCTGCTCATGCTGTCTGCGGATAGCGATGATCGCGTCGACCCCATGCACGCGCGCAAGTTCTCCGCTGCCATGCAAGACGCGAGCACGGGCGGCCCGGTGCTCTTGCGCATCGAGAAGAATTCCGGACATGGCGGCGCCGATCTGCGCCGGGCCGAGGTCGAGAAGAGCGCGGATCGCTTGGCGTTCGCGCTGCGCTACACGGCCGGCGCAAGCCCCGACTGAGATTTGGGATCGGGGTATCCCGTGGTCGGCGCGCGCGTCAGAGCATTCACCGCTGACGCGCTGGCGTCCGCGACGCCGAAGGCTATGCCGGCTGCGCAGTAGCGCGCGACCATCAACCCCAAGCTCATGGAACCAGGCGATATTCCCCGTTGTTCGTGGTGCACGCGCGGGCGACCTGCGGATTGCGGTTCATGCTGGCGGTGGGATCAGGCTGCCAGATCAGGGTGATGCCGCCACTCTTGTTCGGAGCGAGCATGTACCGGAAGCACACATCACCCTCGAGGGTATACATGACGGCCCTGCTTTGGCCGTCGATGGTTTCCTGAACGACACCCGAGCGACTCAGGCGCTGCTGCTTGGGGGCGTACCAGCCTGCTGCGTCCGTGCAATTGCTTGGGATGCTCAGCGTTAAGTTCCCTTTCTTGAACGTGCCAGGCGGCAAACCAGCCTGGCAAACGGGCAAGGGCGCGCCGACGGCAGTCTTGATGACGCGTCTGCCGGAGAGGCGCCATTCGCCGGCGCCTTCGTCATTCGTCTCCAGGAATGCGGTCGGGGTCATGCGCGTGGCGGTGGCGTAGTTAAGCTCAGCGCTGGCGAGCGGCTTGGGCTTGCAGCTCGCGTCCTCTTCGAAGACGAACAGCAGTTGGTGGCTCAGCTGCTGGTAGCCAGCGCCGGATTCATCCACGCGCACGAAGGCTTCAGGTACGCCGTTCTTGTCCGTGTCGGCGTAGGCTGCTTGCGCTAGCGTAAAGCTCCAAGACACGCGCCCACCATTCATGGCGTCGTCTCCGCCATCCAACGTTGCCTCGGCATTCTTCAGCTGAAAACCAGGCATGGATTCGGAAGCTGGGTACTTCATATTGCCCCAATCCAGCTTGCGAATGTCGCATTGCCCCGGGCCCGGCACGGGTGCGGTGAGGGCGCCGTCCACCAGCGCGGCTGCGCGGCTGAGCGCCGCCTGTTCGGCGTACGTTTGTCCGGACGCCGCGGCGGCCTTTTGCCATTTGCTATTTTCGTCTGCCCAAGAGCTTGCGCCTATCGCTTTGAGCAGCTCGGCACTCGCGTTCTTGGCGGGCAAAATGTTCTTCAGCTCTTCGTATGCGTCGCGTACGTCCGCTGCCTGCTTCTGCACGGCGGTCATTTGCGAGAGGGCCGCGGCGTATTCTGCCTTGGCAGTCCCCAGTGCCGCGTTGAGGCTCGCTGGCGCTGCCGTTTTCGGAGAGGTTCGGAACTGCTGGAAGGCGTGGTCGGCCGCCGCGTGGTGCTTCGCTAGCTCCGGTTGCGTGCTGGCTAAGCCGGCTTGTGCCGTGTGTAACTTGGCAAGCGCCGCGTTAATACGGGTTTGAACGGCGGCCGGGATCCTCGCAGGCGGCGGTGGCAGCGTGGTCGCCGCAGCGCCGTGCGCTGGGGTCCCGAGCGCGAGCAGGAGTATCGAAACTGGAACAAACAGCGAAGCCGACCTTGAATAGGGAGCGAAACTTGGCATATCCGTGCAGCTTCCTCGTAACCGCGGCTGACGCCAATCGGATATTTGCGGAGTAGGTGAGACAAAGGACCGGACTGCGAGGGTTTTTTGGGGCCGCTGTTTCGGCACACCCACCGCGCGTGTCCTACGGATTTGCTCGGGCACGCATTCGCCGCGTGACTTGGCGCGGAGTTGGCGAGCAAAATCGGCAATGACTCGAAACGCTGTCGGTGCGCTGGTGCTCATTGCCAGTGTGTGTGTCGTGGGTGTGTCGGGCTGTGGCAGTGGCTCGAGCAATCCGAGTGCTGGCGGTGGCGGCGTTGGCGCGAGCAGCGGCGCGGGAGCGGCGGCTGGCGCGAGCACGAGTGACGCGGGGACGGCGAGTGGTGGAGTAAGCGGGCAAGGCGCGGTTGGTGTCGGCGGCGTGTCCGGCGCGGGCACTGCGGGCGCGGGC
>JBDTYJ010000415.1:0-4505 GCA_040005755.1 Pseudomonadota bacterium
CCCTCAGACGCGCTGTTTCAAGGCAACTTCGTGCTCCCGTTCCTCGGGCTCGACAGCCAGGCGGCCGTCGACGCTGCGCTCGATGCGCAGGTCGTGCAATGTGGAGCCGGCGGCGGTACCGGCGGTGGCGGAGCGGGCGGCAGCGGAGGAACGGGCGGCGGTCCCGGTTTCGGTGGTGCTGGGGGTACCAGTTCCGGCACGGGTGGCGGTAGCGCCAGCGGCGGAACGAGCGGTGGGGGCGTGGCCGGCGGCACGGGTGCCACCAGCGGTGCGCCGAGCGCCGGTGGAAGCTCTGGCGGCGCGGGAGGAACCGGCGGCGGCTCCCCGACGGGCGTGGCCGGTGCATTAACCGGCTCGTCGGGCGCACCCGTCGGCACCGGTGGCGCTTCGAGCGGTAACCCAGCTGGCTCCAATGACTCCTCAAGCGGCTGTGCGATGGGGGCGTCGCGGCCCAGCGTGCCGGCCGGCATCATCGGGCTAGCCCTCGCCCTGCTCACGCTCCGCCGCAAACGTCGCTAACCGTTTCGGTCGGGGCAGGCAGCGCGACTGCGCGTGATCAGTCAGGAACGCCGAATATGAAGCAATCATCCTTGGCGCGAGCAAACGCGCGCGCTGCCTGCTTATGGCTCGTTGCCTTCGGGGTAGCGGCCGAGGTAGTCGCGTGCGCGGGGGGCGGCACTCCGCAAGCGGCTGGTGGCGCGGCTGGGGCCGTAGCAGCCGGCGCACCTCCAAGCGCGGGCTCCGGCGACGTGGGTCAGGCGGGCAGCGCGCTGGGCGGCAGCTCGGGAAGTCTGGCGGGCGGGGCAAGCGACGCGGGCGCGGCAGGCGCGGCGGGCGCAGCTGGCGCGGCGGGGAACAATGGCGGCGGCGCGAGCGCTTCAGCCGGCTCTGCCGGAGCGTCAGGCAGCAGCGGTGCGGCGGGCAACGGTGGCGCCGGAGGCAGCGCAGGTAGCGGCGCCGGTGGGGCCGGCAACATCACGAGTCATCTGCAAGATCTGAAGCAAGCCGTAATCGACCAGCACTTCGGCTTGTTCCTTCATTTCGGGATCTTGACGTACACGGGCTCCTGGGCGCAGGGCAATTTGCCCATCGATCAATTCAACCCGACGAAGCTCGACCCCGCTCAATGGGCGGCCGCGGCGAAAGCCGCTGGCGCCAAATTCGGCGTGCTCACGACACGCCATCATGACGGCTTCGCGCTCTGGCCGAGCAAGGCGAGCGATTTCAACGTCGGTCACATCGCTTGGCGCAACGGCCAGGGTGACGTCGTCAAAGAATATGTGACGGCCTTTCGCGCCGCGGGCCTGGAGCCCGGATTCTATTACTCGATTTGGGATGCGACGCAGAACAACGCTGACCCGACGCCCGCGCAAATCACCTACATCAAGACGCAGCTCACCGAGTTGCTCACGAACTACGGCAAGATCCCGCTGCTGGTGTTCGATGGTTGGGGTTGGAAAATGGGGCATAGAAAGGTCGTCTTCGCCGAGATCCACGATCTCGTGAAGAGCCTCCAGCCGGACATCGTGATCTCCGATCACAACGGGGTGACGAGCCCGTACGACGAGGATCTCGTCATGTACGAAGAGCCCAAAGGCACCTTTGCGCCGGCCGATAACTCGTGGGCAGCGTTACAGGGGAATAAGATCAACGCCAGCGGAGGCAATGATTGGTTCTGGGCTCCGGGGATCGGAAGCCTGATGAGCGTGCAGTCGATCGTGAACGATCACCTGAATACGCTCAGTCAGCGCCACACCACGTTCTTGCTAAATTGCCCGCCCAACCGAGACGGCTTGTTCGACCAAGCCATTGTCGATCGCCTGGCTGAAGTCGGAAAGGCATGGGCGCCAGCAGCAAGCTCCAAGCTGCCTGATCAAGGCGTCCAGAACAACCACCCGCTCGCCATCCGTGCTGCGACCGCGACCAGTGGCAACGCCGACAACGCGTTGGATGGCCTGAACGACTATGGCAGTCACACCGTCTGGGAAGCGGCCGCGACACTACCGCAATCGATCACGCTCGATCTCGGGTCGCAGCAACCCAACGTCGGATTTCTGGGTTATCTGCCGCCGTACTCTGGCGCTGCTTCCAGCACCGCGGGCAACATCACCTCCTACAGCATCGAGGTGAGCAGCGATGGCACGACGTTCAGCGCGGGCACGAGCGGTACGTGGCTCGCAGACGGCCAGTTGCAGCACGCTACGTTCGGTCCGTTTCCAGCGCGTTACATACGCTTGACTGTCAAGGCCGTGAGCAGCGGCTCGCCTGCCGCCACGGAGCTCACGCTGGGCATGCAACCCTGAGGAGCCCCTAGCGCACGGTTAGGCCGCTCACGCCGAAGTGTGAATAGCGTTCGGCCCAACAAAAAAACCGCGGAACCGAGACATTCTCGATTCCGCGGTGTCGGATAACTGTGCTTGCGGGACCGCCGCCGCTTCCGGCGCGAAGCAGCCCCGTAGCTTCGTTACTCCGCTGCGATGGTGACTTTGAGTACCGACTGCGCCGACGGGTAGCTGTAGGTGTCGCCCGTGACCGCACTCAAGAGCTGAACTTTTCCTTCGCCCGCATTGCCTGAGTTTGGCGTCAGTTGGTTAGTGACGGTGTTGGGGCCGATGGCCGGCTCTTCGTTGGCTTCCGTGCCCGCATCCCAGAGGTAAACCTGATCGCTCACGTCCCCCGTGAGGGCAACGCCGTCAGCGTCGAATAGCGGAATACCGACGCCTTTGGGGGCGAAAAACACGTCGTTTGTCGCCGCAAGCATTGTCGCAAAAGAGAGCGAGTCACCGGGGCTGCCCGCGAACGTGAACTGGTACTTCGAGCCTGGCGCGAGCGCCGCGGGCACCGTAGCACCGACGGGCGTGTTGAAGACCCCGCCCGCAAGGTAGCCGGGGAGAGTCGCGAGGCTTGCTCCGAGAGGCGCCGGGTTGCCATCTTCAGCGATCGCTTCGAGACCTTTGGCTCGATCGCGCGCGCCAACGGTGAACAGCGGCTCGGTGCCAGTTTGGTGTAACAACCACGCACCCGGCGAGGCCGGATAGGTGATCCCGGCGTTCGCCGCGAGGTACGCGCCCAGAGCCGTCGGGCTGCCGTCCTCCGCCAGGGCCTCTAGGCCGTGCGCGGGCGCGGGCATCTGATCGGTGAACAGCGCGTTCGCGCCAGCACTCACAGCCCACACGCCGGGCGAAATGGGCGCCGGATGGCTCATGGCATCGCTTGTGGTCAGCGCCGCGGTGGACAAGTCGTCGATCGTTATGTCGAACAACGTGCCGGTCGTGTGCGTCAAAGTGACTTTGATCAAGCTACTGACGGCGGGATAGGCGAATGCGAAACCCTCTGTAACGGTAGCGATTTGACGCACCTTGGTGTTGGTGTCCGCGGCACCGGTGTTGACAGCGGTTTGTTTACTGACGGTGTTCAGGCCCAGGAACGGCTCCTCATTGAGTTCGGTACCCGCGTCCCACAGGTAAACCTGGCTCGTCACGTCCGCCGTGATTGGCGTGCCATTCTCCAGGTAGAGCGGGATGCCCGCGCCGCTCGGCGCGAAGAACAGATCATTCGTGGCAGCGAGCATGGTCGCGAAGAATAGCTTCTGCTTCTTGCCCGCGTCGATCGTGAACTTGTAAGTCTTGCCTGGAGTCGCCGGGCCGACTGCGAGGTCGCCGACGGGAGTATTGAACACACCGGCGCTCGTGAACTGCTTGCTCGGCGCCACGTCCTGCAGCGTAACGGTGAACATTGCGCTCACCGGGGGGGCACCGCCCACTCCGCCCGCGCCTGCTGCTTCAGGTGCGCCCGCAGCGCCTGCGGTGTTCGCGCCTGCGTTCCCGGCTTCCCCCGCCGCGCCGCCGTTATCCGCCGCGCCGCCCTTGCCCGAGGAGCCGGCCTTGCCCGAAGCGCCCGCGGTGTTTTTACCACCAGTGCCAGCGCCTCCGTTTGCAGCCGTGCCTGAGTCGTCGCCACTTCCACAAGCCGCGAGCAGTGCAGACGTCGCGCCAAAAACGATCGCTAAATTTCTGAGTTTCATTAAGAGTTCTCCTTTAGAAGACATGCTGCGAGCTGCCCTCGATGAACGCTTTCTTCTGCGTCACCGGAACAGCGCGTTTCGTACCCGACACTCCGTTCGATTACCGGAGCCCGCACTGCATTCATGCAGATGAAACAAATCGCGCAACGCTCTTTAACGCCACAACAGGGGCGCAAGCCGATCGTGGCATTGTGCGTTACCGCGTTCCCCCGGCATATCTGCGAAGTGTGACATCGCGACACACCTGTGCAGTCGCTCTTCGACTCGCTTCGCAAACTAGGGCGCACCACAAATCGACAAGCCCTCAGCACGACGCGCGCCGATGCCGCCACCCAAGGGCCGCCAGCGCGAGCCCCCCGCGGCGGCCGGCGAGGGCTCGTCCGCGAGGGCCGTCTCCAGAACAACCCGGAAGCAGAGCTCCGAGGGGTCCCGTGCCGCTCGCTAGAAGCGTGCGTCGCGGACGCCGCGTTCGCGCGTTCGC
>JBDTYJ010000416.1:0-4504 GCA_040005755.1 Pseudomonadota bacterium
AGAGCTTTCTCGGTCATCAGGTGCGCATCAGCACGGACGCCGCGTACACCAAGGCACGCATTCAGAGCATCGAAGGCTCCAAGTTGTTGCAGGCCGTGCAGGGCGGCAGCATCGCCGTGGTCGCGGGCTTTCAGGGCATCGACCCGGATGGCAGCATCACCACCCTTGGTCGCGGCGGCTCAGACACCACCGCGGTAGCAATCGCCGCCGCCATCAAAGCGGATGTATGTGAAATTTACACGGACGTGGACGGCGTCTACACGACCGATCCGAACATCTGCCCCTCGGCGCGCAAGATCGACCGCATCAGCTATGAAGAGATGCTCGAGCTCGCGTCCTTGGGCGCCAAGGTGCTTCAGATCCGTTCCGTCGAAGTGGCCATGAAATACGGAGTACCGGTGCATGTGCGGTCCTCCTTCAGCGATCGGACAGGTACGATGGTAGTCGGCGAAGAAGGTTTCGAATCGGTGGCTGTGGCGGGCGTCGCTTACGACAAGGGCGAAGCCAAGGTGCAGCTCGTGCGCGTGAACGACAAGCCCGGCGTCGTGGCGAAGATCTTCGGCATGCTCGCCGAGCACAACGTCTCGGTCGACATGATCATCCAGAGCCCTTCGCGCGGCGGCAAGGACACGACCGACGTGACCTTCACGGTCGCAAAGACGGACCTGCCGCGCGCCAAGGAGCTGATCGAAAAGACCGCTGCCGAGTACGGCAGTGAGCCGGTCGAGTACGATCCGGACATCGTCAAAGTGTCCATCGTGGGCCTAGGCATGCGCTCCCACGCGGGCGTCGCGGCCAAAATGTTCGGCATCCTCGCGGGCGAGGGCATCAACATTCAGGCCATCAGCACCTCAGAAATCAAGATCAGCTGCATCATCGCCGCCAAGTACACCGAGCTTGCCGTGCGCGCGCTACACGAAGGCTTCGGCCTCGACAAAGCGCCAGGCGCCTGAGGCCCGCGCTAGCCTCGGTTTTTTGAGTCCTTGACCGGCCGGGGTGCGCCTGGGATCTTGGGTGGGCGTGCCTGATTTCGAGAACAAGTCACGGACCAGCGAGCCGTACCTGCCCCCGCCGCCGGAGTCGCCCGAGGACTCCTCACCAGAGTCCTTGCACATGCCGCGGCTGGATCCGCCGCCGGCTTCGCTTGAGGCTATGGTGCGTAGTCGGCCGGGCTCGGCCATGCCGGGTGAAGAGCGCCGGGGCTGGGTTTGGATCTCGGTGGTGATCGCGGTCGTGGCCGCAGCGGCGTACGTCATCGACGTGTATCGGTAGAGGCTCGTGAGCACGCCGGAGTCTCAGCGCTTGTTCGCGCGGGTTGCGATCCCGGTGCCGCTTGGGCAGGCCTTCAGTTACATCGTGCCGCCAGAACTAGCGGCGGATGTGCGGCGTGGCGCGCGCGTGTTGATTCCGTTCGGCAAGAGCCGGCGCGTGCTGGGCGTGGTGCTGGAGATTGGCACGGAAGCGCCGGACATCCCGGAAAGCAAGCTGAAGTCGGTGGTGCGCGTCGTGGATTCGGAGCCGGTAATCCAAGAAGAACTGCTCGGTTTTCTGCAGGAGCTGGCGCGTTACTACATTGCGCCCATCGGGGCAGTGATTGAGCTCGCACTGCCCATGATGGAGCGCACGGCCGCTGAAGCGCTGTCCAAGCAGGAGGCGTTCGCGGTCGAAAAAAAGGTGCTCGGCCGCATGGTGCAGCAAGTAACGGCCGTGCCCGGTGCTGCGCTTCCCGAGAAGCTCAGCGCGACGGCGCGCGCCGTGATCGAGCACTTGCAAGAAGTCGGCACGAAGAGCGTCGCGGAGCTCAGCAAGACCTGGCCCTCGGCGCGCGGCGCGCTGAAGAAGCTCGAAGAGCTGAAGCTTTTGACGGTGGAGCGCGTCGAGGCACACCCTGATCCGTTCTTCGCGAAAGTGACGCGGGACGTGCCGCCCCAGCTCACCCCGCCCCAGGCTGAAGCCGTGCGCCGGCTGGTGGAAGGCCTAGAAACGCGCGCAAAGCACAGCTTTCTCCTGGACGGCGTGACGGCTTCCGGCAAGACCGAGGTGTACATGCGGGCCGTGGAGCGCGCGCTCGATTTGGGTCGAGGGGCGATTGTGCTCGTGCCTGAGATTGCGCTTACGCCGCAGCTCGTGACCCGCTTTCGCGCTCGCTTGGGTGATCGCATCGCGGTGATGCACAGTGGCCTCACTGATTCCAATCGCCACGCCATGTGGCGCGCGTTGCGGCGCGGTGAGCTGAAGGTGGCCGTGGGCGCGCGCTCCGCGCTGTTCGCGCCAGTGCATGATTTGGGCTTGGTTTGCGTGGACGAAGAGCACGATGGCTCGTTCAAGCAAGAAGAGGGCGTGCGCTATCACGCGCGCGACATGGCACTGCTGCGTGCGCACCGTGCTGGTGCGGTGTGCGTCTTGGGCTCGGCCACGCCTTCATTGGCGAGCGTGGCGCTTGCGCACAGCGGCAAGCTGGAGGTGTTAACGCTACCGGCGCGCGCGCACGCCAGCGCGGTACTGCCGAAGGTGGAAATTGTGGATCTCAGCTCGGTAGGGGCGGGGCCCGGGGGCGATCCGTTACTCAGTTTGACGCTATTTCGGGCTCTGGAACAGACGCTGAAGAGCGGGCACCAAGCGATTCTGTTCCTCAATCGACGCGGCTTTTCGCCGAGCTTGTTCTGCACTTCCTGCAAGAACGTGGTGCGTTGTCCGAATTGCTCGGTATCGCTCACGTTGCACCGCGCTCGCGGTGAATTGATGCAGTGCCACTACTGCGACTACGCAGTGGAGGTGCATCAGCGCTGCCCGCAGTGTTCCGCGCCCAAGCTCATTGAACTGGGCTCGGGTACCGAGCGCATCGAGCACACGTTGAAGAAGGAGCTGCCCACGGCGCGCGTGGCGCGGTTGGATCGCGATGTGGCGGCAGGCGCCAAGAGCGAAGCCGTGCTCGACCGCATGCGCGCGGGTGAAATTGATATTTTGGTGGGCACGCAGATGGTCACCAAGGGCCATGATTTGCCCAACGTGACGCTGGTCGGGGTGCTCAATGCGGATGCCGCGTTGTCGATTCCGGATTTTCGCGCCGCCGAGCGCACCTTTCAGCAATTGGTGCAGGTTGCCGGGCGTGCCGGGCGAGGGGACGCGCCCGGGCGAGTGTTGATTCAGACGCACCTGCCCGAACAACCGGCCATTGCCTACGCGCTTCGGCATGATGTGCCCGGGTTCATTGAGGCCGAGATGAAACAGCGCGAAGAGCTCAAATACCCGCCTTTTTCGCGGCTGGCTCTGGTGCGTTTCGATGCGCTCGAGGAGGGCCATGCGCGTTCGGAATGCGATCGCATTGCGGCCATTGCTCGAGCCGCGGCGCCCAGCGTGGAGATCACTGGGCCGGCGCCCGCGCCGATTGCCCGGCTGCGTAACCGTTACCGGTTTCGCTTCCAGCTGCGCTCGCTGGACCGCAAACCGCTGCGCGAGGCGTTGCTCGCGGTGGCGCGGGCCAGCGTGCACCGCCTAGTGCGCATGGCGATCGACGTCGACCCCGTAAATATGCTCTGAATGTCGCAGAGTCTCGGGCTACACTCGCGGCGTTCATGACGTGCCGGGCTCTTCTTTCGTTCGTCAGCGTGGCGGCAGTTTGGCTCCTGCCCCGACACGCGCAGGCATTCGAGCGTGAATGGCATGTAGGAGGCGGCGTGGGGCTCACCGCATACCCACACTACTACTCGGCCGGACCGGCATTGGGTTTGAATGCCGCGTACGGCATCTCGGACGTGTTTGATTTGAAGCTCGAGTTACTGAGCTCGTATCACGGCTATAGTCCGAGCCCGAAGAGCCCGACCGAGCACGCCGAACCGTATTCCGCAGTCTTCGGCCTTTCCTACAAGCTGGATGTGCTGCAGTGGATCCCGTACGGCGCGCTGCTGGTGGGCTACCAGCACATTGCTGGCCAGTTGCCGCAGGCTGAACCATTCCGGCGGGATGACCTGCTGGCTTCGGTCGTGCTCGGTTTGGACTACGAAATGACTCGCGAGTTTGGGCTGGGCGCGTCGCTTCGCACCGACATGTTGCTCTCCAGCCCGAGCCGAGGGGAGGCCTTCACTCCAATGCTGCGCGCGGAATACCATTGGGGATTTTGAGACGTTTGGCGTACGCCGGGCTGTTGCTCGCGGCGTGTGACCGAGGCGCGCATGGGGCACCGGGCGCGGCGAGCGCTAGCCCTTCCGCGGAGGTCGTCGCGGCGCCGTCCGCGTCGGCGTTCGTGCCGGTTCCCATCGGGCCCGTACCCGCATTTGCGGCGCTGGTGCGCGCCGAACGCTGGGCGGATGCGCGTGCGGCCATCGAAGCAATGCCCGATGCACAGCGCGCGCAGCCCGAAGTGCGGTTCGTGCATGCGCGTGTGGATTGTGAGTTGAACGACGGTCGCGCCGCGCTGGGCGAGCTTTTGGGCTTGGAGAACGCGCTACCTGTGCTCAGCACCGAAATTGCGGCCGCGCGCGCCCGCGCCCAACTCCAAGTGGGT
>JBDTYJ010000417.1:0-4439 GCA_040005755.1 Pseudomonadota bacterium
CGAGACGAGCGCTCGGCGCAACCAGAGCAGCGCTTGGCGCAACCAGAGCAGCGCTCGGCGCAACCAGAGCAGCGCTTGGTTTAGTGAGAACCGCGCGGCACGGGCGACGACGCGCGCGGAAGAAGCGAAATGGGAGTTCGGCGAACGCGAGGACCACGGTCACGCTGGCCGCCAGAAAAAGCAACGGATTGCCCACGCTGGACGCATAACGCTGCGTCGTGCCGTGTTGCGACAACTTGACGACGATCGGATGCCCCATCACGGGCCATGTGTACCAGGGCGACGCGGCCGCATTTTGATGATGACCGAGTTCGAGGTGATGCCGGAACAGGTCCGCCATCACCTTCCATAGCGAGTGCAAATCGCTCGCTTGTCCAGTAATGCGCAAGCCGAAGCTCCAGACCGCCACGTGCACCAAGGGCACGATGGCGAAGGCCAAGATCGCCGATCTTCTAACGCGGGCGATCAGCAGGCACGCAGCAAGGCACGGAAAGAGGGCCAAGGCTCCGCTCCATTTGATGGATGCCGCCAAGCCGACGAGCAGTGCCGCGCGCAACACACCAAACACGCCGCGCGCCGTGCTCGCTGCGATCACGCTCCACAGCACCAAACAGGTGAGCATGCCGTCGAGTAAACCGACCCGCGAATAGGCAATGAAAAAACCATCCGCAGCCAGGAACGCCGCTGCGAAGAGACCGCTCCGCTGTGTTCCGAACAGCGTGCGACCGAGCCAGTAGCCGACGAGTAGAATCTGCAGACCAAAGCATAGCGAGATGAAACGCCAGCCGAGCGAGTTGTAGCCAAAGAGTAGTAGCCCCACTGCCATCAGTAGTTTGCCGAGAGGCGGATGATCGTTGTCGTCGCGCAGGCCGAGCAGGTAGTTGTGAGCGTTGTGGGCGAATAGCTCCTCGTCGAAGGTGAAGTTCGACGGAAAGCCGAGCGCGCGAACACGCAACACGACTCCGATGGCGATCAATGCAATCAGCACGAGCGTCACGACGCGAGAAAGGGGCGGTTGAAGGCTCATTGCGCGAATGCCGCTCGTTCCGGATGCCTCGAAGGCTGCGCTCCGCCTCGCGCGCGGTAAGGGGCTTTCGACGCGCGGGCTCCGCGAAATCGTGGTCATAGTGGGATCGAGCAATCGGAGAGAACGCCCATGGGTACGCTCTGTTTGAGGGGTTCAAACTTGCCGATTTCAGACCAGCGCGCCTGCGCCGACTTCAACACGGAAGTGACCCGAAAGTTGCACACAACGGTGAAGCGACCCGCTGGCAGCGCGCTGGGCAAGGACGGCGAGTTCCACAGACCGGCGGCAACCAGGATCTCGCCCTTGGCACTGCAATATGGCCGTAGGATCTGGTTCAGGTCCGCGGGGTTCGAGTCGCGCGGTTGGCCATCTTGCTTGAACGCGCAATGCAGCCCGTTGACGTTCACGTCTGAGGCGCACGCCAGGTTGTGCGCGTCATCCCGGATCAGCGTGATCTCGATCGGCTGAGTACCGCCCATTCGCCAGGCTCCGCCAGCCTGCGCGTATTGCCCCGCGTAGCCAGACCAAGAAAACGCCAGCCAAAGTGAAAAGACGATCGCTAGCAGGCCGCACAGCGCCCAAGACAGCAGCGGAGCTGAGTGCAGCTCAGGGGGCGCAGTCGAGGGCGCTCCCGGATTTTGGCGAGCGCGCGGGCTTTGCCAAACTGTGCCACTTTCAGAAGGTACGGCTTCTCCCCGGACAATTGGATCCGGGTCGCCTCCGGTTGGATCCGCTTTAACGGCCGCGTGAATCATGGTTTTGCTTTCCGCGGGGCTAGCATCGCAAAGTGCGTGCCGAACGACGCACTGAGCAAGCGGCGGCCCGGGTGCCCGCGTGTCGTCCCGCTGCAAGGACGCGGCGTCCGTGGTATTTGACTGACAATCATGCGCCGACTGCACCTGAACGAGCTGGCACATCTCCGTCTGGCCTTGGCGCTCGCTGGCTTGCTCGCGCTGAGCGCCGCCTGCAGCTCCGGCTCCACGCCGACGACAGGGGCTGCTGCGGGCGGGACAAAGGGTGAAAGCGGCAGTGCGATGACCGCGGGCGCGTCAGGACAAGGCCTGGCCGGAGCGTTCATGAGCACTGGCGGCGCGGGTGCGGGCGGCGGGTCATCCGGCGGCGGGCCCAGCGCGGGGGCGGCGGGTGGCAGCGGAGCGAGCAGCACTGGAGGAGCAGGTGGCAGTGCCGGAGCGGGCGGCAGCAGCCATGCCAGCTACCCGTTTCCGAAACTGATCCAAGACTGCGATGTTCCCACCGCGCACGCACACGCTAACACCGCGCTCGGCGTCACCCTCGCGAATTTTTGGAGCGGCGCCGATCAATATTTGCGAGCAACGTCACCGGCAAGTAACAAGCTCGCTGGCTATTGGACTTACGCCCAAGGTTTCGACGCGGTGTTGGACGGCGTGGAGCGCACGGGAGGGCATCGTTTCAGCGGTCTAATTCGCGCCTTTTACGAGGGCGCATCCGCGCGCGGATGGATGGATGACTCGTTTGATCACGAGATTTGGCTGACGCTCGCGTTGCTGCGCGCGTACGACCTCACGGCGGACATGCGTTACCTGACCAACGCGGAGGCGCTCTACCAGAACGTGATGGCAGCGTGGGACACCACCTGCTGCGCGCCGCACCCAGGCGGCATCTGGTCAGACAAGAAGAAGACGCAGAAATCCAGCACCGCCAACGCCGGATCGGCCCTCGCCGGCGTGCGTTTGGCAGAGCGCACGAACAAGCCCGAATACCTGACGTTCGCGAAACAAGTGTACTCGTTTTGGATGAGCAACATGGTCGATGCCACGACCTTCGCCGTCGCCGAGTACTTGACCCCGGATGGGCAGCCCCACGCCGCCTCGTTTACGTACATACAAGGGTTGATGATCGGCGCCGCGTTGGCGCTGAACGACGCGACCGGTGAAGCGCACTACTTAACCGAGGCCAAAGGCTTCGCTCACTACATGAGCACGCAGGAAACTCACGACACCAGCGTTGGCGCAGTATTGTTCGACGGCACCAGTTGCGCAGGCGACTGCGCCGCGTGGAAGGGCATCGGCTATCGCTATTTGGCAGAGCTCTATCGCCGCGACCCGACCAACACCGAAGCCCGCAACGTACTCACTAGCAGTGCGAGTGCGATCTGGTCCTTGGCTCGCAACGGAAATAATGGCTTTTTCTCGGCGAACTGGGCCGGGCCGGGGCCAACGAACGGCGCACTCGAAGAACAGAGCTCGGCCACGATGGCGCTGAACCTGTTCGCCACGTTGTGCGGAACGGATCTCGCCGCACCAGCCGCTGCCGCGGGTGTGTACGAGGCGGAGGAAGGCTGGCTCGAACACGTGGACTTCGAAGCCACCGCCGGCCGCGCCTTCCTCGGCTTGGGCTACGTTTCGGCGTTCACGAGCGACAAGCAAGGCGTGGTGATTGACGTGCAGGTGCCGAGTGCCGGGCAATACGCCTTGGTCTGGCGTTACACAGCCGGTGAGGGCAGCGGTGTGCGCAGCGTGCGGGTAAATGGGCAGGCGCTGGCGCAGACTCAGGCATTCCCAGCCACTCCCAGCTGGACCGCCTGGCAGAACGCGCAAACCAACGCCACCCTACCCGCTGGCAAGGTCAGCATCGAACTCTATTTCGACGCCGCAAAGGGCAGCAAAACCTCGCTAGACATCGATCAACTCACGGTTTCACCGCAGTAAACAGGGACAGGACCGAAGTTCCTTTAGGATACTCACATCGCTGGTCAAAGAGCGCAAAATTCCGTTTCAAAACGGCGCGCCCTGGCAAGGTAGAGGCTCTGTCCAGAACACGTTCCACTGGATGACCCAAGTGGTTGCCGTCGCTAATGTGGCGCAGATCAGCACAGCCCGAGGCGTGTGGCGGCCGCTGCAAACCCGGGTAGTCTCAACGGAGAGCCCATGGAGATGTATGGTCGCAGGGGATCGAGCGCCGCGCAGAAGCTCGTGATCGTGTTGACGGAGCTTGTGCTGGTCGGTATCTCGTACTGGGTGCTGGTTGGCGGCGGCATGCGGGGCGTGCGCGCTTTCGGCTTGGAACCGGCGCAGGCACGGAACCTGACGCTGTTCGCGTTCAATGTGGTCGTGTTCGCGCGGTTTTTGCTGACTTTGTTCGTCTTCCTCAAGCGGCAGATGCCCTGGCAGGAGGCTCTCTCCGTGCCGATTGCCTTCGCGGTTTATCTGCTGGGCTTTCCGCTGATGGCGCGATCGGCAGCCATACCCTTTGGCGCAGGGGAGAGCGTGGGCGTGCTCCTGTTCGTCGCGGGGTCATTCTTCAACACATTCTCCGAGTACCAGCGTGCCCGCTGGAAAGCGCGACCCGAGAACCGCGGCAGGCTCTACACCGGCGGCCTGTTCGGCGTCTCGATGCACGTGAACTACTTCGGCGATCTGCTGTGGGTCAC
>JBDTYJ010000418.1:0-4404 GCA_040005755.1 Pseudomonadota bacterium
GCTCGTGCTCCTCGATCAAATGCAGCAGCAGATCGAGCGGCCCCTCGAAGGTCGGCAACTTGACGTTGTAGGTTTGCGCGAGCGGGCGCTCGTCCGCCACAGCCGGCGCGCGAGCCGGTTCGGGCGGTGTCTCGGAAGACGAGTCGTCGCTCATGAGGGGGCGGAGCCTAGTCTCGACCCAGGCCGTCTTGACCAGAAAAAATCGGGATCGACCCGAGCCGCGGGCGGACGCCGAAAAACCCGTTGGCCCGCCCTGCCAAGGCCAGCGTTTCCGCGGAGCTGCGTGCGCCGCGGCCCCGCATGCTACGCTCGGCCTCCATGGGCGAGCTCCGGCGTCGCTGCGCAAGCTGTGGGGAAAGCTACGCCGAGGGCGTGATTTTCTGCCCCCGCGACGGCAGTGCGCTCGTGTTGCGCGGCATCGACAATCTACCCGATCCGTACTTGCAGAAGACCCTGCTCGGGGAGTTTCGGGTGGAAGCGTTGATCGGCGTGGGCGCGGTCGGCCGCGTGTATCGCGCAGTTCAGTTGACTGTGGACCGCCACGTCGCGCTAAAAATCATGCACCAGGACTTAGCCCGGGACCCAGCGCTGCAAAGTCGCTTCCGCCGCGAGGCGCGGCTCGCAGGTTCGCTCAACCATCCCAACCTGGTCAGCGTGCTGTCGTTGGCCGAGCTTGCGCCGCCGGCCGAGACGGGGAACAGCGGCATCCGTGTGCCGTTCCTGGTGCTCGAATATTTGGACGGCTTGTCGCTGCGCTCGGCGCTTTCGGCGCAAGGTGCGCTGCCAGTTGCGCGGACGCTTCATATCCTGCTCCAAATTGCGGACGCCGTCGGCGAGGCGCATCAGCGTGGTATCGTGCACCGGGACTTGAAGCCGGAAAACGTCATGCTCGTGCAACGCGGTGAAGACCCGGACTTCGTGAAGGTGTTGGATTTCGGCGTCGCTCGCGCCGAGCAGCCTGACCCTTCACTCGCCACCCATGCGGGCGCAATCTTTGGCAGCGCACGCTATGTAGCACCGGAATGCGCGGCGGGTGGCGCATCCAGCCCGGCGAGCGACGTGTACGCGCTCGCCACCCTCGCCTACGAATGCCTCGCAGGCAAAACGCCGTTCGACGGCGAAAACGCGATTCAAATTTTGCTCAAACAACAGAACCACGCGCCTCCGCCGCTGTATGCACTGGGCGGCGCTGAGTTGCCCACGCAGCTCAAGCATTTCGTCACGCGAAACCTGGCCAAGGAAGCGAGCGCGCGCGCCGCAGATGCCCGGGTGTTCGCGCGCGAATTGTTAGCCGCCGCGCGTGGCGCCGGATTGGATCCCGGCCTCACTTCCCGCACGCGCCGCGGCCATGCTGCCTTCCTCCCCTCAGGAGGTGAGCTGCCCCGCAGCGTGACGCTTGAAGACAGCGTGCTGCCCAGAGCTGGTTTTGCAGCAGGGCCCGAGGTCGGGCGCGCGCCCACGAGCAGGATGCGTCGCGCACTATTCGTCCTTTTATGCTTTGCCATCGGCTCGGGCGCAGCGCTCCTGGTCGCCACCAAACTCGGCGCCTTCAGGGACAACAAGCCGGCCGTTTTGCGCGTAGGTTTGCCATGACGGCCCGCGCCATGCGTTGGCCTTGGGGCCTATGCGCGGCCTTCGGGCTGCTGTTTTGCGCGCTACCCGCCGGTGCACAGAACCTCCCGGGCCACCCAAAAACAGCCGAAACTTACGACGACCCGCGCTTGGCTCGTGGCTTCGCCGCGCTCAGCCGCTCGGTAGGCATTGCCGAAGTCGCCGTCGGTTGGCTGACGTTGCCGGGCGCTGCCGTCTGCTCAGAGCGCAGTACGGGTAGCGGCTGTCGCAAGGGTGACACGAGTTTCGATCTCGAGCTGTGGGAAGTGTATCGCTTTGATCGTCGCTTGGCGTTCGGTGCTGGTGCGTTGCTGGGTTTGATCCCGACCACGGACGCACCGCGCAACGATCGCGGGGGTGTCGCGCGCGACCATGCGCGCAGTTACTTGACGCTCGAAGGTACGCTTCGGCACTACCCCTATGTGGGCGAGAGCGTCGAGCTGTGGTGGGGTGTCTCCGGCGGCTTGGCGGTGGTGAGCGATCGCTTCCAGGTCAGCAGCAAGAACTCGGATCTAGCGCTCGTTGGTCAGCGCGGCGTGACGATCCGCACCGAAGGCGGCACCATTGGCCTAGTGGGCGGAGCAGAATTTTGGCTCGCCCAACATTGGTCTCTTGGCACTGTGTTTCGGTACGGCAATTGGTTCCTGCCCAAGACGGCCGCCAAAGACCCGCTACTGGATGAGGCCTCCCTGACCGGTCGTAATACTATGTTTTCGCTGGGCATTTCGCTAGCGTACCGGATCCCGCTGTAAGCCACCGTTCGGAACCGCGCGTCACACGGCGTGCGCCGCGACCTGCGCGAGCAAGGTCGTCATGCGCTCGAAGAGCAACGCGAAGGCAACCAAGATCAACACCGAGCGCAGTGGCGCGAGCAGCGCGGCGATGTGGGCCGGAGTGGCCGAGCGCGCGATGAGTGCGTTGGCGAGCTCCACGACGATAGAGACCGCGACCACGGGTGCTGCGATTGCAAGCGCGAGCTCCACGGAATGCGTGAGGCCCAGCGCGATCTGCCACAGCACGCCGTGCGAAATGCTTGCGGGGGACGTCAGCGCCGCGGCCACGCGCGCCGCGCCACCGCTCTCCAAGAACAAGAGGGACACGAGCAACGACAGCAGCGCCCCGAGCGGCGATACGTCTTCATCCACGACGGGCAGCCCCTGCGTCTCGCGCGCACCTCGAATGTTGTCCGCCAAGCCGCCGGCCATCCCCGCCGCCCAGAGAGCCCCCGACGCCGCCAGCGCAACCGGCAAACCCCGCGCTGCCTCCAGCAGCAGCGCGATCGCAAACGGGGCCGAAAGCTGGGCGGGGTGGAGCGAAGGCGCGATGCTCACGGCCAACGCCAAGCCCAGTGCTGCGCGTGTCTGGGCCGGGAGCGCGTTCAGCCCAAAGGCCGGCACGAGCGCGAGGGCGGGTGCAACGCGCGCCCAAGCGAGCGCCCAGCCGCGCACGTCTGCGCCTAGCGCGGCGAGCACTGGCTGCAAGATTTGGGCGGGATCGATCGGAGATTGCACGGGGCTCGAGACGGAGGGCTGAGGCATACCTGACCGGTAGGCCGGAGCTCTTGCGCTTGGATTGACCGAGCGGAGGGGCCGCGATAACGGTGTCGCCCCAAAGCCAGACCCGATGAGCCTCGACCTTTCCACGATTGGTTTCAAGACCGAACCTCACGTCTTCACTTACGACTGGAAGACGGCCGTGTTGTACGCCCTCGGCATTGGCGCGAAACGCGCCGAGCTCGACTACTTGTACGAAGCGCGCGGGCCGAAAGTGTTTCCAACGTTCGGCGTAATCCCCGCGTACGGCCCGGTATCGGAGCTGTTCGTGAAGACCAAGTGCGACATGACACGGCTAGTACATGGCGCGCAGACGCTGCGCGTGCACCGCCCGTTGCCCGCGTCCGGCACGCTGCACACCGTCGGCAGAATTGCCGGCATCTACGACATGAAGAAGCTCGCTCAGGTGGTGCTCGCCACCCAGACCACGTTGAACGGCGAGCCCTGCTTCGATACCGAGTGGCAACTGCTCGTGCGCGACGCCGGAAATTTCGCTGGCGAGCGCCCGCCGAAGAGCGAGACACCCAAGATCCCCGATGGGAAAACGCCTGATTTCGAGCACACGGAGACCACCTCACCCGAGCAGGCCCTGCTTTATCGCTTGTCTGGTGATCTGAATCCGCTGCACGCCGATCCTGCCTTCGCGAGCCTCGTTGGTTTCAACGAGGGCCCCATCCTGCATGGCCTGTGCACGTATGGGTTTGTTGCGCGCGCCGTGATTCAAGAAGCGTGCGGGGGCGACGCCAGTAAGCTGAAGGGGCTGACCGTGCAATTTCGCAAACCAGTTTGGCCTGGCGAAACGATTCGCACCGTGGGCTACGCGCTCGGCGACGGCCGCATCGTCCTGCAAGCCTTCGCGGGGGATCGGCCAGACGCCGTGATCACCTCCGCCTTTGCCGAAATTTAACCTTCCCGACAACCTCGGAGATGCCATGAGCGACGAACTTCCCAAGAAGGTTTTCTCAGTTCCCCCTCCCCCCACCGACGAGATCGACGGTGAATGGGGCACGAAGGCCGCGGCCGAGGACCAACCGAGCAAGACGGCGACCGAAGCGGCCGTCGATGGCACTACGCCGGCAGCTGACTCGGGCCCACCCGGCGCAGACGCCCAACTCAAGGCGGAACTCGCCGGCGCTGCCGAAACCGCTACGCCTCCCACCTCGCCGAGCTCAAGACCTCCGCCGCCGGACGAAGACGAGTACGAAGACGAAGACGAAGACGAAGACGAAGACGAAGACGA
>JBDTYJ010000419.1:0-4401 GCA_040005755.1 Pseudomonadota bacterium
ACCATGGCCGCCGCACGCCGCACCGCGCACGCGCTGCTAGGCGTGTATCACAGGAAGCTTTGGCAGCTCGTGCAGCGCTTGTCGGTCTCGGATCGCTTGGGCGGCGTGCCAGACGCGCTCCGTCAGTCCTTGGAGAAGGACAAGCCACTGCTACCGAAGCTCTGGGAAATGAATCGGCGGCGCGACGCGCACGAGCCGCTGCGCTTGAAGCTCACGTTCATGTCCGGTCGTCTGGATGCAACGCGCCGCGAGATCGCCGCGCGCGACTCGGGCCAAATCGAACACGTGCAGGGCGCGTACACCTCCGCAGAAGAGTTCTGGCAAGATTTGGACGTGGTCCGTCAATCGCTCGTGCACGCGCGTGCCGAGCAAGCTCGCCGCAGCTTACTCGACCCGCTGATCGGCCAAGTGGAAGTGCTGGGCTTCAGCGGTTACTACTTGGACCTACGCGAGGACTCCGAAATGCACACGCGCACGTTGGCGGAAATCGCCAAAGCGGTGGGCATGCCGGAGCTGGACGACGCCGCGATTCATCGCGAATTGATGGGCCGAAGGCCCTTGGTCTCGGCGTACGCGCCGCTCAGTGAAGAAGCTGCACGCACGAGCAAGCTCTTTCACACTATGCGTGAAGTGCAGGACGAGTTCGGTGAACGCGCTGCGCAAACGTACATCATCTCGATGACCAAGACGTCCACGGACATGCTGCGCGTGCTGATGTTGGCGCGCGAAGCCGGTTTGGTAGACTTGGCGCGCGAAGAACCCGTATCGCGGCTGGACGTAGTGCCGCTGTTCGAGACTCAAGCGGACTTGTTCAATGGGCCGTCGATCATGAAGGCCCTATTCGCGGACGAGGTGTACCTGCGCCAACTGAAGGCGCGCAAGATGCACCAAGAGGTGATGCTCGGCTATTCCGACTCCGCGAAGGACGTGGGCGTCGTAGCGGCGGCTTGGGAGCTGTACCGCGCACAAGAGGCGCTGGCCGACGTCTCGCGCAAGGCCAACGTGACGCTCACCCTGTTTCACGGCCGTGGTGGCACGGTCGGCCGCGGCGGTGGCTCCCCCGTATATCGAGCGCTCACCGCATTGCCGCCGGACACCGTGTCCGGTCGCATCAAGATCACCGAGCAAGGCGAAATCATCTCGCAAAAATTCGGTATTCTGTCGATCGCCGAGCGCAGCCTAGAAGTGATGCTGACCGGCACGCTCATGGCGCGCTTCTCCGACTTCCGTACGGAGCTCGAGCCGGGCGCGGAGGCTCGCTTTCGCGAAGTGATGGCACGGCTGAGCGAGGTATCGCAAAGCGCGTTCCGCAAAGTGGTGCACGAGGACACCGCGCTGTTTCAAATGTTCCTCAAGGCCACCCCGGTGCGTGAGCTCACGCACGTGCATTTCGGTTCGCGGCCTGCGTACCGCGAGCGTGGCGCGGGCACGATTCAAGGCTTGCGTGCGATTCCCTGGAACTTCGGCTGGACGCAAATGCGGCTCATGGCCTCCGCGTGGCTCGGGGCCGGCACCGCCCTCGAACAGGTCATCGGCGAGCCCGGCGGGCTGGAGTTGCTCCGTCAGATGGCCAAGAGCTGGCCATTCTTCGGTGATCTCTTGGACAAGATCGAAATGGTTTGCGCCAAGGCCGACATCGACGTCGCTCGCTTGTACGCACGCGAGCTCGGGGCAGACCCGGTCGTCATGGGCGGCCTGGAAGCGGAGTTTAAACGCACTGTGCAGTGCCTGCACGTGATCCGCGAACGAGACATGCTGCTCGATCACCGCTTCTTGCAAGGCGCGCTCACGCTGCGCAATCCGTATGTGGATGCGCTCAACCTGCTCCAAGTCAGCCTGCTCAAGAAAAAGCGCAAACTGAGTGAAGATGACCCAGAGCTGAAGGTGCTGGATGCCGCGCTGGGCACGACGCTCAACGGCATCGCGCAGGGCATGCGCAATACAGGTTGAGGCCTGAATGTCGGTGGTTTTCGGGTCGCCAATGGCGGCCCGAGGAACCCGGTACTAGAAACGAAGCGTGAGCGACGCGGTCCCAGTCCAGACGCTGCGCGAGGGGCGCTATGCGATCATCGGCGTCCTAGGCTCGGGCTCACAGGCGGAAACGCTGGACGCGGTGGACAAGCGAGATGGCCGCGCCGTGGCCATCAAGCGCTTCCAAGTGCGCGGCGCCAAGGGCTGGAAGGACGTGGAACTCGCCGAGCGCGAGGCGCGCGTGCTGTCCACGCTCTCGCACCCGAACCTGCCCGTGTACATCGAGCACTTCGAGGAAGACGGCGCGCTGTACTTGGTGATGCAGAAGATTGAGGGGGAAACGTTAGCCTCGAGGCGCAAGCGCCGCGCCGCCCTCAGCAATGAAGACGTGGCACGCTTCCTTTCGGACGCAGACGGCGTGCTTCGCTACCTGCACTCGCGCGTGCCGCCCATCATCCACCGCGACATCAAGCCGGGGAACGTGATCCGCCGCGCCGACGGCAGCTTCGCGTTCGTCGACTTCGGCTCGGTGCGCGACCAGCTCAAACCCGAAGGCGGCAGCACCGTGGTCGGCACGTTCGGCTACATGGCGCCTGAGCAGTTCCAAGGCCGCGCGCTCCCCGGCAGTGACGTATACGCCGTTGCCGCAACGGTGCTCACGCTCGTTACGGGGCGTGAGCCCGAAGATCTGCCGCATCGCGGACTCGCCATTGATGTACCGGCCGCGCTAGGTAAAGGCGCGGAGGGCTGGCTCGTGCGCGCCTTGAGCGCGATGCTCGAACCCGACCCGGACAAGCGCCCAGCGCAGGTCAGCGGCCGCCCGCCCACGCAACGCACTGCGGAGCGGCAAAGCTCGAGCTCGAGCGACGAGCGGCGACGGCGCGTCGAGCGCGAGAGCCGCGGTGGCTCTGCCAGTGGTCGCGGTTGGCAGCGTCCGGAACCTTGGGACTTGCACGACATTCGCGACGCAGGCCGCGAACAACGGCGCGCCATGCGCGACGAAACGCGCCGTGTGCAGAGTGAGATCAAGCAGCAAATCAAGGACGAAACGCGACGCGCGCGGCGCGCGGCGCGGGAATTTCGCGACTCTCGCTTCGACCACCGGCGTTACGAGCGGCACGGCTTCGGCCCGGCCGCGCCGCTTTTGATCTCGATCGTGGTGCTTGCGCTTACCGCTGCGCGCGTGGCCACCTTCGCGTTGTTTCGGTTTTTCCTCCCCATCTTCCTGACGCTGCTCTCGATCCCGCTCTTCTCACCTGGCTTACGCCGCGCTGCCTGGCGCGCGCGCGAAATCGGGCAAGCGGGCGACCGCGGCCTGGTTCACGCCATCGAAGCCGTGCGCGGTCGCATGCTCGACCGCGACGGCAACGATGGAAGCGATGAAAGCGATGGCGTGCTGGACGACGACGAGCAGGAAGACGCTGGAACGTCCGAGTCCGCCCCTCGCGTCCGAGTCACAGAAAAGCCGAAAATTCGCGTTAATTTCGGGGCAGCAACCGAAGACGCCGAGCCCGACGACGTCGACGATCAGCGGCGGCGCCGCGAGCAGCGTTGATCGTCACTGCGCCCGCGGCGTCACTCCGACTTATTGCCCGCTTCGCGCTTCTTCTTGTCGAGCTCGGGGACGACGCGTGCGACGCGCTTCTGTACAACTTCTTTGACCATGCGCAGCAGGTTGTTTTCGTCGGTGCTCTCGGCGAGCAGGCCGAGAGGAATCCGGAAACCGCCCATGTCAGCGCGACCGCCGCCATAAGGGCGACCTTGGCTGTCATCGCCGAAGGCATTTTGCATGAACAGCGCGGGGTCGACGCTGGCGCGGCTAGTGCGGAGCGAACCGTCGATGCGATCTTCGACCACGCCGAACACGAGCACGGTATCGATGTCTTCGCGGCGCAGGATGAAATCAGCCGCCATGGGGATCGCGTCGCGGTTATTTGCAGACACGCGCCCGACGCTGGCGATGGCAAAATCGCGCACCACTTCCAGATCCAAGAGCGAACGCCCGACGGCTTCCATCGATTCGGCCGTCAGGGTGCGGCGCCCGACGCGGCTCAACGTTTCCGAGTCACAGAACGGTTTCAGATACGCCGCGGCACGGAAATCCGCCGGCGTGCCGAACGCGAAATCGTCCGTGTCGGTTTGGATGCCGAAGAACATCGCGGTCGCGACGGCCGCGTCATCGTTCCCTTCGGCGCCGAAGGGCGCTAGGCCGCGCTCGGCGTACTCGGCGTAAATCGTACAAGTTGCGCCGACGTCGTGACGAATGTCCACGAAGGGCGCCTTGGGCACGCTGGGCGGCCGATGATGATCCACCACCGTCAGTAGCTTCAGGCTCTCGGGCAGCTTGATGCTCGTTTCGCTCGCGCTCGCATCCACGAGAGCGAGGTAGCCGTACTGCTCGAGGTCGGCCATTTCCGACACGCGCACCAT
>JBDTYJ010000420.1:0-4353 GCA_040005755.1 Pseudomonadota bacterium
GGCCCTGCATCCGCCTCGCAGACTGGCTCGCCGCTGCTCCCAGCGGGGATGCGGGAGGCTCTACGCGCAGTGTTTGCGCCGCCTCCGCCAAAAAAGGCCAAAGGGCGGTGAAGCTCGCGCCGGGCCTGCTGGCAGCGCTCGCCGCGTTGGCAGGAGCGCTGGCCGCGCGCTCCGCCGTTGCTGATCCGAACCTTTGGCAGCGGGCCCGCGAGCCACGGCTGGCCCAGCAACAGCTGGTGCAGAACCGCATCGAGCGCGTGCTCGGTTCGATCGGCTTGTCCGAGCTCGACCCGGAGCTCTCCGCTGCTGCGATTGCGATGAGCGTGCTCACACAAACACTACCGGCTTGTGTCCCTGGCCGCGTGTTACCGGTGAGCTACACCCAGCAGCAAGCGCGGTTCGATTACTTGATCGCCGGCGCGCTGGTCGACTCGGATAGCAACCGCGAGGCGGACGCTCGCTGCCTCTTGGAGCGAGCGCTGAGTCGCGCCCCGAGCAGCCCGCTAGCGGCGCAAGGCTGGTTTCATCTAGCGATTGCAGCCTCCAAACTGGGTGATCGCGCCGCGGAACGCTTGGCCTATGTGCGTGCGCTGGATTTGACTTGGCAACCCGAGCTGCGCGCTAAGCTGCGCGTGAATCTGGCCGACAGTGAAATGGGCTCCGCCGATCTGAGGGGCGCGCTCCGCGACTACCGGTTAGCACTATCGGAGTCCCGACAGCCGGACGACTTGTCGGCTGCGTACTATGGTTTGGCCGTCGCCTTGGACCGCTCGGGGGATCTGCCGTCGGCCTTGGACGCCGCGCACGCAGCGGTTCAGATTCAGTTGCCGCCCACGCTCTTCCCCGCAACGAACGTGCTGGATTTGCCGAGCACGTTCTTCACTCCGAGCTACGAAATCCACTATTACAAGGCACTCGGCTCGATGGCCATTGCCCGCCAAGCCAAGGAAGACGCAGCGCGGCGCGATGCCTTGACTGATGCCGCCGATTTCTGGGCGACGTACCTGGCGTACGCAGAGCCAGCCAAATCACCCTGGGCTCCCCGTGCGCGCCTGCACCAAGAGCGTGTCGCGCGCGAACTCGCCGCACTGATCGCAAAAATGCCGAAAATTCCCGCGCCTGACTCGATTTGAACCGTCGCCCGCTTGCGCCGCTGCGCGGCTCACGCGGCGCGCGGCAATTCCGGTTCGGGAGTGCCGAGCACGCGGCTTGCGCCCTCCGCGTCGTCTACCGCTTCGAAGACGGGGCGCAAGTGCGGGCCGCGTCCGAGCTCACCGAACGCGCCGCTCACCGCCAATGCGCGCGCCCGCGGGCCATCGAGCACGAAGAACACGTCATGTAAGCCGTCACCGGCGGGCGTATCGATCACGTACACGATCAACTGCCGGTCGACATGCAGCTCTTCCGTGCCGCGCTGGATGAGCACGCGTTTGTTCGTGATCAGGTAGCGCGTGTGCTTGGCGGCGTAGCCCTGGCGGATCACTGCGTCGTAGATCACATAGCAGCCGACCGCGAAGACCAGTAGCACCGCCAGCAGCAGGCCAAAGCTCAGCGCGGCGAAGGGGAAGGAGCGGACCGGTAGCCCGCCGCCGCGGGCGATGCGCTGCAAGGCCGGAATGCCGTCTTCCACCATACGCCCCACGCCGGCAAACAAAAAGCCGCCAATGCCGACCAAGCTCCATTCACGCTGCCCGTGCGGCAAATACGCGCGCAGCTGGGGGTGCCGCCGCGCCGACCAAATCACGCGCTCGCCGTGGTCCAAGCGTTGCGCTAATGGGCGTTCGGCGTGCTGCCCGGAGGGCGCGATCGCTTCGGCGCCCCGCACGATGGCCCAAACTCGATCCGGCGCGCGCACGCCGTACAACTTCAGCACCAGGCGGCGGCGCAATGCGCCCGTTGGCACCGCGCGTACGAGCTCCAAATCTCCAGCGTTGCGGTCGCCATCGTTCCAAAAAATGCGCGCAAAGCTGATCGCTTTACGCTCGATGCTGCGACGAAACGGGCCAAAATAGGTGATCACGTGTTGGTCCGTGACCACGTAGCGGGCCTTCTTCAGCCACATGCGCGGCACTTCCCGAGCGGCAAAGCCCAGCGTGGCGCACCAAACCGAGAACAGCATCGGCCCTGCCGGAGCCGAACGCAGTGCGAACGCGATCACGATCGCGAAGCTCAGCGAGATCGCCGACAGCACGAACAACATCAAGCCGATGGCGCGCGCGAGTGGCGGCGGCGCCAAGACGGTTGGACTCGCCATCCAAACGATGCGTTCGCCGAAGAGGGGGTCTCTCACCACGTGCGCAGCCTCGAGAGTCAGTGTCCAGAGTACGTCCGTACTCCCCTTAAGTTGCGCTCTCGAAGCGGCAACGTCCAGGGCTTCCAATTCTGCGGGAATCAGGGCCCGCTAACGCCGTAAATTGGGCGGATTTATGCGGCGCGACACCCCAGCGCGGCGGGCGGGCTCGCACCGGAGGGGCCAGGACTCAGGAACTGGAGGGCGAAACGAACACGACCTCGACCCGCGCGTTTCGCTCTGCGGCGCCGGGCCGGCTGGGGTCGAGCACGGGCAGCGAGCCGCCGGCGGTTTCCGCAGCGACGTTGGGTGCGCCGGATTTGCGAAGCGCGTCCGCCACGGCGGCGGCTTGGGCGACGTCGTGCGAACTTGGATTGCCCTTGGCACCGTGAACCACCGCGAGCAACGGAAACTCCGGATGGGCCTTGGCCACTTTGCCCAGCGTGTCCAGCTGGCTCGCGGCGTCCGCGTTCAGTTGGTCCTTCGAGCTGAACAACGCCCGCATCGTGACCACTACGCCGCGGTCATCCCGGAAGGGCAGTAAGCTGGAGGCGCTGAGCTCAGCCAGCAGCGCGTCCGTCACACCGGCGGCTGGGTTCTTTTGCGTTGCCGGGCGGCGCGCCAAGGTGAGCTCCTTCAGGCAGCTGCTGCGCAAGGCTACGGCATCGTCAATGGGTGCGGGCGGCGCCGCGAGCTTGGTGCCTAGGTCGTCTACCTTGCCGAGCAGCGGCGACACGCCCTCCCGGCTTGGATCCAAGAGCCGCGCAGACATGCACAAGAGCTTGGCTTGCGAGAGCAGCGCCTTTACCGCGGCCAGGCGTGCTGCTTCGCGATCCGCAGACGCGGGCCCGTTCACCGGCAGCGGTTCCGCGTCCCGCGCCACTTTCAGGCGCGTTTCGAGGGTCTCGGCCTCCAGCAAGAAGCGCTGCTGCTGCGAATCCAGATCATTTTGCAGCGCGGTTGCCTTGGCCAGGCGCGCTTGTTCGTCGGCGAGGCTAGCGTTCGCGCGGGACAAGCGCGCCTGCACGGTGGCGCGCGTGTACGCAGCCAAAGCTTGTTCGCTCAGGATTTGGGCGGAGGCCGGATGATCGTCAGCAAACGCTTGCTCAGCGTGGGAACGGCGCAGCTCGGCATCCGCGAAGGCCTGTGGTGCAGTCTTGGCGGCTTCTTGCACGGCCGCGCTAGCCCGCGCCGACTCGACCTCCCGCATGATTTCGGGCCGCGGTGTGGGCGCACATGCGGCCGCAAACGCCGCTAAGACCGCGAGCAGTAGCGACGACGAGCGCATCATTTTTTCCCCGTACTGGCGGCTTTGGGTGGCGCGGCCTTAGGGGCTGCTGGTTTCGCGGGAGCAGGCTTGCCTTTCAGCGGGGCCTTGCTTGCGCTGGGGGCTGCCTTCGTACCCACCTCGGTCTCGTGGGCCAAATTCTGCTCCGCACGACCCTTGCGAGCAATCGTTTGCTCAATCAACGCTTGGGTGCGGACCGCCTTCTGCTCCAAATCAATCACGCTCTTCTGCAGCTCGGCGAGCTTCTTCTCTGCGTCCGCGGCGCGAACTAAGTCATCTGCCACCTGAGCCCAGGTGAGCGCGAGCGCATCCAGCTCGGTGGCGTGCTGTAAATCCCCCGCGCCGCGAGCGTTCTGTGCGCGCTGCTGGGCCGCTTTGGCCTTGGTCACGGGCGCTTGCACGATGCTGCGCGTCGCGGGCACATCCAGCTTGCTGAGCAGGCGCTGGGTTTCCGCGGCCGGGTCGGGAGCGGCGGCTTGCGCGGGCTTAGCGCCTGCGCAAACGACGAGCGTGGCGAAAGCCAGTGCGGCCTTGAGTCGGGCGCGTTTCACGCCGGAACGAAGCCACGTGCGGGGGCCGCGGTCAAGGCTCTCGTCCTACCTTCAGGCTCGGGCTATAGCCAGGGGCTGGGCCAGAACACGAGGAGAGTAGAGACATGACTGCACGCTTGCGGGCAAGCTGGGACGAGTACTTCATGGCCATTGCGCGCGTGGTCGCCACGCGCTCGACTTGCGACCGAAAGCACGTCGGCGCGGTGATCGTGCGCGAGAAGATG
>JBDTYJ010000421.1:0-4313 GCA_040005755.1 Pseudomonadota bacterium
CCACGGCCTGGCAAGACGTCGTGGCCCGCAAGGACATCGACGTCATCGACATCTGTACTCCGGGCGATTCACACGTGCAGGTCGCGCTAGCTGCCGCCGAAGCGAAGAAGACCGTCTTCTGCGAAAAACCGCTGGCAAATACGCTGCTCGAGGCCGAACGCATGCTGGATGCCGTGCGCCGCGCAGGCGTGATCCACATGCTGTGTCACAACTACCGGCGCGTACCGGCGGTAACGCTGGCCAAGCAGCTGATCGACGAGGGGCGCATCGGAACCATCCGGCATTTCCGCGGCGTGTACTTGCAGGATTGGATCGTCGATCCGGACTTCCCCCGCGTCTGGCGCTTGGACAAAGCCAAGGCCGGGTCGGGCGCCCTCGGGGACATCGCCTCGCACTCGTTGGATTTGGCGCGCTACCTGGTCGGTGAAATCGCTGAAGTCACCGGCACGCTGAAAACGTTCATCAAAGAACGACCCCTGCCGGATTCGAAGCAGATGGCCAAGGTGGACGTCGACGATGCCGCCCTCGCTCTCTTGAAGTTCGACAATGGCGCGCTCGGCACGGTGGAAGGGTCGCGTTTCGCCACCGGTCGCAAGAACTACAACCGCTTCGAGATCAACGGGAGCAAAGGGAGCATCGTTTGGGACCTCGAGCGCATGAACGAGCTCGAGCTGTACATCGAGGAAGGGCCGAACAGCGGCTTCCGTACGGTCCAGGTCACCGATGGCAAGCACCCGTACATGAACGCCTGGTGGCCGCCCGGGCACATCATCGGCTACGAGCACAGCTTCACGCATACGGTCTATGATCTGATCCGTGCCGTTTCCGAACAGAAGCTGCCGTCCCCGAACTTCGAGGACGGCGTGCGCAATCAAAAAGTCCTCGATGCCATCGAACGCTCGTCTGCGTCCGGTCTCTGGGAAAACAGTCATTAGTACTCAACCACCCTCGCGGTCGCTGAGATGAGCCTTTCGGCTCACACGGCCAGCGCCGACAGGCACCCCCGATCGCCGCGAACCCCGGGTATCGTTGCGTCCTTTCTGCTCTTGGCGCCTCCGGCCAGTCACAAAGGTAGTAAGAACGAACCCACGTTCCTGGCCGGCGAAGCCGCGTTTCCGCAGATTCGGCCTGGTGCATTCAATATTCGGCCTCAATATTCGGCCGTCAGTCCCGGGCCCGGCCCCTTTACACTTTCCAACAGGAGACCTGCGTCATGAGCTATTTCCAACACATCGAGCCGATTCGCTACGCGGGCACGGCCAGCACTTCGCCGCTTTCATTTAGGCACTACGACCCGGCGCGCTTGGTGCTGGGTAAGCGGATGGATGAGCACCTGCGCCTTGCCGTTTGCTACTGGCACAGCTTCGTCTGGCCGGGTTCGGACGTCTTCGGCAGCGGGACCTTCCAACGCCCCTGGCACGTGCCGGGTGACGCGCTCGAGCTAGCCAAGCACAAGGCCGACGCCGCTTTCGACTTTTTCCGTCGCCTGGGCACCCCGTTCTACACCTTCCACGACACGGACGTCGCACCGGAAGGCAATAGCCTGAGTGAGTACGCGCGCAACCTGTCGACGATGGTCGACGTGCTCGCCGCCAAGCAAGAAGAGACGGGCGTCAAGCTGCTGTGGGGAACCGCCAACCTGTTCAGCCATTCGCGCTATGCGGCCGGCGCGGCGAGCAACCCGCAACCGGAAGTGTTCGCGTACGCCGTCACTCAGGTTTTCAACGCGATGGCCGCCACGCAACGCTTGGGTGGTGCCAACTACGTCTTGTGGGGCGGGCGTGAGGGTTACGACACGCTGCTCAACACCGATCTGAAGCGCGAACGAGCGCAGCTCGGGCGGTTCTTCCAAATGGTCGTCGAGCACAAGCACAAGCTCGGCTTCCAAGGCACGATCTTAATCGAGCCCAAGCCGCAAGAGCCCACGAAGCACCAGTACGACTACGACACCGCCACGGTGCACGGCTTCCTCAAAGAGTTCGGCTTGGAGAACGAAGTACGAGTCAATCTGGAAGCCAACCACGCGACTCTCGCGGGTCACTCCTTCCAACACGAGGTGGCAACTGCCATCGCGCTCGGCGTATTCGGGAGTATCGATGCCAACCGCGGGGACGCCCAAAACGGCTGGGATACCGACCAATTCCCAAACAGCGTCGAAGAGCTCACCGTGGTAATGTACGAAATCTTGCGCCACGGCGGCTTTACCACCGGTGGCTTCAATTTCGACACCAAGGTGCGGCGTCAAAGCAGCGACGCAATCGACCTGTTTTATGGGCACATTGGCGCGATCGACGCGCTCGCCTTGGCCCTTGAGCGCGCCGCCGCCATGATCGAATCCGATACCTTGGCGGCCTTCAAAGCTCAGCGCTACGCGGGCTGGGATGAAGAGTTCGGCAAGCGAATCCTAAGCGGTGGCTACAGCCTGCAAAGCCTGGCGGAAGAGGCCGCACGACGTGATCTGCGTCCGGCTCACGTCTCCGGTCGCCAGGAGTACCTCGAGAACCTAGTCAACCGTGTCATCTTCCGCTGAGCGCTGATGTTCCTCGGTATTGATCTGGGCACTTCGGCTGTCAAAGCCGTACTCGTCGACGAAGCGGGGGCGGTGCGCGCGAGTGCATCACACGCGCTCTCCGTTTCACACCCGCGGCCGCTGTGGTCGGAGCAAGCTCCAGCGGATTGGTGGCTGGCTGCACAATCGGCGGTCGATCAGGTTTTGGCGGCCGCTGCGCGCGCGGGCATCGGCGCGCGTCAGGTCGCCGGCATCGGCCTGAGCGGGCAAATGCACGGCGCCACGCTGCTTGACGAAGCAGGTGCGGTATTACGCCCGGCCATTCTGTGGAATGACGGGCGCAGCTCTGCCGAATGTGAACAGCTCGGAAATACGCCTGATTTTCGCCGTCTCACTGGCAACCTGGCAATGCCGGGCTTCACCGCGCCCAAGTTGCTTTGGGTTCGGGAGCACGAGCCACGGGTGTTCGAGCGCGTCTCGAAGGTGTTGCTGCCCAAGGATTACCTACGGCTTCAGTTGACGGGCGAGTACGCGACGGACGCTTCGGACGCCGCTGGCACCCTCTGGCTGGACGTCGAGCAGCGTCGCTTCAGCTCCGCGCTGCTCGAAGCATGCGGGCTGACAACAGCTCACATGCCTTCACTGCACGAAGGCAACGCGGTAACGGGCCTGCTCACCCAGGCCCTGGCTGAACGTTGGGGAATGAACCGCGTGCCGGTTGCGGCAGGCGGCGGCGACAACGCTGCCGGTGCGATCGGCGTAGGCATCGTGCGCCATGGGCAGGCCATGCTTTCGCTCGGAACCTCCGGCGTGTACTTCGCGGTGTCCAACGGCTACTTGTCGCGGCCCGAGCAAGCCGTCCATAGCTTTTGCCACGCCCTGCCGGGTACCTGGCACCTGATGTCGGTCATGCTCAGCGCTGCCAGCTGCTTGGACTTCACGGCAGCGCTCACTGGGTACGCGGACGTGGGCGCCCTGCTCGCCGATGCCGAAGCGACGAAGCAACGAAAAGACGGGCCGATTTTCCTGCCTTATTTGACCGGCGAGCGCACGCCACACAACGACGTACACGCGGTCGGTGCGTTTAGTGGTTTGCGCGCGGAGACCACGCGCACTGATCTCGCGCACGCGACACTCGAAGGCGTCGGCTTGGGCTTGCTCGACGGCATCGAAGCAGTCGACGCCGCTGGCCTGCGTGCCGATGACATCACGGTCATCGGCGGTGGTTCGCGCAGTGCGTATTGGACGCAAATGCTCGCAGACATCATTGGGCGACCGCTCACCCTTCGTGCAGGGGGGGAAGTCGGCCCTGCCCTGGGCGCCGCTCGACTCGCCCAGCTCGCCGTTTACCCGGGCGCGTCCCTGGCGGACGTGTGTCGCATGCCGGATGTGATCCGAGTCTGCGAACCGGATGCTACGCGCCACAGTTACTTCCGGGAGCGCCGGCAGCCGCGCTTTCGCGCGCTGTATCAGCCGATAGCGAACGCGCACCGGTAGCGCGCCGCTAAGCCATTCGCGCGTCGAAACGGCGCGCGAATGGCGTAAACGCGAGATGCGCTCGACCCCGGAGACCTCGGAGTGTGGGTCACCGATGTAGGTCCCTCGGAGCGCGCGAGGCGTGGCTCCGAGGCAATGGCAAGCGGCACCCGTGATTGAGCAGCGCGGATACAGGCGCGTGCGAGCACGAACTAAACAAGCTTTCGCGCTGGCCGTCTATCAGCGCTCCCCCCTTGTCTACTCCAACGGCGATGCCCTCCTTTCAGGTCGTCTATCAACAACAGTTCGAGTTCGTTTGGGCTTCCGC
>JBDTYJ010000422.1:0-4306 GCA_040005755.1 Pseudomonadota bacterium
ACCCGCTCGCCAACACCGCCGCTTGTCGTTAGACGGGTGTCACGGACACGCCGCGAACTGCTTGGTTCCCTGCACGACTTGGCCGGCTGATAGCGTTGCCGTGTCGACCACGACGTGATTGTAGATATCGGTGAGCCTGAATTTGAGCGCGCCGGTGCCCGCGCCGGTCTTGAGCTCGAAGGTGTGATAGTTGGTCAAGGTCAGCGGCACGTACGCGCCATCCGCGATGACTTCCATCTTTGACACCAGGTTCGTGGCGTTCATGGGCGTGACGGCCAGATAGTATTGCTGGGAGCCCACGTCGAAGTAGTACTTGAGATTGCCCGTGGTCTGACAGGGCACGTACTTCCACGTGACGGCCGGGTTGTTGTTGGCGCCGAGCGCGCCGTACGCGGCGCCGTTGAGATCGATGTGGTGGCTGCCGGGTTTACACCACTGCTCGTTGCCCTTGAAGGGGCACTCATCGGTGATCTGCACGACGAGCTTATTTCCGCCGTTCGTGATCTCGACGCACGCGCCGCATACGCCAGAGTTGTTCCAGTCGTACTCATTCATCGCGCCGTAGTACTGGGGCAGCGTGCTGGTCGGGTAGTGGCAGGCGACCATGGACGTTGCCAGGTTGTACGTCGTGATGTGCCCGCTGCGCTGCTGGGTGTCGGGGTTGCACGTCGGGTTCACGCATTTGCCCGAAACGCAGGCGCCGCCCGTGGCGCAGGCGGTCATGCAATCGCCGCAGTGGCTCTGATCATTTTGGGTGTCCACACACGCGTTCGCGCAAAGCATGCCGGTCGTGCACTTGCACGCCCCGTTGCTGCAGGTTTGCCCGGTGCCGCAGGTCACCGCAGCACACGGGTTCGCTGTCCCGCCGCTCATGCCGCCGCTCATGCCGCCGCTCGCGCCACCAACGGAGTTGCCGCCGTTGCCCGCGCTGGGCGTGCCGCCGGCCGCCGACGCGCCTGCGCTCGAGAGAGCGCCTCCGACCCCCATGCCGCTGGTTGCGCCGGCTGCGACGGCCCCGCTGCCGCTCGACGCAAGCGAGCCGGCGCTGCCCGGCATTGCTCCGCCCTGCGCGGCCGCGCCGTTGCCAGCGCTCCCGCCGGGAGCGTCCGTGCCGCCGCCCGAGCTGCAAGCCACGAACCAAAACGTGGCTGCCCAGATCAGAGAGGGGATTCGAGCAGCGTGCCTAAACCGAGTATCTGCCCACATTGCGGCGATTGGGATAGCATACGAGGCGCGTGGGCGGGGGCTGCGAGTTCGAGGAAATTCAGCCACGCTGGTGCGGCGGCGTGCTCCGCCAATCATCGTAAAGACACTTGCTCAAGCTGCTTCAAACCGCATCTTTTCGGCCTCGTCGTGTGAAATGGGTTTGCGTTTGGAGCGCGCCGCGCCGGTCGCTGCCATGCAAAATTCCAACGGGGCAGCCGCTTCGCGCTCGCCCGCAGGGCGCGTCACGAGCTCCAATGCTCGGCCTTGGCGCCTCTGCTGCGATTCATGGTGTGGGAAGCGAAACCACTCCGCGGACGTATGAGGCTCCGGACTGCGGCGTTTCCTTGGCCCCGCGCCGCGTGTCGAAGCTTGCTGTGACTACGCTGTGAGGTAACGGCCAAAGCTGCTTCGAGCGCGAACCGAATGCATTCATGATTCCCAGCAACGATCCAAGTAGCTCACTCGCCGTTCGCGCCGCGAACCTCGCGCGCGGCGCACGCTCGCTTGCGAGCTCCGTCTCGATGGCCGCGAACGAGCGCAGCGGGCCGCCTTTAATGATGCCTGGCCTATGGTTGAATTTCGAACGCTCGCGGCGCGCCAGGCGAGGGCTCCGCTTTGTCGATCCATGGGCAGATCGTCGAAGCCTTCAACTAGCCGGAGCAAACCAGCACGGCGCTGAAGGAGCAGCGACGGCGACGGCCGCGCTCCGCGAAACAATCGCGACATGATGCAATGGCGAGGGCTTGAATGATCTTGCTGAGTCTTGCGCTTCGCCGCGCTGGCTCGTTGCCATTTACACGGCTCCCATTTACGGGCGCCGATAACGCGGGTAAATGGGTCAGCCCGGCTCAAGTAGAGTTGGTTTTTGCGGGTCGCGCTTAGTGCGTCGAAACATTGAATATGGAGGGTTCGTGGTAAATCACAGAGGTCTTTTGGCATCGAGTCTGGTTGCGCTACTTTTCGGTGCCACGGCGCCCACGGCTTGCTCGAGCACGAAAGCGGATTCGGTGCCTGGCGCTGAAGGTGGCGAGGGCGGGGAAGGCGGGGAGGCCGGCGGCGCGCCGGTCGAAAAGCCAGTCGTGGCCCCTGGTGGTACGGGCGCATTCGGCATCATCGTGGTCGATGGCGTGCAGAAGATGTATTTGCCCCTCGCGGAGCGGAGTGCAGACGGAAATGGGCTGATTGCGGTCGTCAATGTGGGCATGACGGGTGATGGCGTGAAGGGCAGCGCGGCGCTCATTCACGACATCGACCTTGGTTCTGCGGCAGACGGAGGCGTGTCTTTGCCCTCCGCGACGACCACCAGTGGCACCGCTGACGTCGTGATCGCCGCCTCGACGCAGTTCCCTGATATTTGGTTCATCGATCCAAAGCACGACACCGTGACGAAGCACATCCTGCTCGACTCGACAGCGGGTCGTTCGTCGTTCTCCGGCGGTGGCGGATACGTGACCGGCATCGCGATGGACCCCGAGCACAACCGCGCGATTCTTTCCGTATGGAACGGATTTGCAATCGTGGATCTGACCACGCAGGAGATCACGAAGACCATTGAGGCGCCGCCTGCAGAAAACTTCGGCTTCGATTCGACGCGTGGCTTGATTCTCGATCCGTTCTACGAGTGCAGCCAGAGCCGTGGTGCCATGAGTGAGGCCCCGAGCGCGTGCAGTCAGGTCAAGAGCTCGAGCGGCACGGTGATCAGTGACGGGCTGGCGATCATCGATCTATCCGATGAAAGCGTGTACAATTACGATGATCCGATCGCTGCTAGCCCGCGCGCGCCCGCGTCCCCAGTGGGTCGGGAGCCGGATTCGGCCGCCGCGGATCCGTCGCTCGGGGTCGTGATTGTTCCCTCCGAAGGAGGGGGATTTCAAAACATCATCGATTTCGGACACGCGAAGTACGATCAAAAGCAAGGGCTCATGACGGCGCGAAACTACGTGCTGCCTGGCTTCGGCCTCACGGGCGTTGCTATCGAACCCGAGCGGCACTTCGCTTTGCTCGAAGAAGAAAGCTCGTCGACCGTTGCCGCGCTCGACCTGACCGGTCTGACTTCGCGCTTGGACGCGGATGCAGAGTCCTCTTCCGGCGAAGGCGGGGCATCCGGTGCAGGTGGGGCATCTAGCGAAGGTGGGGCGCCTAGCGAAGGCGGCGCTACGGGCGGCGGCGCTACGGGCGGCGGCGCTGCAACGGGTGCCGGTGCTACGGGCGGCGGTCCTGCCGTCGACACCGGGATCCTCGCGCCTGCTTTGATCCGTGCGGTTCAGGCGAGCATGCCATTCTTGCCGAGTGGGTCGAGCTGGTCGAACATTGGCGACCCGCACGGCGTTGCCGTCACAACGGGCATCTCCGACGGTCGTTCTGTCGGGTTCCTCGTGAACTCGCAGCGGCAATGGGTAGCGCGCATCGACCTGTCGACCTTCTTGGCCCTCGGCGACGCGACGACGAGCACGACGGCACGGCCGGACATATCGTCCGCCGTCACGTTCCTCGACGCGCGAACGCTCGCCAACGCAGGCGCGGGCGGCGAAGGTGGTGCGGGCGGCGCGGGCGGTGCGGGCGGCGCGTCGAACTGACATCTACGCCGTAGCACCGTGGCGCGGCAGCATGTGGCGAGCGCGAGGCGTGTTCCTCTCGCGCTCGCCGCACGGCAGCGCCGATCACTGAACCCAAGCGGTGCGGCTCAACGATTAGACTTAAGGCGTGGGCGGCGGGCCTGATAGGTGCAAGCAGCCGCTGTCCTTGAGCGCGGGAGAGGCGCATTCGGGGGCGCACAGCACTAGGTCGACGTTCTCGCCGTCTGGCTGCAGGTACCACCAGTGCCCGGATGCATTCCACGGATCGGCGGTGGGGCAGCCGGGTGCGATGCGCCGCGTGCACACGCTCGTTTCGTAGTAGCTCGGCACTTCGGCAGGCGAGCCACCGAACGAGTACCCTTCGCAGGAATCCGGCTCCAAAGTTCCAGCGCGCTGACAGTTCGGAGTCAAACCATGAATGCGGTACACGCACGCGCCCGCCGGTAGGGGCGAGCGATCCCACGTGGCAGGGTCGCTATCGACGCTGGGCGGATAGTAGCCGGCCGGGCGCATTCCGTAGGCCG